>SHZS01000001.1 GCA_009692105.1 Gemmatimonadota bacterium | reverse complement strand
CTCTCTCCTGAACTGGACGGAACGAACCGGTCGACAGAAAAAACCGATCCATAGATCCGGATCGGCAGTCTGGAAAGATACGGCCGACGTGCGTGCTCATCAATGGTAGGCCCGGACGGGGCTCACGGTGGGATCGGCCGAGACGACGGCACCCCCCAAAGGAGCTAGGCGCCTCAGGTCGTCCGCGAGAACCTTCGAGTCGCAAATACCACCCCGGCGAGAGCCATGGCCGCGAGGACCGAGAGCTGCCCCCACAGCTCCCTTATCCCCGACCCCTTGAGGAAGATCGCCCGGACGACTTCGAGGAAGTGCCTGAGGGGATTCAAGAGGGTGAGCTGCTGGAAGATCCAGGGCATCGTCTCGACGGGGTAGAGGAAGCCGGAGAGGATGATGGACGGGAGGAGGAAGAGGAACATCGCCAGAAACGCTTCCTGCTGGGTGTTCGAGATCGTCGAGATGAGGAGCCCGAACGAAAGCCCGGCCAGGATGAATAGAGCGGCGGCGAGCAGAAGGACCAGGATCGGGCCACGGAGAGGGATGTGGAACCAGAGAAGGGCCACCGTGGTCACGAGGGTGAGCTGGATCAGTGCGATCCCCGCCACGGGAATCGTCTTCCCCAGGATGAGCTCCGTGGGGGTGAGGGGCGATACGAGGAGCTGTTCGAGGGTACCGAGCTCGCGCTCGCGGACGACTGCCAGCGCCGTGAGGAGGAGGCACATGAGGAGGACGATCACCCCGATTACCGCTGGGACGTTATAGACCCGGGATTCGAGAGAGGGATTGAACCAAGCTCGCGTGCGGAGGTCAGGAAGCGGTGGCAGCTCACGGCCGGTGCCCTCGACGGCGCGGATCCCGGCCTGTTGGACAATCTTGGCGGCGTACCCTGAGACGATGGTCCCCGTGTTCGAGTTGGTTCCATCCACCAGGAACTGAACCGCGGGGCTTCGGCCCGCCGCGAGGTTAGCGGCAAAGCCCGCCGGGATCTCGATCCCCACGGTCGCCTCACCGGTGTCCAGCGCTCGCGCCAGCCCCACGGCGGAGTCCGACCGACCCACCACCCGGAAGTAACCGGAGGCGGTGAACGCGTCCACGAGCTCCCGTGATGCGGAAGACCGATCGTGATCCACGAGGAAGGTCGCGACATTTCGCACGTCCGTGTTCACGGCATAGCCGAACAGGACGAGTTGGATGACCGGTGCCACGAAGATGACCCGCTTCGAGCGCGGGTCCCGGAAGAGCTGACGGAGCTCCTTCACGATCATCCGCCGGACCCGAAGAAACGAGAGACGACGTCGCTGCGCGCCTGGATGCGCGTCTTCGGCTCCCCGGTATGCCGATCGCTCCCCAACTCCCGCGCCGTTCCTCAGACCTGGAGCTCCTTCCGGAAAAAGAGAATCGCGAGCCCCAGCCCGAGCGCCGCGTACAGGCACATGAAGATGGCCTGCGGCCAGAGGACTTCGAGCCCCACCCCCTTCAGGAAGATGCCCCGGGTCACGGTGATGTAGTAACGGGCCGGGACGAGGAAGGTGATGGCGCGCAGAGCGGGCGGCATGCTCGCGATGTCGAAGAGGAACCCGGAGAGGAGGAGGGACGGGAGATAGGTGGCTACTAGCGCTATCTGCGTCGCGAGGACCTGAGACTTTACGGCCGCCGAAATGAAGATCCCGAGACCGAGGGCTCCAATGAGGAAGAGGAGGGTCAGGGCTGCCAGGAGGAAGACGTTCCCTTTGAGCGGGGTGTCGAAGACGAGCATTCCGGCGATCACCGTCACTGCCACGTCGAACGCCCCGATCGCCACGTACGGAAGGAGCTTCCCAAGCACCACCTCCGTCCGCCGGACCGGCGTGGCGGAGAGCTGTTCCATCGTTCCCCGCTCCCACTCCCGAGCGATAGTGAGGGCGGTGAGCATGGCCGCGATGATCGACATGATGACCGCGACGAGCCCGGGCACGATCATGTGCCGGCTCTCGAGCGTGGGGTTGTACCAGGTGCGTCCCTCGAGCCGGACGGGGAGCACAAACGCTCCGCCCGAGGCCGTGAGTAACCCGGCTGCGTACCTCGCCAGGATCGCATCGGCGTAGTTCTGCGCGATCGTGGCAGTGTTCGCGTCACTTCCGTCGAGGAGAAATTGAAGGGTCGTCGTCCTCCCTGAGTGGACCCCGCTCCCGTAGCCGGGTGGAATGGTGAGCACTCCCCGCACTCGTCCCCGCACCAGATGACCGTCCGCCTCATCCGTGGTCTCCAGATGCTCGCTCACCGTGAAGTATCCGGTCGCAGTGAAGACGGCGACGAGCTCTCGGCTCGCGGAGGTCCGGTCGTGGTCCACGACCGCGAGGCGGATGTCGTCCACGTCCCACGAGATGGCGTATCCGAAGAAGAGGAGGAGGAAGACCGGGAGGGCGAAGGCCAGGACCATGCTCCGGGGATCCCTCCGGAGCTGAATCCATTCCTTTCGCGCCATGGCTAGGAGTCGCACTAGATCCATGTGAGCAACCCGTTAGGCCTCCAGCGCGCCCCCTTCGGCGCGCACGAGCGCGACGAAGACGTCCTCGAGAGATGGGTTGATCCGATCGAGGCGGGACACGGGGTGCCCGGCTGCCGAGAGTGCGCTCCGGATCGCAGTCGTTCCTGCCTCCTCCTGGAGCACAGTTACGTGGAGGCTCCGCCCGAACATGCTGGCCTCGACGATTCCAGCGACGCCGTCGAGAGCCTTGAGGGCGCCCGGAGCGTCGTTGACGTCGACCTGGAGGATGGGATCCTCGACCCGAAGGCGGAGCTCCCGCGGGGTGTCGAGCGCGATGAGCCGCCCGCGGTTCATGAGGGCGAGGACGTGGCAGTACTCCGCCTCGTCCATGTGATGGGTCGACACGAAGACGGTCGTTCCCCCCTCGGCCATCTCGCTGATCAGGTCCCAGAAGTGGCGCCGGGCGACCGGATCCACCCCCGACGTGGGCTCGTCCAGAAAGAGGATCGGAGGCTCATGGATCATCGCGCACCCGAGGGCGAGACGTTGCTTCCACCCTAGGGGGAGCTCGCCGGTAGGGCGGTCGGCGGCGCCCTCGATCCCGGCGACGGATAGAATCCAGCTCTGCCTCGCCGTGAACCGCTCTCCCGTCACACCGTAAAGTCCTGCGAAGAGCTCGATGTTCTCCCGCGCCGTGAGATCGGCGTAAAGGGAAAAGCGCTGGGACATGTATCCGATGGACTGCGTGATCCCCGCCCGTTCCTTGCGTATGTCGAAGCCGGCGACCCAACCCTCGCCTGAGGTGGGAGCGAGGAGTCCAGCGAGCATCTTGATCGTGGTCGTCTTCCCCGCACCGTTCGGTCCCAGGAACCCGAAGATCTGACCTGGGTGGACCTCGAAGCTGACGTTGTCCACGGCGATGAATTCCCCGAAACGACGAGTGAGCCCCCGGACCCGGACGGGCAGGGGTGGAGAGGGGCTGGGCTCGGCGCCGGCCATGGAGGCCGTATCGGTCCGGGCGCCAAACCGGGGTTCAGTGCCCATCGGCGGCCCCCACAAGGTGGATGAACATGTCCTCGAGGGAGGGCCGGATAGCTTCCGAGCCTCGCAGCTCGATTCCTCTCTCTCGGACCGCCGTGGCTGCAACTTCGTCGGGGACGCCAGGATCGAGCAGGGCGTGGACCGTATCCCCGAAGAGGGATGCGCCGCGCACCCCAGGCGTATTCCGGAGGACGTCCCGCGCTGCGCGTGGGAGGCTCACTCGAAGAGCCAGCATCCTCCCCTCGAGCGATTCCTGGATCGCACGGGGACGGTCCAGGGCCAGGATCCCCCCCTGATGCAGGAGGGCGACCCGGTCACAGCGCTCCGCTTCTTCCATGTAGGAGGTCGAAAGGATCACCGTGATCCCCTCCGCTACTCTCTCGTGCAGGATGAGCCAGAGCTCGCGACGGGAGATCGGATCCACGCCGAAGGTCGGCTCGTCGAGGAGGAGCACGCTCGGCGAGTGGATGAGGCAGCAGGAGAGGGAGAGCTTCTGCTTCATCCCTCCGGAGAGGTGCCCGGCCAATCGTCCTTGGAACTCACCCAGGCGGCTGAAACGGTAGAGCCGCTCGATCCGTGCCGGCCGGAGGTCTCGGGGCACACGGTAAAGGTCTGCGTAGAAGGCCAGGTTCTCAGCCACCGTGAGGTCCTCGTAAAGACCGAAGCGTTGGGCCATGTACGCCAGGGATAGCTTCGCCCTCTCGGGATGCCCCCCCGCCTCGACCTCCCCCACTCGAATCGTCCCTGCCGAGGGGGGGAGGATCCCGGCGAGCATGCGGAGGGTCGTCGTCTTCCCAGCGCCGTCTGGACCCACGATGCCGAACAGCTCCCCATTCGCGACCTCGAACGAGATGTTCGAGACGGCCGTGAGGGGTCCGAAGGAGCGAGTGAGCCTCTCGACCGAAACGGCCGGACCAGTCATGGTGCCTCCGGTCACGGCGTCTCTATAACCACGTCTGCGGGGAGTCCTGGCTTGAGCTCGAAGCCAGGATCACCGACGATCCGCACCTTCACCGGATATACCAGCCGCGTCCGCTCCTCCGTGGTCTGTACGTTCCGTGGAGTGAACTCGGCCTCATCACCGACGAACACGACCTCCCCGCGGTACGCGCGTTCGGGGTACGTGTCCGATGTGATCGAGGCAGGCATCCCGAGCTGCACGGCCCCGATCCGGTTCTCGGGAACGAAGATCCGCACCCACCGGTCGTCCGGGTCCATGAGGGTGAGGACGGGAACCCCGGCACCGACGGACTCGCCCGGCTCTCGGTGGCGTATCGTCACTCTCCCAGAGAACGGAGCGACCGCGACCGCGTTCTGAAGCACCGCCTCCGTACGCTGGAGGTTCGCACGGGCCTGCTGCGCAAGCGCTTCCTGCGCGCGCACTGCCTCGACGCGAGCCCCCTCGCGGACGAGGGCGAGCCCTGCGGTCGCCCGCTCCAGCTCGGCCGCGGCCACCGCGACTGTGGTCTGCGCTCGTTCGAAGGCCTGTCGGCTCGCGGCCCCTCCATTGAAGAGGCGCTCCAAGCGCTCCGCCTCGCGTCGAGCATCCCCGGCCTGCTCTCCGGCTGATCGCTGGAGAGCCTGGGCCTGTGCCACCTCTTCGGGACGTCCGCCGGCGCGGAGCTCGACGAGCCTCGCCTCGGCGGCCCGGAGCTGTGCCTCGGCGGCGAGGCGGCCCGCCTCCAGTTCGGTTGTCTCGAGGCGCGCAAGCGTCTCTCCGGCAGTGACCTGTTGTCCCTCCCTGGGAAGAACCTCCTCGACCCTCCCGGGGAGCTGGAACCCGAGATCCACCTCCGTGGCCTCGACCGTGCCTGAAGCGCGGATGCCGGCCTGGGTTGTGGCACCACTGCGAGAGAAGAACCAGAGGGCCGCCCCAGCCACGAGGAGGAGAGGAACCGCCAGTGCGATGCGCTTCGTCATGGTATGGTCTCCAACATGTTATCGAGCCAACTCCGACCCAGTCGTCCTTCCACGCGGGCCGCGGCCAGGAGGCTTCGGATCTCCTCGTACCGGGCTCCGGCGTACTCCGCCCGGGCCGCGAAGAGCGCGGCCTCCGCCTCGAGGTAGTCGCTCTGAACTCCCGTTCCCTCGTCCAAGGCTAAGGTTTCGATCCGGGCGATCTCCTCCCATTGAGCGATCGAGGCCTCGAAGGCCCGGGTCCGGGCCGCGGCGGCGCCCGCGGCCGCCCGAGCCGCCTCCAGCGCATCGGCCACTTCGATCTCGCGAAGCCGGAGTTCCTCCGTTGCCGCCGCGAGCTCGGCATCGGCCTGCCGGACTACGGCCGCGCGCCGTCCGCCTGTGTAGAGGGGCCACGATACCCAGGCCCCGGTCTGCCATTCGGCCACCTGATCTCCGTCGGCGCTCCCAAAGCTGAGGATCCCGGCGGTCACCTCGAAGGTGGGAAGCCGACCGGAGCGCTCCTCTTCGGTGCGTGACCGGGCGGCATCCAGGCCCCGCCGGGCCGCCTCGATCGTGGGGTTTGCCCCGGCGGCTCCGGTCGGTGAGGGCGGCGTCGCTCCGATTTCGATGGGACCCGCGACCGCTGCGAGGGGTGGCGAGACATCCGCCAACGGTCGGCCTGCGAGGCTACCGGGATCCACCCCCATCTCGCGTGCGAGGCGCCCCTCAGCTACCTCCACCTGTGAGGAGGACGTGGTCTGACGAGCTCGGGCGTCCAGGAGGGTGGCCTCGGCTCGGAGCACCTCGACCCTCGGGACCGTGCCCTCGGTGAACCGGAGCCCGGCCCGCTCGAGCTCCGCCTCAAGCGCCGCAACGAGGCGATCCGCCGCCTCGCGGTGGTTCCGTGCGAGGAGGACGCCCGTGTAGGCTGAGACCGTTGCCTCGAGGACTCCCATTTCCGCATCGGCTTCCCGGAACGCCAGGGCGTCCGTCCGTGCCCTCGCTCCAGCGACGCGGGCAGATCGGGTACCGAAGTCGTAGAGGGTGTGGCGCGCCATGACTTGTCCTTGGATCAGCGTTCGATCGAAGGTCGGCGGAGCAGTCGGGTCGAAGCCATGGAGGGGAGCCACGACCATCGGTTCCGCAAAGGTTGTGATCCCGGACATCGCAGAGAGGCTCGGGAGCAACTCGGATCGGAAGAGCGACTCGGCCGCGCGTGCACCCTCCACGTGGGCGGCGGCCGCTCCAAGTGCCGGATGGGTCGAGAGGGCCGCGTCGACAGCCGCATGAACCGTGAGCGTCCCGACAGGGAGTGGCTCCTGAGCTGCGGCTGCCACCGGAACGAGCCCGACGGCCAGCGCCGCGATGCGGCCCACTCGCCGGAGCCAGCGATGGGCGAGTCCTGTGAACGTCGATCGAGTCATGCGCCCTCCTCGCCCCTGGAGGCGAGCTCGGTGGAAAGGCCCTCGCGAAGGAGGTCCTGCACGTGTCGCGCTGCGGCGGAGCGCTCCTTTGCGTCGCGGAGATCGATCCCTGCGACCTCGCGGAAGAGGGGAGCGACCACAGTCATCATGACGGGCTGGGAAACGATCGAGAGAGCTGAGAGAAAGGGATGCGTGCGTCGGAGCGAGCCGTCCTCCCACCCCTCCGTCAGGATGCCGATCAGGTAGCCGGCATGACGCCTGACAAGCGCAATGACCGCGGCCGGAGGGCGGTTCCCCGCCGAGAGCTCCTGGAGGACGAGCCGTGGGAGGTCCGGGTTCGCTCCAAGGAAGTCGAAGTAGACCTCAATGGCCCGCTCCAGGCGCTCGAAGGGGCGACCCGACCCACGCGCCACCTTTCCCACCCGATCCACCATGGGGGCGAGTCCCTCGGATAGGACCGACTCGTAGAGCACCCTCTTCGAGCCGAAGTGGTAGGAGACGGAGGCGAGGTTCGCCTTGGCTTGTCGGGTGATCTCGCGAACCGAGGTGCCGTCGTACCCGTTCTGAGCGAACGCCTTACGAGCGGCGGAGAGAAGGGCGGCTCGGGTGTCGCGTTTCGGCACGGAGGGGCCCGGCGGTGTCCCCGCTCGCATGTCGGTTCCGGAGTTGGAATAAATCATACGTTCGTATGAATATGCGGAACGCAAAGACCACGCAAGGGATTCGGCGACCTACTTCAGCGACCCACCTAGGGAAGCAGCCCCGAGGCGTGAAGCGTGTGCGTATAGAGCCGGTAGGCTTCCGGGTTCGAGAGGTAGTCCTCCACCCATACCTCGAAGGGGGGGAGCGGGAGGAGGCTCTCGATGAACTCGACCACCATCATCGCAAACTGAAGGCGATCCTTGGCCCCGAAGTCGAACGCCTTTCCCGCGAGCACTCGATCCACCGCACCGTCGAAGTCCTCGGGCTTCACGAGCGTGATGAAGTGTGCGACCTGGTCCAGCCGGTAGGACGCATAGATGGAGCGGAGCTCTGCGAGCGTCCGCTCCCCCGCGGGGCTCCCGTCCTCCTCCCACGCCCCGGCGAGCTCCCGCGAATTGGTCTTGAGCATGGTGCGGAACCACTTACGGAGCTGGGGAGAGTCCGATCCCTCCCGGTTCCGCGCGTGGAGCGCGGACGACAGGAGACCCGACAGAAGAGGGCGACCGAGCCCCCTCGCCTTCCGGTCGATCTGGGCTTCGGTGTCTTCGACAAAGATCTCCGCCGTTCGGATCTCGTCTTCCTCCGCTACTCCGTCCTGGGGGCGGAAGGAAAAGTACCCACGCCAGTGGGCGTCATCTCCCTGGTAGGTGACGAGAAAGCAGGACCAGCTCTCTCCGTCCTTGTCGAGGAAGCCCATGGAGCGGCGCCGAAGGCGAGCGAGCTGCACGGATCCTTGGAGCGCGGGAGCAGTGGGGATGGGGTTGGTCTTGTGGAAGATGTCGGTCCCCGAGAGGGGGAGCAAGATCGGCGGGGGCCAAGATCGGCGCTGCTTGCCATCCCTGGAAACGCATGGTTATCCTGGAGCCCCTTCGTCAATCGGAGCATGCATGTATCGACAGACCAGCCGCCTGGTTGGCCTCGAGCACGATTCCTCGCTCACGGGGACGTTCGAGGTCGCTCTCACCCGAGCTGTGCTGCCGTATCGAGACGACGGAAACCGCATTGGCCTGGGGGGGCGCATCCAGGACATTGGCCTCGGGGTCGTGATGGACGGGACGGACCCGGCGAGGGCCGACGTGCTGGACATGGGAAGTGCGGAGGTTCGGGTCGTGGACCTGACGGGGCCGCTCGTGGTGCTGGGCTGGCTCTACCCGTCCGGGGTTCGGACGCTGCGCCGGATCGTGGAGGGGGCGGAAGCGGACGAGATCGATCGCGCCCGCGCCTTCACCTTCGGGATGGCGCTCCGTGCCCTGCAGGGCTCGGGGTACGGGCCGCTCACCCGGCCGACCATCCTCCGGGTTGGGTTCCGGGATCTTTGCCGTGACTTGGATCTTCACGAGAACACGGCGCTGCGACTGGTCCTCCCCTCCGGGGGTGTCGCTCGCCTATATCTGGACTACGAGTCGGTAACGCTGATCCTGCGGACTGCGCGTGCCCTCCGTGATCCCGAGCTGGAGATGACGCTCTCCGATGCCTTCCCAGGGCGGGAGCTCCTTCGGACCACCTCCCGCGAGTCTGTTGGTGGTCAGGCGTACCACCTTCCTCTCCCCATTCCGCGGAGTCTCGCGGACACCAGAGGCCTCCTTGCAGGGGTGAGGATGGGCTTTCTCCACCTCCTTGCCCACTACGAGCCCGAGCGCTTCCGGTCGCTGAGCGAGCTGACGGAGACGTTCGGTGAGCGGGAGTCGCTCCGGAGCCTCCATGACCGGCTCGACCTTCCCCGCTTGGAGCCCGTTATCCTTGGGCTGAGCGGCGTTGGTGGGTTGAAGGACATACACTGATGAGCGATTCCAGAGAGTGGTCCTCGGTCCGGGACCAAGAGAGGTACGGCCCTCCGGCCGGGCGGGCGTGGGAGAAGGCACCCGGGCGCGCCGCGGAGCCGCCCGAGAGCCTCCGGGGGCTCTATGGGCGCTACTGCGAGGGGGAGGCGATGGACCTGGTCGCCATGATCCCCCGGGAGGAGCTCCGCGCCTTCTACCGGCAGGCAGCCCGTTGGGCGTCCGAGCGGAGCGGATTTGACGATGCGGATCCTCTTGCGACGGTACGCCGTTACGCTCGCTCCCTCCTGCCTCTCCCGCCGTACGGGATCTGGCTCGATTCCTACCTCCAGAACCGCCAGGCCTTCCTCGAGCGGCTCGGGGTTGGATCGACGCCGGTACGCGACGAGCCCGTCCTCGTGGCCGTGCGCGAGTGCGGAGAGGGATGGCACGCCGCGCTCTGCCTCGGCGGTTCGCCGGAGCGGTGGCGGGGGTTCCTCAACTTCCACTGCAATGGCACGGTTCGGAGCTATCGCACGACGGATATCTTTGTTGGAGACGACGCGGATGAGATCCGCTCGCGGTTCCTTTCCTTCGATACGAACACCCTCAGGGCCTTCCTCCGCTCTGTTCTCCCCTGATTTCGCATTTGCATCAAGACTGTTTCGCCGCTGTTTCGCAACGTTACCCTTTTCGCCAAAAATTTCTCGCCCTTCTGATTGTAGTTCCGCGTGACTTGCTCCGCAGAAGCTTTGAGATGACTGGTCTCCGTCGGAAATAATTCGCACAAATATCCCACGGTACAAGCTGCGGAACAGGTGGAGTATGATCCGTACGCATCTTGCAACTACATATATAACAATGCGTTACATGTTTCACGTTATGCAACAACGAGTTACGGAAAGGACTTGCGCGTCCGAGAATCGCTCCCTATCATCGTGCTTGTCTCCGCAGAAAAACGACGTGCGGAGTCGAACCGTCCGAGTCTCCCGGGGTGGGTTCCTCCCCGTGGGGTGAGCGAGTAACCTCCAGCTTCTTAGTGACGAGATGCGTATGTGGGATACCTGCTCTGTCCAGCTCAAGGTTCGCCTTCCCCGAGACATTGCAGAGCAGGTCGAAGAGGTTCAGCGCTCCGACCCGGAGTTCCTGAGCAGGGTCCTGATCTACGGTCTCACCCGACGCTCCATCTTCCGGCACCTGAGGGAAGGGGGCCCCGATCACGAACGCCCGACCGAGAACAACCGCGCGGTGATCTGATCCGCACGCGTCCATCCGCGTTCCCCGTCAAGCCCGTCCTGGCTCCCTCGCGCCCTAGGTGCGGGAAACGCTCTCACCCGCTGGATCCTGACTCCCTGGCGGAGGGTACCCTAGCCAGTTGGTAGCCACGCTCTCCCTCCGCGGAATCGCCGTTGGGAGGCATCATGACTGCGCCTCTGGAGGCGGATTTGAAAGATCCGGGAAAGTCCGCGCCGCCCGGTGAACAGGGTGGATCGTCGGATCCGGTCCTTCGGGCGAAGTACTTGGACTACTGCTCGGCGCGGGTCGCGGAGCTGCTCCTTCAGCTAACCCCGGACGAGATGTATCTCCTCGCCCAGGACGCTACCCAGGAGTCCGAGTCCGAGGCTGCGGAACCGCTATCCTACACGCAGATCGTCCAGCTCGCCACCAACCGCATCTCCCGGAAGCTTTCGCTTCCAGACTTTCCGACCTGGGTCGAGGCCTACCGAGAAGATCCCCAGCGTTATGATAGGGAGATGCTCGGGCTCTGGGAGTCCGACCTGAAGACCTCGGACCGCAGCGCCGAGTAGCGGGCTTGCGGGTCTAGAAGGGCAGGTCGTCGTCCGGCTGGGCGAGTTCCGCATCCGAGGGACCGCTGCTCTTTGGACGGGACGGCCCGCTCCAGCCCCCGCGCCCACTCCCTCCACCTTCGGCGCCTCCACTACCTCCGAGCATAACCATCTCTTGGACATTAATGTCCGTCCAGTACTTCTTCTGCCCATCGCTCTCCGTCTCGCTGTACTCGATCCGGCCCTCGATGTAGAGACGGTCGCCCTTCTTCACGTACTGCTCGACCACGTCCGCCAGCTTGGCCCAGGCCGTGCAGCGGTGCCACTCGGTCTTTTCCTGCTCTTGGCCAGATTGGTTCTTCCACTGCCGGTTCGTAGCGATCGAGAACCTGGCCACCTTGGTGCCGGACGGGGTCGTCTTCATCTCCGGAGCCGCGCCCAGGTTTCCGATCAGCATCACCTTGTTCAGGGATCGCGCCATGAGTCGAAGCCGTTCCTTTCCAGGGGTTCGAGGGGCCGAGGGGAGCGCTCCCACGCACTGAATCCCGTGCGCGCTCTCCGCGGGAGGTGGAAGGTAAGCGGGCTCTGTAGGTGGGGCCATGGCTTTGGATTGGCCCTCGTCTCGACGGTGCGGTAGCTTCCGCTGCGAGTCTGCGACTCGCCCGTCCAGAGCTCGTCCCGGCTCTACGAACCGACGTTTCCTCACGCATTCCAGGCACGCTATGGCCAAGCCCCCCATCATCCGAGTCGAGCTCTCGGACGGGATCGCGACGGTTATCGTGGACCGCCCCGAGAAGCTGAATGCGCTGAACAGTCAGGCGATTCGGGAGCTCGGAGAGGTGTTCGATGAGCTCCGAGCGGACGACGAAGTTCGGGGGGTCATCGTGACCGGCGCGGGGGACAAGGCGTTCGTGGCGGGCGCGGACGTCGCGGAGCTGACCGAACTCTCACCGATCGTAGCGCGCAAGATGAGCCGCAATGGTCAGGGGGTCTTCTCTGGGATCGAGGGGTGCCCGAAGCCGGTCGTCGCGGCCATCGGTGGGCACGCTCTCGGAGGCGGATGCGAGCTTGCCCTCGCCTGCCATCTGCGGGTCGCTTCGGAGGACGCGAAGCTGGGGCTCCCCGAGGTCCGGCTCGGCCTCATCCCTGGGTACGGAGGAACGGTCCGGCTCGCCCGCCTGATCGGCCTGGGGAGGGCTGTAGAAATGATCCTGACGGGGGAGACGGTAGATGCGAGGAAGGCCTTCGAGATCGGCCTCGTCCATGCCGTCGTTCCGCGAGGCGAGCTTCTCGCGAAGGCTCGCGAGCGCATCGAGGTGATTCTCGCGAACGGTCCCCTCGCGGTCAGGATGGCACTCGAGGCCACGTATGGCGCCCAACGCCTCTCCACAGACGAGGCGCTGCGCCTCGAGTCGTTCGTCTTCGGACTCCTCGCGTCGACTGAGGACATGAAGGAAGGGACGCGAGCCTTCATCGAGCGGAGGAAGGCGGAGTTCAAGGGGAAGTAGGCGGGTCGGCCTGCTGTCCAGGCTCCGCGACCTCGGTCCACCATCCAAATGCGACTCAGTAGGCTCTCCCTCATGGGGTTTCGGAACCTGGAGGACCAGGCCCTCGAGGTTCCTCCTGTGGGCGTGGCCATTGTGGGACCGAACGCGCAGGGGAAGACGAACCTGCTCGAGGCGATCCACTATCTAGAGACGTTCCGATCCTTCCGGAGCGTCCGCGACGAGCAGCTCGTCCGGATCGGCTGGACGTACTTTCGGATCGAGGGAGGGATCGGGGAAAGCCGCCCACTGCGCGGCACCGAAGGCACGCCCGGCGGGTTTCGAGCCCGGGTCGTCGCTGCGGCATATGACGCGCAGACCCGCGAAAAGCGGATCACTCTGGATGGCGAGGTTGCAGCCCGGATCGGCGACGCGATCGGGGCCGTCGGCTCCGTGCTCTTTACGCCGGATGACGTCCGGCTCGTGAGCGAAGGGCCGGCGGAGCGAAGACGCTACCTCGACGTTCTGCTCTCTCTGAACGAGCCGGCTTACCTCAAGGCCCTCCAGCGCTTCCGGCAGGCCCTCGCCCGTCGGAACGCAGCTCTTCGGCGTGGTGAGGGGGCGGGCTCGGTCGCTGCCTGGGACGAGGGACTCGTCCGCGCTGGCGCCGAGGTCAGCCTGGGGCGAGCCCAATGGATCGAACGGCACGGGCAGCGCTTCTCGGATTACTACCAAGAGGCCTCGGGACTGGGGATGGCCCGGATGCGCTATGAGTCGAGCCTTCTGGGCGTGGGGAACGGAGGTGGATCGCACGGTCATGGGAGCCAGCCGCACACGCTCGAGTCCGTGGAGGACGCCTATGGCGCCGCCCTCGAGCGTTCGCGAGAGATGGAGCGTCGCCTGCGATCCACGCTGATCGGTCCGCACCGAGATGAGGTAAGGTTCTCCATCGATGCCCCGGAAGGGGGGAGGGACGCCCGCGAGTTCGGCTCCGGGGGAGAGCGGAGGACGATCGCACTCGCGCTCCGGCTCCTCGAGGCCGATACCGTGCGGGAGCAGCGGGGGCGAGAGCCCATCCTGCTTCTGGATGACCTGTTCGCCGAGCTGGACGAGGATCGGTCGCGACGGGTGTTGAGCTTGCTGGATCGGCTCGTTCCGGGGCAGGTGATCCTCACGGCTCCGAAGGAGAGCGATGTGCGCTTCCGGAGGAGGCTGCTCCCGCGGTGGAGGATCCGGGGAGGAGCCGTAACGACGTCTTGACCTCAGGACGTCGTCAAGCTGATCGTGCAGCCATGAGCGAATCGATGCGGCCTAGAGGGGAGCGATGGTCAGTTCCAGACCCGGGTCCGGGTGCACCCGAGCGCGTCGGCGACGTGCTCACCGGGGTGCTCGGCGCCCTGGGACTCACGGAGGCGCTCGCCCGCCAGGGCGCAATCGTGCGGTGGCGGGAGGTGGTGGGGGAGCGAATCGCGCATGTCGCGAAGGCGATCACCGTCTCGAGCGACGTGCTCTTCGTCCAGGTGGACTCGAGCGCGTGGCTCTCCGAGCTCAGCCTCATGAAGCAGGACATTCTCCGGCGCCTGAACGCGGGTCAGAAGGAGGGGCGGATCGAAAAGATCGTCTTCACGCTCTCCGAGAGGTCGGGGAAGGGGTCCTAGGGCGCTTCTGGGGACCCCCCCCCTTCGGCTTCACTCGCAATGGAAAACCCCCTCCCGATCCAGTAAATTGTAACACGCTGCGAGGATGCGTCCGCCACAGGGGCGCGCCACCCTCGTACCTCTCCAAGAAAGCGCACCACCACAGGACTCATGGCTGACAAGCGTCCGCAAACGAAAGCCTCGGAGTACACCTCCGGGAAAATCCAGGTTCTGAAGGGCCTCGAGGCTGTCCGAAAGCGGCCTGGGATGTACATCGGCTCGACGTCGAGCCGGGGTCTCCACCACCTCGTATACGAGGTGGTGGATAACTCGATTGACGAGGCCATGGCGGGCTACTGCACCCGGGTCGAGGTCACGATCCACGAGGACAACTCCGTGACGGTCGTGGACAATGGCCGCGGGATTCCCGTGGACGAGCACCCGACCGAGAAGATTACCGGCGTCGAACTCGCGATGACGACCCTCCATGCGGGCGGGAAGTTCGACAAGGAGAGCTATAAGGTCTCTGGTGGGCTTCACGGGGTTGGGGTGAGCGTGGTCAACGCGCTGTCCGAGATGCTCGAAGTCGAGGTGTGGCGGGACGGGGGGCGGTGGCGTCAGGTCTTCGCCCGCGGGGACAAGCAGCAGGAGCTGGAGAAGATCGGGAAGTCCGAGGGAAGCGGGACCCGCGTCACCTTCAAGCCCGACCGGCAGATCTTCACCGAGCTCGACTACAACCTGGAGACCCTCTCGACCCGGCTCCGGGAGCTCGCCTTCCTGAACAAGGGGCTCGAGATCGTCATCCGGGACGAACGCTCGAAGCCCTCGACCGAGGAGACGTACGCCTACGAGGGTGGGCTCGTCGCGTACGTCGAGTACCTCCGGGCCACGCGGCCTCCCCTCCACGAGAAGGTCTTCTACTTCGAGACCCAGCGCCCGGAGGCCGAGATCGAGCTCGCGCTCCAATACGACTCTGGGTACTCGGAGAACACGCACACCTTCGTGAACAACATCAACACGCACGAAGGGGGGACCCACGTCACTGGGCTCAAGGCCGCGCTGACGCGGACGATCAACGACTACGCGAAGAAGAACAACCTTCTGAAGAAGGCGGAGGACGCCCTTTCCGGCGACGACGTGAGGGAGGGGCTCACATGCGTCCTTTCCGTTCGGGTCATGGAGCCCCAGTTCGAGGGGCAGACGAAGACGAAGCTCGGTAACTCGGAGGTGCGGGGTGCGGTCGAGACGGCCGTGAACGAGCAGCTCGCAACCTGGCTGGACGAGAATCCCAAGGCCGCGCGCACGATCATCGAAAAGTCCCTCTCGGCCGCGCGCGCGCGGGAGGCTGCCCGGAAGGCCCGTGACCTAGCTCGAAAGAAGAACGCGCTCGAGGGCGGTATCCTCCCTGGAAAGCTCGCGGACTGTTCGCTGAGCGACCCGACGATGACCGAGATCTTCATCGTCGAGGGTGACTCGGCCGGTGGCTCGGCAAAGCAAGGGCGCGACCGCTCCTTCCAGGCGATTCTTCCCGTGAAGGGGAAGATCCTGAACGTGGAGCGAGCTCGGATCGACAAGGTCCTCGGGAACGAGGAGATCCGCGCGATGATCACCGCGGTCGGGGCGGGGATCAAAGACGACTTCGACATCGAGGAAGCGCGGTACCACAAGATCATCATCATGACGGATGCGGACGTCGACGGCGCTCATATTCGCACCCTGCTCCTCACTTTCTTTTTCCGTCAGATGAGGGAGCTGATCGAGGCCGGGTACATCTACATCGCCCAGCCGCCCCTCTACCGGGTGGCCAAGGGGAAGCAAGAGCACTACGTGTATACCGAGGAGCAGCGGAATGAGGTGGTGAACCGCCTCACGAACGGGAAGGCCGACGAGGCGAAGGGGGTCACGATTCAACGCTACAAGGGCCTCGGCGAGATGAACCCCGACCAGCTCTGGTCCACTACCATGGACCCCGCCTCGCGCACTCTCTATCAGGTCACGATGGAGAGCGCGGCGACCGCCGACTCCATCTTCTCCCGACTCATGGGCGAGGATGTCGAGCCCCGCCGTGAGTTCATCGAGAAGAACGCCCGCTACGTGAAGAATCTGGACGTTTGAGGGGAGAGGGGGTCCGTCGGGCCCCTACTCGTCCGTCGTTCGAAGGGTCGCGTTCCATTGGCCGTCCAGTCCCTCCGTAACCTCGACCTGCCAGGGTCGACAGCAGACGGGGCAGTCCTCCACGTAGCGCTGATGCCTCCCGCCTTCCTCGTCGACCTGCAGCTCGACGGGCTCGCCGCAGTAGGGGCAATTCACCCGACGCTTCCCCTCACCCCATCGATCACGAACTGAACCGCCAGCGCGGCCAGGACCACCCCGAGGATCCGGGTGAGAACCGCTTCGAGCCGAGGTCCGACCAGTCGCAGGATCGGGATCGCGGCAAGGAAGAGCACGAGGGTCACGAGCAGGACGAGCCCCATCGCGAGTAGCACCGTCGCGAGTCCAGAGAGCTCCTCGGCCCGCCCCACCAGGAGCATGGTAGTCACGATCGATCCGGGGCCCGCGATCATGGGAATGCCCATCGGAAAGACGGAGATATCCTCCCAGTCGGGGGGGCGCTGCTCTCTGGCGACGGCCTCTGCGCGGGCCGCCCGTCGCTGAGTGCGTTTCTCGAAGACCATCTCCAGGGCGAGCAGAAAGAGCATGACTCCGCCGGCGATCCGAAACGCGTCCAGGCTGATCGCAAGTGCCTCGAGCAGTGGCTCGCCTACCAGCGCGAAGAAGACCAGGATCCCACCGGCTACGGCCACCGACCTTACGGCCATCTGACGGCGGTGCGCGTCCGGTGCGCCCTCGACGAGGCTCGCGAAGATCGGCACGCACCCCGGCGGGTCGATCACGACCAGGTAAGTGACGAGTGCGGAAATAAAGAGATCCATAGGTGAGCTAATGATACTGCGGGGCGGGTGGGGCTGCCTTGCCGTCCGAAACGAGCGTTCGGGGCGCATCCAGGGTGGCGGGATGCATGAGCATACGGAGGCGGCGCTAGCGGCCGCGGTCATGGGAAATGTGCTTCTGCTCGGTCAGAATGGCGGCGTCCAGCACCTGCCATGGCTTCTGGCAATGGTCCCGGCCTTTCTCCTGGCCTACCATCGTGGCTGGGGGGGTGTGGCGGTCGCCATTGCCATGGGGATGGACGCGATCGTCCTCACGAACTCTCTTCTCCTCGTCCTGGGGGCGGACGTAGAGTTCGATCTGGCCCTCGGGGTGAAGCCCGACCTCGTTCTGGATTCGGTGGCAGA
Source organism: Gemmatimonadota bacterium (assembly GCA_009692105.1). GTDB lineage: Bacteria > Gemmatimonadota > Gemmatimonadetes > Longimicrobiales > Gaopeijiaceae > SHZS01. The sequence goes on along the minus strand of SHZS01000001.1, from coordinate 87,984 downwards.
CCTTCCCCAGCTCCTGGGGTTCTGAGGCCTCAGCCCATGTGGGGGTAGCGCCAGTCCGTTGGCCGGACGAAGGTCTCCTTGATGGTGCGGGGGCTGAGCCAGCGGACGAGGTTCAGGAAGGATCCTGCCTTGTCGTTAGTCCCAGAGCGGCGAGCACCCCCGAACGGCTGCTGCCCCACCACGGCCCCGGTCGGCTTGTCGTTGACATAGAAGTTCCCCGCGGCGTGACGCAGTCGCCGGGTAGCCTCCATCACTGCATCGCGGTCCTCCGCGAAGACCGCTCCCGTGAGGCCGAACGGGCTCGTCTCGTTCAGGAGGTCCAGCGTCTCGATCCACCGGGCATCGGGGAACACGTACATCGTGAGGATGGGGCCGAAGAGCTCGCGCGTCATGGTGTCGTACGTGGGGTTCTCGGTGCGAAGCACCGTGGGCTCGACGAACCAACCGTCCTTGCTGTCCGTCCGTCCGCCCGCGACTACCTCAAGCCCGTCCGCACGCGCCTTCTCGATCGCGCCACGGTGTCGCTTGAACGCGTTCTCGTCGATCACGGCGCCCATGAAGGTCGAGAGGTCCTCCCCTACGTCCCCCATCGTGATCTCCTCGATCATGGCGAGGATCCCGTCTCGGACCTCGGGCCAGAGTGACGCAGGGATGTAGGCTCGGGAGGCCGCGGAGCACTTCTGCCCCTGGTACTCGAAGGCCCCGCGCCCCAACGCGACCACCAGGGGAGCGACCTGGGCAGAGGGGTGTGCGATCACGAAGTCCTTCCCGCCAGTCTCGCCCACGATGCGCGGGAACCCTCGATACCACTGGAGGTTCTTCGCGATGGTCTTCCAGAGGTTCGAAAAGGAGGCCTCCGAGCCGGTGAAATGGAGCCCGGCGAAAGACTCGTGGGCCAGAGCGACCTCCGCGATCTTCGGCCCGCTTCCGTGGAGGAGGTTCACCACGCCACCCGGGAGGCCGGCGGCCCGGAGCGCCTCCATCGTGTGATGCGCCGAGAGAGCCTGTTTTTCGGACGGCTTCCACACCACGACGTTTCCGAGCATCGCCGGAGCGGTCGGGAGGTTTCCGCCGATCGCCGTGAAGTTGAAGGGCGTGATCGCCAAGACGAACCCCTCGAGCGGCCGGTAATCGAGCTGGTTCCCGGCCTCCGGGGTCGAGATTGGCTGCTCGGCGTAGATCCGCTCCGCGAAGTGGACGTTGAAGCGGAGGAAGTCTGCGAGCTCGCATGCGGCGTCGAGCTCGGATTGTTGGACTGACTTGGACTGCCCGAGGATCGTGGCGGCGTTCAGCGTACTCCGGAGTGGCCCCGAAATGAGGTCAGCGGCCCGCAGGAAGATGGCCGCCCGGTCCCCCCATGAAGTCTCCGACCACTCCTGCGCCACCGCGAGGGCCTGATCGATCGCCTGCTCCACCTCCTGCGGTCCCGCTGCCTGGACGCGGGCGAGCTGAAGCTCGTGGCGGTGGGGCGCCCTCTGAACGAAGCTCGAGGGTCCACTCCGTTCCTTTCCTCCGATGAAGATCGGGAGCTCCGCCGTCTCGCCGCTCATCTCCCGGATCCGAGCTTCCAGAAGGGCCCGCTCTGCCGATCCCGGGCGGTACTCGCGCGGTGGCTCGTTCCTGGGTGGGGGAACCGGGATCCGCGGGTCCGTCATCGGCTCGCGCCTCCGGCCCGGCGAGCCAGGATCTCGTCGCCCAGGGCGTCCGCTTCGCGAATGAAATCGAGCACGGTCTCCACGGCCCTTACGTAGAACTCCGGTGTGATGTTCTCGACCGTATCGGTCGGCTGGTGGTAGCCCGCGTGATCCTCCACCCCGAAATAGATGAAAGGGATCCCTTGCTGGTGAAATGCCCCGTGATCGGAGGCCAACGTCCAGTCATCGCCGGGCGGGAGGCCCGGTTCGTCGTGCCCCAGGAGGAGCGTCACTCGGCTTTGGGCGGCCACTGCCTCGACGAGTTCCCTCAGGAACGGATAGTGGTGGGTGCCGACCGCATAGAGCTCTCCCACGGCGCTCCGGCTCACCATATCGAGATTCACGTTCAGGACGATGGAGTCGAGCGGGATCGGAAGATCGGATACGAAGGCGTGGGAGCCGCGAAGCCCGGACTCCTCCGCGTCGAATGCGACGAAGAGGACGGAGTGCAGCGGTGGGTTCTCCGAGAGTTCGGAGGCCAGCGCCAGGAGCGCGGCGGTCCCCGACGCGTTGTCGTCGGCACCGGGGTAGATCCTTCCGCCACGGATCCCCAGGTGATCGTAGTGCGCCGAGATCACGAGAAAGCGGCCGGGGCGGACCGACCCACGGACAACGCCGAGGACATTCGCGCCCGTGACCTCGTTGCCTCCACCCGGGGCTCCGGAGAAGTGGAACTCCTGCAGTGACTGCCCGGCCAGGGGGGAGAGACCGCGCTCGGGGAATGCGGCGACCAGGAAGTGGCGCGCCCGCTCGATCCCTTCCGTTCCTGCACCCCTCCCCTCCATCGAATCGTGCGCGAGGATGGAGAGGTCCTGAAATAGAAGGGCGCGTTCGAGGGTGGTCAGGGTGTCGCCACCCGCCGTGGGCGGCTCCGCCCGAGCCGGTCGCGCTGCGCCACCGACGAGGCTCATTGCGAGGGCCACTTCGAGAATAGCGGCGAAACCGATCCCTACCGGGATGCTGCGCATGGCTGGGAGTCCTCTCACGCGGCTCTACTCGGGCGGTGGGCGTCCAATCGTGGACCCTTCCATCTTCCGGATCTTGCACCTACCCTCGACGGTACGGAGGAGTTCGGGGGCGGGCCCAGGCGGTGGGCTCGTTGGCGGTCCCGGTGGCCGGGTGACACTCCAGGAGGGGGCGGCGTGAGGCGATTCCAGAAGACGGCCGTCCCTGTCGCGATCCTTGGGACGGTCGTGATCTCCGGTCTGTTGGTGGGATGCGCCCCCGCCTCCCTCGAAGCTCAGATCCCTGAGGCCGAGTACGCAGCCCGCAGGAGTGCCCTCGCAACCTGGGTTGGGGAAGGCCTGATCCTGGCGATGGGAAGCGCGGCACCACCGCAGGATTATCTCTCCTTCTACCAGAACTCTCCCTTCCGGTACATCACCGGGTTCACCGAGCCAAATGCCGCGCTCGTCGTTCTCGTGAGGGGGGGTGCGGTGCAGCGGGAGACGCTCTTTGTGAACCCGCGCTCGCCGGCGGACGAGACGTGGGCGGGATACCGAGTGGGTGCGGCGGGTGCCCGCGAGGCGACCGGGATCCAGGGGCGAAGCATCGGGGATCTCCCCGCCGTGTTCGACTCGCTCGTAGCAGCGGGATGGAAGCAGGTGAGCGTGGCAGGCCCTTACGATCCGTCCGCGGACGTCCTGGACGACGTGACCCAGAGGCTCCGACACCTCCTGGAGCCTCGCAGGGAGATCACGGCCCGTTCCGCGGCCAGCCAACTGAATCAGCTCCGCTCCGTGAAGTCCCGGGCCGAGCTGGATCTGCTCCAGAGGGCCGTGGACATCACCGTCCTGGCGGAGCGAGAGGTCATGGGCGCAGCCGCGCCGGGAATGAACGAGTTCGAGCTCCAGGCCCTGCTCGAGTCCACCTTCCGGCGCTACGGGTCCGAACGCCCGTCGTTCTCCTCCATCGTGGGGTCCGGGCCGAACTCGACGGTCCTTCATTACAACGCGAACGACCGGTTCATGGGGGCGGGGGACGTGGTGGTCGTGGACATCGGGGCCAGTTATGGCGGGTACGCCGCGGACGTGACCCGGACCCTCCCTGTGAATGGGCGCTTCACCGATCCTCAGCGTGAGGTCTATCAACTGGTGCGGGATGCACAGGCGGCAGCCGAGGAGACGGCCCGACCGGGGGTGCGGTTTCAGGAGCTGTCGGCGGTCGCGACGAGCGTCCTCACCCAGGGGCTCACCCGGCTCGGCCTGATTGAGTCGCCCACAGCGACCTTCGTGGACGAGTCCGGCCGCGAGATTCCGCAGTATTACCTCTACTACATGCACGCGCTTGGTCACGGGATCGGGCTGGATGTCCACGACCCCGCACCCCCTACGCTCGATCCCGGGGTTCCCTTCACGATCGAGCCGGGGGTCTACGTCCGCCCCAACCTGCTGACGGAGATCATCCCCGACGTTCCGAGAAACAGAACCCTCCGCGACACGGTGGCGAGGGTGTTTCCGCGGTACGTGAACATTGGGGTCCGGATCGAGGACGACTACGTCGTGACGCAGTCGGGAGTGGATTGGATCTCCCGCGCGCCCCGTGAGATCGCCGAGATCGAGGCGTTGATGGCGGCACCCTGGACCGCCCCGGCAAACAGGGATGCGGGTTGGGTGGAGTGGTACCGCGCGCTCCCGTGATGCCCGCTTGACCCCACGTCCGCCACTCCGCCTCCGCCGCTACCTCCTCGGGGCGATGCTCGGTGTGATGGGTTGGGTCGGGTACTGGCTGCTTTCGTCCAACCCTGCTGTTGCTGAGTTCGTCGCGGGGTCGGGTCCCGTCCCTTGGCTCCGTCGGTATCTCTCCCGCGCCACGGGGATCGCTCCCTTCTCCCTGGCTGAGTTCGTCGTGATCGCCGTGGCCCTGCGCCAGGGGATTGGCCTCGCCCGAGGGACCGGCACGATCCGCCGGCGAGAGGACGGAGCCCGTCGCACCATCGCCCGCGGAGGGCTCCGATTCGCGCACGACGTGGGGATCCTCGTCTTCCTCTTCTACGTCCTGTGGGGCTTCCAGTATGCCCGGCCCAACCTGGCGACACGCCTCGGCATCGAGCCGGGCGGAGAGGTCTCGACCGACGAGCTGCGGAGTCTCGCGGCTAGGTCCGTGGAGATCACGAACGAGCTCTATCGAGAGATCCATCACAGGGATGACGCCGGCGAGCCGACGGCTGCGCCCGCCCTCCGGTCTCTGGTTCCGGCGCTGGAGGAGGGCTGGTCCCGGGTGCAGGCGCAGTATGATCTGCCGGCTAGTGTGAGCAGCTCCTTCGGTGCGCCAAAGGGCTTCCTCGCGACTCCGCTCGTAAAGCGCCTCGGCCTTGCCGGGGTACACTTCCCATATACGGGCGAGGCGCTCGTTCTCCGGGACCTTCCCGGTGTGCTCCTGGGGAAGGAGCTCGGGCACGAGATGGCTCACCAGCGCGGCTTCGCGTCGGAGGCGGACGCGAACGTGCTGGGCTTCCTCGCTGCCAAGGAGTCGCCGGACCCGATCCTCCGCTATGCCGCGTACAGCTTTCTCCAGAGGCAGCTCGTTCTAGCGCTCCAGGGGGTCTCCACGGAAGGAGCAAGCGTGGTCACCGGGGCGCGGCTCCCCGGGGTGGAACGGGACCTCCAGGATCTGAACCTCTACTGGGAGCCGGCGCGGACGCCGGTCGCGGCCGTGGCCACGCGGGTGAACGACGCGATGCTCCGATCCCATGGGATTGAAGAGGGGGTTGGAAGCTACGCGGGAAGCACCTGGGTATTCATCGCGCTCGCCCGGGAGCGGGGGGCGGACGCGCTCTTCTAGGGAAGGGCTTTCCTAGCCGCCGCCCTTCGTGGCTGTGGATCTGGAGGGGCGTTCAGGCAGAACGTTCCGAGCGCCGGGCGGCAGCGGCATGGAGCGAGGGAGAGGACGCCCGCGGTCTCGGAAGCCAGCACCCCATCGACGAGATCGGCCAGCATGCGTGCGAAGCGCGGATCGTCGTGGGGGATCGGGACCCGGTGGAACTCGAGCCCCGTCATTTCCGCCTTCTCTTTCAGCTCCAGGTCGAGCTCGGCCAGGGTCTCGGATTGCTCGTGCATGAAAGAGACGGCATCCACCACGATCCTCTTCGCCCGGAGCTGCTCCACCACTACCTCGATCCCCGGCTCGGTCCACCTGATGTTCCGGTTGGCGTGGTTCTGGTAGCCCAGTTCGTAGTGAGCCACGCCCAGCCTCCTCGCGATGTCGGCGCAGAACTCCTTCACGTACTCCTCGTACCGGCTTCCCTCGTCGAGGTAGCGCTTCGGCGTCCCGTGCGCCGAGAAGACCAGACGGGTCTCGGGATCGTCGAGGCTTACACCTCTCTCATCTGCAAGGCGACGAATCCGATCGGCCCGAAGCTCCAGGTACGCCGGGTGCCCGTGCCAGCCCGAGATCCCGAGGTACTCCACGTCCCAAGCAAGGCCATCGATCGCGCGCTGCACTTCGTTCAGGGCGGCGACCGTGGTGGATGGACCGCAGAGGGGATAGATAGGGAGGCCGACGAGGCGGGTGACTCCATCCCTACATGCCTTGTCGACCATGTCCGCGACGAGCGGCGGCGTGAACTGGAAGGCTGAGTATACCGGAATCCGGCGGCCCCGACGGTGCAGCTCCATCCCGAGGGCCCGTGCCTGCGCGTTGGCCTGCGCGTTCATTGGGGAGGAGCCGATCCGTTCGTACGCCTCGATCAGCCCCGGCGCGCGGCGTTCGGCCAGCTCTCGGCTTCTCTTCTGCCTCTCCTCGGGAGTGGCGTGTGCCTCGAGGTTCGCATTGGTGAGGAAGATCCGCTCGAGGAAGGGAATCACCTCCTCGAGGGCGGGCTTTGAAGGCTCGCCGAAGTTCAACACGATCACGGCGTCCTTCATGACACCGACTTCTGCCCTCGTCGTGCGTGCGCGCCCTTCCCGGCTGCCCTGAGATCGGCGGGGTCCACCGAATGCACGTGCTCGACCACGGCCCGAATCACCGCGGGATCCGTCTCCGGCAGAATGCCGTGTCCGACGTTGAAGATGTGCCCCGGGCGCCCGGCTATCCGGCGCAGGATCTCGTCTGTCCGAGCAACGGCGATCTCCTTGCTCGCGAGGAGAGAGACCGGGTCCAAGTTCCCCTGGATGGCGCGGTCGAACCCGATCCGCTCCCAGGCCTCGTCGATAGGGAGCCTCCAATCGAGCCCAATCGCGTCCCCCCCACCCTCTACGAGGAGGGGGATCAGCGCGGGGTTTCCCGTGGCGAAGTTGATGGACGGTATCTGCGAGTCGGCGAGGCCGTCCAGGATCCGGCGCGTGTACGGGAGCACGAACTCGCGGTAGTCCTCAGGCCCGAGGCACCCGGCCCACGAGTCGAACAGCTGGATGGCAGCCGCGCCGGCCTCGGACTGGGCCCGGGCGAAGGCCAGGATGTGCTCGGTCCAATAGGACATGAGCTCGTCCCAGAGCTCCGTCTCCCGCCACATGAACACCTTCGTTCCCTGGCGCTCTCGGGACCGTGGAGACTCGACGAAGTACGTCATGAGAGTGAAGGGGGCCCCGACGAACCCGATCACGGGAACGTCCAGCCTCGTCCGAAGGATTCGGAGCGTCTCGAGCACGAAGTCCAGCGTGTCTCGAGGATCGAACGGTGCGAGGGAGCGGATGCGCTCCCGGGTGTCGTACGGATGGGGAAGGAGGGGTCCCACCCCCTTCTGGATCGTCACGTCGAGCCCAGCCCCGAGGAAGATCGTCGAGATATCGGCGAAGAGGACCGCGGCGTCGACTGGAAAGTACTCGAGGGGAAGGGCCGTGATCTGGGCAGCGAGCTCGGAGTCCCGGGTCACCTCTAGGAGATCCCGATCCCCCTTGAGCTCTCTGTAGCGGGGGAGGGAGCGCCCGGCCTGCCGCATGAACCAGACCGGCGTGCGGTCCACGGGCTCGCACCGGAGCGCACGCAGAAGGCGATCGTTCATGCCCACGTCGCGCGAGCGAGTGGTGGGCGAATTGCCGGGGTTCCCATTGCCCTGGGCGGCCCTCACTCCTCAATTGGTTTAACGATTTCTCCAACTCGGACCCCGCATCCTACGTGGAAACGAAACGCCCCACCATCCCTGCCGCGGAAGAGATCCTCGGCGGATACTTCTCCGTCCTGGACCACGGATTCGTGTCACTCCTGGACTACATGGGGTCGGACGAAGATGTCGAGCGCGCAGCCCGAGTGAGCTACGGATACGGCACCCGGAAACGCTCCCAGACGCGGGGGCTCATCCGCTACCTCCGGCGCCATCGGCACACCACTCCATCCGAGATGGTCGAGCTCAAGTTCCACTGCGCGATGCCGATGTTCGTGGCGCGGCAGTGGATACGGCACCGGCAGGCCTCCGTGAACGAGTACAGCGGACGCTATTCCCTCATGCCGCTCCTCTTCTACAAGCCCGAGCCCGCGCAGCTCGGTCTCCAGAGCGGCTCGAACCGGCAAGGCCGGGGAGCCGCAGCCCCGCGCGAGGTATGGCAGGGCGCGGTCGAGCGCTGGGATAAGATCCGGGCCGAGGCGTCGGCCGGATACGAGTGGCTCCTCCAGGAGGACGTGGCCCGGGAGCTGGCGCGCATCGATCTTCCGCTCTCCACCTATACCCAGTGGTACTGGAAGATCGACCTCCACAACCTCCTCCACTTCCTGTCGCTCAGGGCCGATCCTCACGCGCAGTGGGAGATCCAGGAGTACGCTCGTGTGATGGGCGGGATGGTGAAGCGCGTGGCGCCCCTCTCCTTCGAGGCGTGGCTCGACTACCAGCTGGGCGGCGCGCCGATGAGCCGGGGGGAATTAGGGGCCCTCCAGCGACTGATCGGGCCGAGGGGGGAGGACGGGGTGTCGGTCCGCGAAGGGGCAGGGGAGCTGACGGGTCCCGATCTCGCGACGCTCGGGCTCTCCAGCCGGGAGATCCAGGAGCTTCGGGAAAAGCTCGAGCCGTCTGTCCTGCCGGACTTCGATCTGGACCTCTCCCAGATGCGGGCGGCCGAAGCAGTCTCCACGGAGATGGAGCGGGCCGTTCCGGGCGTGTTCGAGTGAAGGCGTCGTCCGGCCCTCGGGTGGACGATCACATCGGCAACACCCCGATGGTCCGGCTCCTCCGGGTGGTCGAGCCGGACATGGCCGAGGTATGGATCAAGCTCGAGGGGATGAACCCCGGGGGCTCGATCAAGGACCGCACGGCCAAGGCCATGATCGACGACGCGGAGAAGCGGGGGCTCCTCCGCCCCGGAGCGACGATCGTCGAGCCGACGTCGGGGAACACCGGAATCGGGCTTGCGCAGATCGCGGCGGTGCGCGGGTACCGCCTCGTCCTCTGCCTTCCCGCCCAGATGAGCGATGAGCGCAAGATCACGCTTACGTCCTTCGGGGCAGAACTCGTGCTCACGGATCCGGAGCGCCGCATGCTCGCGGCGATCGAGAAGGCGGAGGAGCTCGAGAAAGAGCTCGGCGCGTTCTACCCGAACCAGTTCGCGAATCCTGCAAACCCCCAAGTCCATTACGAGACGACGGCCCCCGAGATCTGGCGTGACATGGAGGGGCGGATCGACGCGTTCGTCTATGGCTCCGGCACCGGGGGCACGATCACCGGGGTGGGCCGTTACCTGAAGGAGCACGACCGGAACGTCCATGTCGTGGTCGTGGAGCCGGCGCGTTCCGCGGTCATTTCGGGGAAGGAGCGGGGGCAGCACGAATTCCAGGGGATGGGCCCGGGGTTCATTCCGGCCAACCTGGACCTGACGGTCGTGGACGAGATCCTGCCCCAATGGGAGGAAGAAGCCTTCCCCCTGGCGCGACGTCTGGTGCGCGAGGAGGGACTCTTCCTAGGGATGAGCTCCGGGGCGATCGTGCTCGCGGCGCTCCAGGTCGCGAAGCGGATGGGACGCGGACACCGGGTGGTCGCAATCTCGCCCGACTCGGGAGCCCGATACCTGAGCACCTCGCTCTACTCGGCCCACCCGGATCGTTGACCCCCTAGGAGGCCCCGCCGTAGCTTGCCTCCTGGCATCCGGGGCGCGCAGTATGGGCGTGCGGTAGGGGTGCGTGGGATCACCTATCCACTCTGGAGCATCCGTGCTCCACCCCTAGTGACATGGGCTCGGCGATCGCATCCGCCATCGCGTCGCCGAGGCGATCGATCTAATCACGATCTTCGTGCAGAATGGGGTGATCCTGGTCGCGGGGTTTCTGGCCGAGGTTGCGTACGGGCGCTGGCTGGACTCCTCGCACCCCTTCTTCCAGGTCGTCATCAGTCTTTCTTCGGCGCTCTTCCTCTTGCTCTACGCCGTCACGGTGACGGTCCACCTGGTGCAGTACGTCCGCGGGCAGTTCGGGACCACTCCAGCCAACGTGTTCGGCCAGTACCTGCCGTGGACGCTGGCGGCGGCGGGCCTGATCGTGGGCGTGCGTGGCCGTGGAGGCCGTAGGTGGTGAGCCCTTGGCTCACCTCAGGGCAGGGCCTCGCCGACGGCGACCACCGCGACCTCCGGGACCAGATGGAGGTCGTCCTCAATGAGGTGTGCAGCTTCGGCCATCACGATCACGGCTGTCCCGGGGACCAGCTCGTGGCGGAGTCCGGGAACGGGATGATCCTCCGCCGGGGAGTGGGTCACGACCTGTCCTCGCCGGAGCGACCGGTTCGCACAGACGCCCACCAGGCGGATCGTGGCCCACCCCGGTCGAGGCGTCCATACCATGTTCTTCGAGGTGTGCACCCTCGTGTCGTTCGAGCTCATTTCGAGTCCTCTTGAAGGCTAGGATTCAGGCGTCCTGGAGCTTGACCTTCCCCAAGGCGAGGAGGTCCACCGCGGCTCGCTGTGCCGGCGTGAGTTCGCGGGGCATCCCGAGGATCATGGCGCGCGCCCTGCGCTCCTCCGGCACATGGAGGATCAGCGCGTCGGGGCCGGGGGGCGGCTCGAGCGGACGAGCACGCCCAGCTTCGTTCAGGACGACCGCTTGTCCCGGGTGCAGCCTCTTCGCGAGCCGGCACCCGAACTCGAGCCACGCCTGGACGGGATCGGCTCCCGCCTCGGCGATGGGCTCCAGCACGGTCGTCCTGTACTCACGGACCGCTTCCTCGTACGCATCCTTGCTCCGACCCCGGAGCTCCTTCAGGAGGTCTCGGTACGCCTCCCTCGGATCCCGGGCTCCGGTGCGCTCGAGCGCACCAGCGAGCCGGAGGTCGGCCTCCTTCTGGATGTCTGCGTCCATCGGAGCTCCCTGTTGAGCCTTCTACGACGATGCCATGGGACTCCCGCGCGGTCAACCGGACGACTACATGGATCTCACCTGGGAGATGTTCGGTGAGCTCTGCCGTGCGCTTGCCATGCGGGTGGGACAGGCCTACGGGCCGGAGGTCGTGATCGGCATCGCACGCGCCGGCGTGATTCCCGAGGCTGTGCTCGCCTCGATCCTCCAGGTCGACTTCTACTCGATGACGATCTCGCGCTGGGACGGCCGCAAGCGGGTGAGGGAGCGGCCCGCCGTCCTGTCCGCTGCCCCGCCGCAGATTCGTGGGAAGCGGGTCGTGCTCGTGGACGAGATCACGACCTCGGGTGAGACGTTCCGCCTGGGCATCGCGGCGCTACGGGATGCGGGACCCGCGGACATCCGCACGGCTGCCGTGTTCGTCCGTCCCCGAGGGTATAGCCCGGACCACTGGGCACTCGAGACCGATTCGACGGTCATCTTTCCCTGGGATCGGAAGGTCCTCGACGGGGGAAAGTGGGTCGTGAACCCGCGCTACTCGGAAGCGATCACGGAGTAGGGGCGCGTTCTCGGCGGACGCCCACTGCCGCGTCGCTCACGCGCTTGCGATCTTCTCGGCAGTGCGCCGGGCGCTCTCCAGCCGACCTGGGATTCCGGGGCGGTCCGTATAGGCGGCGCACAGGCGGATCCCCTTCGGCAGCTCGAGCCCGTCGAGGGCGCGCCAGCTCCGATCCCAGGCCGGCATCCGCGTACGGTGGACGAGTAGCGGCGTCGCATCCGTCCCCGTGATTCTCCGGAAGTCGGTCCGTGCGATCTCGAGGATCTCCCTGTCGGGTCGGTCCAGGACCTCCTCCCTTCCCATTCCACCCAGGAACGCGGTGAAGAGGCCCTTCCGATCGAAGAGGGCCTCGTGCGCGGTCACGCCTCGCGTGGCGAAGTCATCCTCCAGCGTGACCTTGAACCCCGACCCCATTCGGCGGAGCCCGGCCCCGAGCCCGGTGTCGTCCGCCGCAACCAGTGGGACGACCGCGAGCGGGTTGTAGCGGAGGGCGGCGAGCCGGTCTCCCGCGTCCGGCGAGATGGATCGGACGAGCGGTGCGGCTTCGGGCGCTGGGAGGGTGAGGACGACCTCGTCGACGGCGACCCGCTGGTTCCCAGCGACGAGGTCGAAGCCCCCAGGGGGACGCCGCTCGATGCCGGTCACCGGAGCGCCGAGGTGGACGTGCTCGCGGTGCCTTTCTACGAGTGCGTGGGGCAGCGCGCCCATCCCTCCCGTGAAAGAGACGACCGGAATGCGTTCCCACTTCGCCGCGCGGCGCAGAGCGAGAAGGAGGCTCCGCCCTCCGCCTGCCCGCTCGAGCGCTGGAATGAGCGTGTCCCGCGCTTCCATCCGGGCCGGATCCGACGCATAGAGCCCCCCGAGGAGGGGCGCGGCAAGGCGGGTCGAGATCTCCCGGCCGAGCTTTCTCGTGAGCGCCTCCGCCACCGACTCGTCCGGCCGGGGCGCCGCCGTGAACAGGTCTCGCAGGGCGCGGATCTTACCGGCTGTGGAGATCAGCGGAGTCGAAAGGGCCTCCCGGACGCTCACGGGTGCTCGAATGAGGCGTCCAGCGTGGAGGACTGTGAACGGGATGCCGGTGGGAGCCCGGAGGACTAGCGAGCGGAGTCCCACCCGATCCACGACTTGCCCGAGCCCTGCGGTGAGTCGCATCCGCTGGGGGCCGAGGTCTGCGGTCACGGAACCCGACGGCCCCTGGACGGTGAGGCTCTTCATGACCCCACCGGGAACCTCCGCCGCCTCGAAGAGGACGGCATCCACCCCTCGTTCTCTGAGGAAGTGGAGGAGGAACAGCCCGGAGATCCCCCCGCCGACGATCCCGATCATGAGGACTGCGTCATGAGGACTGCGTCATGGAGACCTCGCCGATCGGAGGCTCAGGTCGTCTGCATGGAGTCCAGGAACTCCCGGTTCGTGGCCACCCGCTTCATGCGGTCCATCAAGAACTCGATGGCCTCGGCCGCGGGCATGTCGGAAAGGAAGTTGCGGAGCAGGTAGACCCGGTTCAATTCGGTCTCCGTGAGGAGGAGCTCCTCCTTCCGGGTGCCTGACCGGTTCAGGTCAATCGCGGGGAAGATCCGTTTGTCGGCGATGTGCCGGTCCAGGATCAGCTCCAGGTTACCCGTTCCCTTGAACTCCTCGAAGATCACCTCGTCCATCCGACTCCCGGTCTCGACGAGCGCCGTGGCGATGATCGTCAGGGATCCACCGCCCTCGATGTTCCGAGCCGCCCCGAAGAAGCGCTTGGGCTTATGGAGCGCGTTCGCGTCCACGCCGCCGGAGAGGATCTTACCCGAGTGAGGGACCGTAACGTTGTACGCGCGGGCGAGGCGGGTGATCGAGTCGAGGAGGATGACGACATCCGTACCGTGCTCCACCAAGCGCTTCGCCTTCTCGAGGACCATCTCCGCCACCTGCGTGTGGCGCTCCGCCGGCTCGTCGAAGGTGGACGAGATCACCTCCGCGTCCACGTGCTCCTCCATGTCGGTGACCTCCTCTGGGCGCTCGTCGATGAGGAGGACGATGAGGAAGATCTCGGGATGATTCTCGCGGATGGAGTTCGCGACCTTCTGGAGAAGGACCGTCTTACCGGCCTTGGGCGGGGAAACGATGAGGCCTCGTTGGCCCTTCCCGATCGGCGCGACCAAGTCCATCACCCGCGTCGAGATGTCACCGGCTTGGTTCTCGAGGCGGATCCTCTCCTCCGGATAGCGCGGCCGGAGATTGTCGAACGCGATCCGGTGCTTGGCCTTGTCGGGGTCCCCCAGATTCACCTGCTCGACCTTGAGAAGCGCGAGGTACCGCTCCCCGTCCTTCGGGGGGCGGACCTGACCGAGGATCGTGTCGCCCGTGCGGAGGTCGAAGCGCTTGATCTGCGAGGGGGAGACGTAGATGTCGTCCGGCCCGTAGAGGTAATTCCAGTCGGGCGAGCGGAGGAAGCCGTACCCCTCGGGGAGGACCTCGAGCACACCTTCCCCGCGGAGCACCACGTCCGTGTCCAGGAGATTCTGTTCGATCCGGAAGATCAGGTCCTGCTTACGCAGGCCCGAGTAGTTCTGGATGTTCAACTCCTGGGCCAGGTCGTGCAGCTCCTGGACGTTCTTCTTCTTCAGCTCGGCGATGTCCACACAGGTCTCCAGGTCGGATCACTCAGAAGGGGTTGGTGCAGTAAGCTTGTCAGGCCGGAAGCCCGCTATGTGAGGTTCGCGTGTGAAAGTAGCCGGCGGCTGGGATACCGAGGGACTGGAATTCGGGAGGCGATGCGGGACGGAGCGGAGTCGACCGTCCCGTCACATTCTTGAGGAATTTCGGGGATAGTAACCACCGGCAAAAATGTGGTCAAGCCCTCGGGGGCCTCCGCGGGCGATTCCCGCGGGCGTTACGCGCGCGCGTCGACTTGACAGTCCCGGAGCCCCCCGGGACATTCGCAAAGACGGTCCAGGGGAGCATTTTTCGCCTGCGACGAGGACCTTGGCTGAGGAGCACGGGTGGCACGGCATAATCGTGAAGGCATGGGGTCGGATCAGCGCGGGTGCGAGTACCAGATCGGCTATCAGCCCGACTGGCGCCGCTATGCCAAGGTCACCCGCGCCCTCCCGTCGGGGCGCCAGTCCACGAAGACTCTCTTCTGAAACCCGACACCTCACCGCGAGGAGGAGCTGGGTAGCCACGTCCGCACGCGGGTCACCTGCAAGGAGCAGGGCGTGGACCTAGAGCTGGCCGTGCATGGTGCACAGGAGGGAGTTCGGCGGGTAAGCATCACCTTCGCCGTACCTAAATTGGGGGGGAAGGGGCTCGAAGAGGTCACCGTTACCTTCGAGGACGGTCTTCCATCCCGCCGGAGCCTCCGGAAGGCGCGGTAGAGCCTGGGTGGCGCAGGATTGCTCCGTCAACCCGTCGATCTTCGACGGGTGTTGGGCCCGCCTAATACCAGGCACAGATGACCGAACGTCTCCTCGCCCCATTTACTGCCATCGGCCGCGCCGCGCTCAGCCTGGCGAGCGGGATCGGCCGCTGGGGGGTCTTCGCGGGGGATACCGTGCGCTCGCTCCGCCACGTGGACGTGTGGGGGCGCCTCCTCCTCGAGCAGATGTCCCGGATCGGGGCCGACTCGGTCCCGATCGCGCTCTTCATCTCAACGTTCACCGGAGTCGTCCTGGCGCTCCAGGCGTCGTACACCTTCACTGGTGCGATTCCGATGTACTTCGTGGGCGTCCTCGTCGGGAAGACGATGATGCTCGAGTTGGGGCCGGTCCTGACCGGGCTCGCTCTCTCGGGCCGGGTGGGGGCGAACATCGCGGCCGAGCTCGGGACGATGCGGGTGACCGAGCAGGTGGATGCGCTGGAGACGATGGCTTACCCGCCCCTTGCGTACCTGGTGGCTCCCCGGGTGCTCGCGGGGATCATCATGTTTCCGATCGTGACCGTGCTCGCGGTGGGGATCGGCGTCGTTTCCGGATGGCTCACCTCGCTCCAGCTCCTGGACATGAGCACGGCCGAGTTCCTCCGGGGGCTCACGCTCTTCTTTCGGCCCTTCGACGTGGTGTTCACGGTCATCAAGGCCACGAGCTTCGGGCTCATCGTGACCTCGATCGGCTGCTACTTCGGGTTCCACACGCGGGGCGGGGCCGCCGGCGTCGGTCAGAGCACGACCCGCGCCGTGGTGGCCAGCTCGATGGTGATCCTCGTGCTCGACGCCTTCTGGGCCGTCGTACTCCTATGATGCGGTGGCGGACGACAATCGGGCGTGCGAGGATGGGGCTCGCCTCGGAGGGGATGTGAGCATCATCCTCGATGACGTGTACAAGGCCTTCGGACCCCACGAGGTGCTCCGCGGATTCTCATTGGAGGTCCGAGACGGAGAGACCCTCGTGGTCCTGGGCGAGTCAGGCTCGGGGAAGTCCGTCGCCCTGAAGCACATGGTCGGGCTCTTCTCAGCCGACCGCGGAGAGGTGTGGGTGGATGGCCGGAAGCTTCGGGATCTCCCGACCGAGGAGCTGTACGAGCTCAGGAGAGGGATCGGGTACGTATTCCAGTTCGCGGCGCTCTTCGACTCGATGACGCTCGAGCAGAACGTGGGGATGGGGCTCCGACGGATAGGGGGGCTCTCGGAACAGGAGATTGCCAAGCGGGTGGAGGAGTGCCTGGCGGTCGTGGATCTCGATGGGCTGGGGGCGAGGTACCCGGCGGAGCTGTCCGGTGGTCAGCGGAAGCGGACCGGCATCGCGAGGGCGATTGCTGCGAGGCCCAAGTACCTCCTGTACGATGAACCAACGACCGGGCTTGATCCGGTGACCAAGGCCGTGATCGATCAGCTGATCTTGCGCATGAAGAAGGAGTTGGGGGTGACGGGGGTGGTTATCACGCACGACGTGGACAGCGCGTGTCTTGTGGGGGACCGGATCGCCATGCTCTACCGGGGGCGGAGACGGTTCCTGGGCACGCCGGACGAGCTCAAGGCCACCGTGGACCCTGTGGTCAAGGGGTTCATAGAGGGGCGCCCGGAGCTCATGGAGGAAACCGAGTGAACCGAATGCGAGAGGCGTGGCTTGGACTCGTGATCGTTGGGGCGATTGTCGTGGCGGTCGTGGGCACGCTGTGGCTGGAGGGGTCCTCGTTCGGCCAGTCCCAGAGGGACATGGAGGCTGTCTTCGAGGAGGTGGGTCTAATCCGACCCGGGAACCCGATCAAGCTTCGGGGCGTCGAGGTCGGGCGTGTCCAGGAGGTTTCCGTGGATTCAGGCGGCGCCGTCGTTCGCCTGAGCTTCCGCGTAGACGAGGACCTCGTGCTCCCGGAGGACGCCGTCGTCATCCTCTCCCCCGAGTCGATGTTCGGGGACTGGCAGGCGGAGATCGTGCCACGGAGCCGCTTTCCGGCCGTCGCCTACGCCCAGCCGTGGGAGCCGGGCGTCCTCCCCGGGGGCGCGCTACCCGACATCTCGGAGCTGACGCACACGGCCGATCAGATCGCCGTAAACCTCGGGGTTCTGACCGACCGCATGGGGATTGCGTTCTCCGATGAGACGGCACGAAACGTCGCGTCCATGATCGACAACATCGAGGCGGTCACCCAGCGACTCTCCGCGCTCGTCACGCAGCAGGCGGACTCGTTCACGGGGGTGACGGAGAGGGTCCAGATGGCGGTGGACGGTATCGGGTCCGCGGCCGACCAGGCGACAGCGACGTTGGAGCGGGTGGACGAGCTCCTGGCGCAGGACGACGTGGCCTCGACGCTCGAGGACATGGCGGTGATCGCCGCGAACATGCGCGACCTCTCAGGCGATCTTCAGGGAACCAACGCGGAGATCCGGCAGACGGCAGCACGAGCGGACTCCGCGTTCGCTCGTGCAGACGCAATCCTGACTCGCATGGCCGCGGGAGAGGGGACTATGGGGCGCGTCCTGGAGAACGAGGGGATCGCGGACGATCTGCAGGCGACGGTGGTCGAGCTCAAGGTGCTTCTCACCGACATCCGGGAGAACCCCCGCCGCTACTTCAGCCTCTCGATCTTCTGATACCGTGAGCCGACAGAGGTCGCCTAAACCGGTTCGGGACTCGCTGCCGGACTCATCCGGGACGGCACCCATCGTTGAGAGGAGCGCGGGAGGCGTCGTCATCCGGATCCTCGAGGGAAGCCCTCACGTCCTCCTGATCAGGGATCCATACAGGAAGTGGGGCCTCCCAAAGGGTCACCTTGAGGAAGGGGAGAGCACGGCCGAGGCTGCGCTGCGTGAGGTCAGGGAGGAGACCGGGCTATACGACTTGGAGCTTGGGCCTGACCTGGGCGAGATCGACTGGGTCTTCCGGAGGCGGGGGAAGCAGGTTCAGAAGTATTGTCGCTTCTACCTCATGGCGTCGACGGAGAGCGAGGCGCAGCCCCAGATCTCTGAGGGGATCACGGAGTGCCGGTGGCTTCCGGTGTCGGATGCGGTGAGGACCATGGCCTACGACAATGCCCGCGCGGTCCTCGAGAAGGGGTTGGAATGCCTCCGCCCACCCAGGGACGGGCACCCTCTCTGGTAGATCGTCCACGCTCCCGGATGTATTCTTCAGGTCTTAAGCCTCCACAGTATCGCCCTTTTTTAACCAGGTCCGGCGCATGGGAAGCGAAGCGGGAGACTTGAAGGACATGACGATCCTGGGAGGAGGGCCGACGGGGTTGTTTGCCGCCTTCTACGCCGGGATGAGAGGGATGTCCACCCGGATCGTGGACTCACTTCCCGAGCTCGGCGGCCAGCTCACGGCCCTCTATCCCGAGAAGTACATCTTCGATGTGGGGGGCTTCCCGAAGATCCTGGCCAAGGACTTGGCCCGCGATCTGGCTGTGCAAGGCCTCCAGTTCGGTCCGGATGTGATCCTGGACGAGGAGGTGCGCGAGGTCGTCCGTGAGGAGGAGAACGTACTCCGCCTCGAGTGCCGGAGCGGGACGTATCGCACGCGAACGGTCTTGATTGCCGGCGGAAAGGGGGCGTTCGAGCCGACGGCGCTCGAGGTTCCTGGTTACAAGGAACTCCTGGGCGCGGGAGTCCATTACGCCGTCAAGGATCCGGAGGCGTACAGGGGGAAGAGAGTCCTCGTCGTCGGCGGAGGTGATTCCGCTCTGGACTGGGCCCTGATCTTGAAGGACAAGGCCGAGCGTGTCGTCGTGGTCCACCGCCGCGACGAGTTCCGAGCCCACGAGGCGTCAGTCCAGCTCCTTCTCCAGGCCGAGCGGAAAGGTCAGCTGGAGATCCGATACTTCAGCGAGGTGGCCGAGATCTGCGGGAACGGAAGGGTCGAGTCGGCGATTCTGTTCGATAGCAGGACGAACGATCGGACCACTCTAGAGGTGGATGCGGTGCTCACCTTCCTCGGCTTCAAGCCGGACCTGGGTCCAATCCAGCGGTGGGGCCTCGAGCTGAAGAAGAATCGGATCGTCGTCAACACGTTGATGGAAACGAACCTCCCGGGCGTTTACGCGGCGGGTGACATCGTGGGATACGAGGGGAAGCTGGACCTCATCGCCACCGGGTTCGCCGAGGCGGCTATTGCGGTGAACAACGCCGTGCACCGCGTCGACCCGAAGGCGCGGGTGACGCCGGGCCACTCGACGAACATGAAGATCTTCAAGGACAAGTGAAGTGGAGAAGCGCGTAGAGGAGATCGTGATCGTAGGGTCGGGACCGGCGGCCTGGACGGCGGCGACGTACGCGGCCAGGGCCAGGCTCGATCCCCTCGTGTTCGAGGGTGCTCCCTCGCGGGAGATGATCCCGGGCGGCCAGCTCATGTTCACGACGGAAGTCGAGAACTACCCGGGCTTCCCCGACGGGGTGGACGGCCAGTCTCTCATGCTCTCCATGCGTGCGCAGGCCGTGCGCTTCGTAACGCGGATCGCCACGGACGATATCGTGAAGCTGGACGCGGGAGGGCAGCCCTTCATCCTCACCTCGGCGGAGGGGACGGAAGTGCGGGCGCGGGCGGTGGTCGTGGCGACGGGGGCGCGGGCGAACTGGCTTGGGCTCAAGAACGAGCGACGGCTGGCCGAGACGGGTGGTGGCGTGTCCGCGTGCGCGGTCTGCGATGGTGCCCTGCCCGCGTTCCGGAACCAGGTGTTGGCGGTCGTGGGAGGGGGGGACAGCGCGATGGAGGAGGCCACCTACCTCACCAAGTTCGCCAAGGAGGTGGTGATCATCCATCGCCGGGACGCCTTCCGAGCGTCGCCCATCATGGTGGAGCGCGTGCTGAAGAACGAGAAGATCCGGGTCGAATGGAACGCGGTCGTGACCGAGGTATTGGGAGATGACTTCGTCACGGGGATCCGCGTGAGGAATGGGGAGGCGGGGGAGGAGCGGGTGATCGAGGTGGGCGGCTTCTTCGTCGCGATCGGGCACACTCCGAACACCGGGTTCCTCAAGGGCGTGGTGACGCTGGACGACAAGGGCTACGTGGTAACCGCGAAGGCCTGGCGCACCGAGACGAGCGTCCCAGGGATCTTCGCCGCCGGGGACGTGATGGATCCGTACTACCGCCAGGCCATCACGGCCGCCGGCACTGGGTGCATGGCCGCGCTCGAGGCGGAACGCTGGCTGTCGCATGCGTCGGACGAAGCCGGAGAGAAGGCGGTCATCTCTCCAACATCCGACCACCATCTACCACGATCACCTCGCCCGTGATGAACGGCGATCTCTCCAGGAAGAGGATCGTGCGGACCACATCCTCTGGTGAGCCCAGCGTCCCGAGCGCGCTCCGCTCTGCCGAAAGACGCCGCGCGTCCTCGTCATAGCTTTCCGGGAGAAGGACTGCCCCCGGGGCGACTGCGTTCACCCGGACGGCTGGCGCGAGGGCACGCGCCATGATACGGGTGAGATGGAGGAGCCCTGCCTTCGAGACGGCATGATGCGGGTGTCCAACCCAGGGCTGGAAGGCGGAGAGGTCCACGAGGTTAACAACCTGTCCCTTCGCTTCGACGAGTAGGTCGGCCGTGGCCTTGACCATAAGGAATGGCCCCTTGAGGTTCACGGCCATCACCCGGTCCCACTCCTGCTCCTCGATGGCGAGTAGGGAGGCGCTCTGAAAGAGGGAGGCGTTGTTCACGAGCAGGTCGAGGCGCCCGAACACCTCGCGAAGGCGCTGGGAGATCCGCTGGACGTCCTCCGCCACCGAGACGTCTCCGCCCACGGCGAGCGCGCGGCGCCCCATCTCCTCTGCTTTTGTCGAGACCGCTCGAGCGTCCAGCTCGGACGTATGGTAGTTGATGACGACGTCGTAGCCTGCCTCGGCGAGGCCTAGGGTGATGGCACGACCTACGCGAACGGCCCCGCCAGTAATGAGAGCGACTTTCTGCACCGGCCCGATCCTCCTCATCAGTAACCACGTTCCGATCGTCGGAGCCCGTGCCCGGCTCGCGCCTCAAGGTACCGGGCGGTCCGCACGGGAGGGAGAGGACTCGTGAACGGCAGCCGACCGTGACCCCGACGGTTGCCGTGATCACCGGGAGCACCCGGGGGATCGGACGCGCGATCGCGGAAGCGCTCGTGCGAAGGGGGGACCGTGTGGTGGTGTCGGGGCGGAAGGCGAAGGATGCCCAGCGTGTGGCGAAGGAGATCACGGCGCCCGGCCCGGGGGAAGCCCGAGGGATCGGGTGCGACGTGCAGAAGCCGATCCAGTGCCAAGCACTCATCGCGGGGACCGTCGAGCTCTTCGGGGGCGTCGACGTGCTCGTGAATAACGCGGGACTCGGCCGGTTCGCGCGGATCCATGAGATGAAGAGCGAGGACTGGGATGCTCAGATCCGGACGAATCTGGACGGGGTCTTTCACTGCTCCAAGGCAGCCGTTCCGCACCTGATCGAGCGGGGCGGCGGTTGGATCATCAACATTGGGTCGCTCGCCGGCCGGAACGCCTTCTCGGGCGGGGCCGCCTATAACGCGAGCAAGTGGGGGCTTCTTGGGATGTCCGAGGCCATGATGTTGGATCTCCGCCAGGAGGGGATCCGCGTGACGTGCGTCATGCCGGGGAGCGTGAACACGGGCTTCGGGTCCGGGGTTCCGGATCCGTCCGACGGATGGAAGCTCACTGCGGAGGACATTGCTCAGGTCGTGGTAGACCTGCTCGCCTTCCCTCCCCGAGCCCTTCCGAGCAAGATCGAGATCCGACCGAGCCGGCCTCCGCAGAAGGAGTGATCGGAGTTACGTTGGCCGCGCCGAGAGGCGGCTAGCTCCCGGCGGCCGGGTGGACCCCGGCCGTGGCTCAACCAAGACGGAGACCGAGAGCATGACCGAGGAATTCAGGATCGAAAAGGACTCCATGGGGGAGGTGAGAGTCCCGAAGAATGCGTTGTACGGGGCCCAGACCCAGAGGGCGGTCGAGAACTTCCCGATCAGCGGCCGGCGCTTCCCCAGGAGGATGATCGAGGCGCTGGGGATCGTGAAGAAGGCGGCGGCGCTAACGAACGCCGACCTCGAGCTCCTCGATAGAAATGTGGCGATGGTGATCGCTGAGGCCGCCGGGCAGGTTGCGCGGGGAGACTGGGACGACGAGTTCCCCATCGACGTCTACCAGACCGGCTCAGCAACCTCGTCCAACATGAACGCGAACGAGGTGATTGCTCGCCTCGCGACCCAGGGCCTCGGGATCGAGGTCCATCCGAACGACCATGTGAACTTCGGGCAGTCCTCGAACGACGTGATCCCGACGGCGATGCACATTGCCGCGCGCCTCACACTGGAACGCGATCTCCTGCCGGCCCTCGGCGCGCTGCACGAGGTCCTTTTGAAGAAGGCCGGCGACTTTGATTCTGTCCTCAAGTCGGGCCGCACCCATCTCATGGACGCGACGCCGGTCCGCCTGGGCCAGGAGTTCGGGGGCTACGCGGCGCAGGTGGCGCACGGGATGGAGAGGGTCCGGCTGGCTTCAGGTGAGCTCGGCGAGCTGGCTTTGGGCGGCACCGCGGTCGGCACCGGGATCAACACCCACCGAGACTTCGCGCGAGAGACGATCGAACGGATCTCCGAAGAGACGGGCCTCCCGTTCCGGGAGGCAGAGAACCACTTCGAAGCTCAGGGGGCGCGGGACGCGCTCGTGAGTGCTCATGGGGCGCTGAACACCGTCGCGGTAAGCCTGATGAAGATCGCGGACGACATCCGTTGGCTCGCTTCGGGCCCGACGGCGGGGATCGCCGAGATCTTCCTCCCGGCGATCCAGCCGGGAAGCTCGATCATGCCTGGGAAGGTGAATCCCGTGCTCTCCGAGGCCGTCATGATGGTGTCGGCGCGGGTGGCGGGAAACCAAACGACGATCACGGTGGCGGGTGGGAGGGGGAACTTCGAACTGAACGTGATGATGCCGGTCATGATTCAGGCATTTCTGGAGTCGGCGGGGCTCCTTGCCGGGGCGGTTCGTGCCTTCACCGAGAAGTGTGTCCGGGGAATCCGGGCGAACGAGCCTCGGGCGAAGGAGCTCCTCGAGCGGAATCCGGCCATAGCGACGGCCCTGAACCTCTATGTGGGCTACGACAAGGCCGCGGAGGTCGCGAAGCGGGCGGCGAATGAGGGCCGTTCTGTCCGGGACGTCGTCCTCGAGATGGGGATCCTGGATCCGTCCGTCGTGGACCGGGCGCTGGATGTGCGGGGGATGACGGAGCCGGGGGTCGGAACTGGGGGTGGGGGCGGAGGCTGAGGCGTGTTGGAGGTCATCCGAGACGAGCTGGGCACCCATGTCTCGGTCGCGGGTGGGCTCGAGAACGCGCCGGAGCGCGCCAGCGCGGTTGGGGTCTCGAACCTCCAGCTCTTCACGAAGCAGCCCAACCGGTGGGCGGAGCCCGAGGTCTCCGAGAAGGGGGCGGAGCGATTTCGGAAGGCTCGGGAGGAGCACGAGATCGCGGTTGTCGCCTCCCACGACTCTTACCTCATCAACCTCGCTTCCCCGGACGAGACGCTCTGGGGGCGGAGTGTGGGGTCGTTCCGTCGCGAGCTGGTGCGCTGCACGGCACTCGGGATCGAGCTCCTCGTCACCCACCCAGGAAACGCGACGGACGGTGACCTGGAGAGCGGGATCGTAAGGAACGCAGAAGGGGTAACCCGCGTCCTCGAGGAGGTTGAAAGCCCCACGCGGATCCTGCTCGAGATCACCGCTGGCGCGGGCACCTCGGTTGGGGGGAGCTTCGAGGCCCTGGCTGGGATCCTCGGGGGGGTCCCGAGCGAGCTTCGTGGGCGGGTGGGGATCTGCTTCGACACCTGTCACGGCTACTCCGCGGGATACGATCTAGTCGGGGACTACGACGGAGTCTGGAAACGTTTCGACAATGCGCTTGGGATCGAGCGCCTTGGGCTCTTCCACCTGAACGATTCGAAGCACCCCTTCGCTTCGCACAAGGATCGGCACGAGCAGATCGGCGAGGGGACACTCGGGGACGAGCCGTTCCGGAGGATCATGAACGACGAGCGGTTCCTCTCGATTCCGAAGCTCCTCGAGACCCCGAAGGGAGACGACATGGTCACGCTCGACTTGAAGAACCTGGCCCGCTTGAGAGGCTTCCGCACGGGTGCGTGAAGCCAGCTGCGGCAATTTCGATTGCATCCGCGGCTCGGGTCTTCCTATATTGGCTGTCCGGTCGTGCCGGAGGCTGCAGGATTGAGCCAACATAAGAGAAGCCGGGACTGACTCCTGGGACGGACGTCCTGCCCCTCTGGGGACTTCGGAAGTTCCAGGGAAGTCGCTACAGAATTGAAACCCGGGCTTCAATCTCTTTCCTTCGGTGCGTTCCGTCGGGGCCGACATCCCTCGGGGTGCCGGCCCTTTTTTTGCCGGGACCGATCGCCGTAGGCGGGGGTAGGGGACCGCTCGATCCGGAGAGCCATGCCACGTGTGCGAGTGACCCGACGATTGACCTTTTCCGCGGCACATCGGCTTCACCGCCCGGACTGGAATGAGGTCCGGAACCGGGAGGTCTTTGGTGACTGCTCGAACCCGAACTGGCACGGGCACAACTACGAGCTGGACGTCACCGTCGAGGGAGAGGTGGATCCGGAAACGGGGTATGTCTTCGACCTCAAAGAGTTGAAGGAGCTGGTGGAGCGCTTCGTAATCCGGGACCTGGATCACAAGAATCTGAACCTCGAGGTTGAGTGGATGGAGGGTGTGAACCCCTCGACGGAGAATCTCGTCGTGGCAGTTTGGGAGCGGCTGGCGCCTGTTCTCCCGCGGAAGGTGGGGCTGAAGCGGCTGGTCCTCCGCGAGACCTCGAGCAACTCGGTGGAATATGAAGGTACCTGAGCGTCCGGTGGCGTTGACGGTGCCGGCATCCTCAGCACCGCCGCTCGGCAGGGTGCCCTTCCCCGATTTGGTGAGGGAGATCATCCGCCGTCTGGGGGACGATCCGTCGCGAGAGGGGCTACTGAGGACACCGGAGCGTGTGGAGGAAGCCTTGGGCTTCCTGACACGGGGCTACACCATGTCGCCGCGGGAAATCGTGGAGGATGCTCTCTTCGAGGAGCGTCATCACAACATGGTGATCGTCAAGAACATCGAGATGTATTCTCTGTGCGAGCACCACCTTCTTCCCTTCTTCGGTAAGGTGCACGTCGCGTACATCCCGGACGGGCGTATCCTGGGTCTCTCGAAGATCGCCCGGCTCGTCGAGGTCTTTGCCCGGAGGCTCCAGGTGCAGGAACGCCTGACCGAGCAGATCGCAGAGAGCCTCTGGGAGGTGGTGGAGCCCCAGGGGGTGGGGGTGGTGATCGAGGCCTACCACCTGTGCATGATGATGCGGGGAGTTCAAAAGCAGAACTCGTACACGATCACGTCCGCCGTGCGGGGCGCGTTCCTGGACGACGCAAGGACCCGGGACGAGTTCCTGAGGCTCTGTCAGAGCGAGAACCACCCCCTTGGTTGAAGGGTTAGATCAGGCTTCCTCCGAGCGCCGGTCGGGCCGGAGTGGCGGGGGCCGTTCAGCCCTCATCACGGGCGCCACGGGAGGGATCGGGAGTGCGGTTGCGCGGGCGCTCGCGCTCCGCGGCTACCGCGTGGGTCTCCTCGCGCGGCGGGAGGGACCGCTCCGCGTGCTCGCCGAGGAGCTCGGAGGGTTTTCCCTCCCATGTGACGTCACCGATGCGGATGCGGTCGTGGCGGCCGTCGCGCGCTTCGAGCAGGAGACCGGCGGCCCTCTGGAGCTTGTCGTGAGCTGTGCCGGCGCGTTCTCCCTCCAACGGGTGAATGAGCTCGATCCCGAGGAGCTCGAGCGCCAGCTCTCCGTGAACCTCTTGGGGAGCATCCTGCTCGCGCGAGCGGTGCTTCCGGGGATGAGGAAGGCAGGGCGCGGGATCTTGCTCCAGGTTGGTTCCGTCGCAGGGCGAAAGCCCCTTCCGGGAAACGCGGCCTATGCGGCCTCGAAGTACGGGCTACGCGGGTTCCACGAGGTGCTCAGGGATGAGCTGAGGGGGAGTGGGGTCCGGGTGACGCTCCTCGAGCCCGCGGCCACGGACACTCCCCTCTGGGATCCGCTGGACCCTGACGCGGACCACGCGCTCCCCAACCGGAGTGATATGCTTCGGGCCGAGGACGTAGCGGAGGCGGTGCTCTTTGCGGCGGAGCGCCCCAACGGGGTCCAGATCCCGTACCTTTCGATCGAGAGGGTTCCGGGGGTCGCCCCGAGTATGAGGACCTGAAAGGGGGATGGGGGACGGATGTACACAGTTAGCGTGCAGGCACACTATGACGCGGCCCATTTCCTCAAGAACTACAAGGGGAAGTGTGAGCGCCTCCACGGGCATCGATACGTGGTCGAGGCGGTTCTCCAGACGCATCGGCTGAACGAGGCAGGCATCTCGATCGACTTCGTCGAGCTGAAACGGCATCTCCGCGATCTGACGGAGGAGCTCGACCACCAGAATCTGAACGACCTCCCCCAATTCCAGGGCCAGGAGACGAGCGCGGAGAATCAGGCGCGGCATTTCTTCGAAGCCCTGAAGGAGCGTCTCCCTCCGGATCTCGCGGGAGGGCTCTTGTACACGCGGGTGTGGGAGACGCCCACGCAGTGGGCGCAGTACAATCCCGAGCCGGTTCCCATGCTTCCCGGTCAGGCTCCCGCTCGCCCCTCCTGATGGGATGGTCTCCCGGACATGCACCTCCTCGTCACGGATCGCCTTGCATGCCCGCGATGCGGCCCTGCCTTCGGCCTTGTCCTCGTAGCGGATGAGCTCGAAGAGCGCCGCGTGCTCCGTGGCTTCCTCGGGTGCTCGAACTGCAGGGACCGATACCCGGTGGAGGGAGGGTTCGGGGATCTCCGGCCTGCGCCTCGGGGGAGCCTCCCCGCCGAAGCTCTTGACCACCGGAGCGACCCCGAAGCTGCCCTGAAGGTGGCTGCCCTTCTGGGCATTCGGGATGGACCGGGGCTCCTCTTCCTGACGGGATCGTCCGTGCGCCACGCAGATATCCTCGCCGGCCTCGTCGAGGGGATCGAGGTTGTGGCCGCCCACCACGGTCTCCGTGATTCTCCGGAATCCTCGGGAGTGTCTCGGGTTGCCTGTGGGGGCCGCCTCCCCTTCTTCAACGGAAGCCTCCGTGGCGCGGTCCTGGAGGGGGTTCCGGGCAGGGACGCGCTCGGGGAGGGGATCCGGATCCTGGCCTCTGGGGCGCGCCTCGTACTCCTCGACCCTCCGGGAGATGCCCTCGAGCAGATGGAGGCGGGAGGTATCGAGCTCCTGATGGAGTCCGACTCCGTCCTCGTGGGCGCCAGGAAGTAGTGAAATCGCGGTCACTTCGCCCTCTGCGGGCCACGTTGCGTGGCGCGGCTTCGTCCTAGTAGTTTCGACGACGCTCGCCCGAACCCTCTTCTCCTGTCGGGAATCCATGGCCTGGTGGAAGAAGCTCCTCGGAAGGGGATACGAATCTGAGAGGGTCAACTACTACGACGAGGGGCTCGCCCTAATGAGGGAGGGGCGGTTCCACGACGCCCTGACCTCGTTTCGTCTGGCCTTGAAGGAATCCCAAGGGGACACGGTCGTGCTGCAGCAGATCGCCATCGCATACACCCGCATCGGGATGACCGTGGAGGCGACGAAGACGTACCGCCACGTGCTGCAGAAGGACCCCGGCGCGGCGGGCGCCCACTACGGACTGGCTTACCTGCTCCTCCGCAAGGGCGAGGAGGGTGAAGCGGTCGAGCATCTCCAGGCGTTCCTCTCGAACCCTCCGACGGGTCCGGAGGCGGGGGAGCACATCGGGCACGCCCGCTCGACGCTCCTGCAGATCCAGGGCGAGGCCGACCCCTATCCGCCGAAACGATGACAGGCAACAGACGCTCGGTCCGGGTGAAGTGGACGGGTCGCAGTCGGGTCTTCGAGGGCACGACGCAGGAGGCGCCCGTGATCACGCTCGACGGCGACTCGGGTGAGGGGCCGTCCCCCACCGAAGCGCTCCTCATGAGCCTCGGCGCGTGCATAGCGATCGACGTGCGGGAGATCTTGGAGAAGGGCCGGGTGGCGGTCTCGGATCTCGAGGTCGAGGTGGACGGGGACCGGGCTCCCGAACCCCCCCGGCGGTTCACCTCCATCCGCGTCGCGGTCAGGGTGAAGGGACCGGTCGAGGCCGACCGGCCCAAGCTCGAGCGGGCGGTCCAGCTGTCGCATGACAAGTACTGCAGCATCTTTCATACGCTCCGGCCCGACCTGAACGTGCGGTTCTCGGCTTCCCTCGCCTGAGCGGGCTCGGGCGCCCTCGCGCTCGAACGGCAGTGTGGCGATGCAGACTCGAAGGCTCGCGTCGAATCCGGCCCAGGTTCCCGAGGGGACGCTCGTGGACCTCTTCCTCGAGGCCGTGGAGCGCTTCGGGGATCAGCCTGCGCTCCGCGTACGAAAGGGGGCGAGGTGGGAAGAGCTCTCGTACCGGGAGACCCTCGCCCAGGTGCGGAGGGTTGCCTCCGCTCTCCGGGCCCTGGGCCTTGAGCGGGGAGCACGCGCCGCGATCCTCGCTGAAAACCGGCCGGAGTGGGCCCTCGCCGACTACGGGTGCCTGACCGCCGGCGTGGTGGACATCCCCATCTACCCTTCGCTTACGGCCCCTCAGATCGCCTATATCCTGCGGAACTCGGGGGCCCAACTCGTCTTCGTGTCCGATGTCGACCGGCTCCAGGAGATCGAGGAGATCGCGAGTGAGTGCCCTGCGCTCAAGTGGGTCGTTGTCTTCGATCCGCCCCAGGATCTGAACGTACGGAGGCCGGATGGGGGTACCCGTCTTCTCTCCTGGACAGAGCTTCTCGCGCGCGGGAGCGGGGCCAGTGGAAGTGGGGCAAGTGGAAGCAGGGCCATTGGAAACGGGGCCAGTGGGAACGGGGATGGGGCAGCCGACTCCGAGCAGTCGTTCCGCCGGGAGGCCCTCTCCGCGCAGCCTCAGGACACCGCGACAATCATCTACACATCCGGGACGACCGGCGACCCGAAGGGGGTCATGCTCTCGCACGACAACCTTTGCTCGAACGTGCGCGCGGCAGCGCTTGCGTTCCCGATCGGTGACACGGACTCGACGCTCTCGTTCCTCCCGCTTTCCCATGTCCTCCAGCGAATGGTGGACTTCCTCCTGTTCAACCGCGGATGCGTGATCTCGTACGCCTGCTCGTTCGAGACCGTTTCCGAAGATCTGAGGGATGTCCGACCTACCGTCGTGGTCTCGGTGCCTCGCGTCTACGAGAAGGTGTATTCGAGAGTGATCGATGCGACCGGGCCGAAGGAGGCCATCGTGCGGTGGGCGCGCGGGGTCGGCGGGCGATGGGCGGATGCGAAGCTCTCGGGCGGGGAGCCCAGCGCGGTCGTCTCGCTCCAATATCGAATCGCGGACCGGCTTGTCTTCGCCAAGATCCGGAAGGCGTTGGGGGGTCGCCTCCGATTCTTCGTGAGCGGCGGAGCACCCCTCTCCCCGGAGATCAATCGCTTCTTCTTCTCGGCGGGAATCCTGATCCTCGAGGGGTACGGCCTCACCGAGACGAGCCCGGTCACGAACGTGAACAGCCCGCTCGACTTCCCAACCAACTTCAGGATCGGCACCGTTGGAAAGCCCGTCGCGGGGACGGAGATTGGGATCGCGGAGGATGGCGAGATCCTCGTGCGCGGCCGCCAGGTGATGAAGGGGTACCTCGACAACCTGGAGGCAACGCGGGATGCCATCACTGAGGACGGTTGGTTCCACACGGGGGACATCGGAGAGCTGGACCCCGAGGGCTTCCTCCGGATCACGGATCGAAAGAAGGATATCATCGCGACCGCGGGAGGAAAGAAGGTCGCCCCCCAGCCCCTCGAGAACCGCCTGAAGGCAAACCGATACGTGGAACAGGCGGTACTCATTGGGGATCGGCGGAGGTTCCTCTCGCTCTTGCTGGTTCCGAACGTCCGAGCCCTCACGGAGTGGGCACGCGGAAGCGGAGTCCCGTGGCGGAGCGCGCGCGAACTTCTGTCTCACGAAAGGGTTCAGAGGTTCTTGGAGAGCGAGGTCGCGCGGGAGCTCAGCGACGTCTCCCGGGTCGAGTTCCCGAAGAAGATCGTCCTCGTCGACGATCCGTTTACGATCGAGAATGGGTCGCTCACGCCCAGTCAGAAGGTGAGGCGGAAGGCTGTCGAAACGCGGTATCGGGAGGTCATCGACGCCGTCTATGCGGACGCGAACCGTGGCCGGTCCGTCTTCACGGCCTGGGAGCCAGAATGACCGATGCGTGCATCGTGCTCGTGACTGCTCCCGACGAGGAGATCGCCGCCGGGCTCTGTCGGAGCCTCATCGACGAGGGGCTCGTGGCCTGTGGGAACGTGATCCCCGGAATCCGCTCGCTCTATCGGTGGCGAGGGGTGATCCGGGATGAAGAGGAGTCGCTGATCGTCTTCAGGACGCATCGATCGAGAGTTCCAGAGCTAGTCCGACGGATTCCGGAGATGCACCCATACGAGGTTCCCGAGGTTCTGGTGTTGGCGGTGGAGGCCGGGCACGAGCCGTACCTGAGGTGGGTCGCGGAAGAGACCGGTTCGCGACCGGTAGGCGGTGCCGGATGACCGAGAGGCGACGCCGGGGAAGAATCAAACGGCAGGCCGAGCTCGCGCTCGACCTGGGGAGCCACGACCTGCCTCTGGAGGAGGACGCGCGTGCACCCGCCGTCTTCGAGTTCGCCGCAGACGGTCTCGTTGTCGAGCGTGCCTCGGATGAGGGGCGCCCGGAAGGGGAATCGGACAGGGGTGGAGGCGCGGGGGAGGAACCAGCGTCGGATCCGCGTGCGGGGCAGGGGTCGGCCGCGCCCCCGGAAAGGACCGAGACTGGCCTCGAGGAGCTTCTCCGGCATGCTCGGGAAGCCGCCACGGCCGGGCGGCCTGAGGACTCGGTCCGGCTCTATCGGCGACTCGTCGCAGTGGAGCCTGGCAACGCCGAGGTTCGGACGGAGTTCGGAGGACTGCTGGACAGCCTCGGCTTGCACGACCTCGCGGTCGAGCACTACCGAGCCGCTGCCGAGGTGAATCCTGGCGATCCCGGCGGCTTCGCGCGCCTCGGGGCGGCTCTCACACTGGCGGCCCAGTTCGACGAGGCGGAGACGCACCTACGGAGGGCCCAGCGGATGGATCCCTCTCGCACGGACGTCCGCGCCAGCCTCGGCATCCTCTTTTTCCGGCGGGGGCTATACCCCCAGGCCGAGCACGAGCTCGAGTGGGTGTGTGCCCAGGATCCTGAGCACACGGCGGCGCACCTCTACCGTGGGGAGGCCCTGAACCGGTTGGGGCGGGTAGAGGAAGCCCTCGATGTGCTTGAGAAGGCCCGAGCTCTCTCCCCGAACAGCGCGCGGATATACTACCTCATGGGGCTCCTATATGATCGACAGCATCTCAGGGAGCGGGCGGGCGCCATGTATCGCCGGGCCCGGGAGCTCGCGGCCCAGTGATCCGGATCACCCTCTCTGACTTGGCGAGCCTCGAGGCAGACGCCCTGATCCGTTCCGTCGGCACGGACTTGGAGGCGTGCACGCCGATCTGCGCCCATGTGGGAGACGAGGCGGGGGAGGAGCTCCTGGACCGGGTGCGGGGGTCCGGGGAGGTCCCGGTCGGCGGGACTCCTCAGAAGCCAGTTCTTGATTCACATCGTCCTCCGCTCCGAGGAGGAGCCGATCTCGGAGGAGAGCGTGTCCCGAGCCTTCCGGAACGGTCTCCGACAGGCCGAGCAATGGCAGGTCGAGATCCTTGCCACTCCGCCGCTCGGGATCGGCGCCGGGAACCTGGACGCGGAGGTTTCCGCCCGGGTCATGTGTTCGATTCTGAGGGAGCACGCGAAGCGGTTCCCGTATCCCAAAGAGGTCGTCATCGCCGTCGCGAACGCATACGAAGAGGAAGCGTTCTTGGGAGAGCTCGCACGGGGACCGAGGCCGGAGGAGGACCGGGGAGCCCGGGGTCACGCCGTGGAGCCGGCGAGCGAGGAGGAGGCGGCGGGTTCGTTCGAGACGTGGATCGACGCGCCGTACAACAATCTCTGGAGACCGACGGAGCCTATTTTTCAAGCCTTCAAGCACGAATACCTGACGATCGTGACCATCTCGAAGGGATACCGAGAGCCGACATGCTTCAGAACGGACCGGAACCCGCGCGGCAACTAGTGACAATTGAGCGGTAACCCTGATGGGTGACAGTTCTGGTCATCTAAGCACCGTCAAGGTGCCGACGATCCGGTTGGCCTAGGGCGCTCGGTGAAGGAAGGTGAGCACGTCCCCCATCAGGGCGTTGATCGTCTCGTACCGGTCGGGCGACGCGGCGAGGATCTCCCCCTCGGACTGGACGAATCGGGAGGGCGAGAGCTCGTCCCGGCTGTGGGACACGAGTTCCCACGCTGTCGCTGCCGTGGTCTCCAGATGGAACTGGAGCCCGATGACCGACCCGCCGAGCTGAAAGGCCTGATTTTCGCACCCTACGCTCCTCGCGAGGTGCACCGCCCCAGGGGGCAGATCGAAGGTTTCCCCGTGCCAGTGGAAGACCTCCACGGAGGAAGGGAAGCGGAAGTGGGAATCCCCCGCCCGCTCTGAGGCGGGTCGTTCTGGGGCGCGTCGTTCGGAGGCGCGTGGCTCGGAGGCACGTATCGGAAACCAGCCGATCTCCCGCTCAGAGTTCGGGTACACCGGGGCGCCCATCGCGCTTGCAATCAGCTGCGCCCCCAGGCAGACCCCGAGGACTGGGGTCCCCGCTTCCATGCAGTCTCGGATGAACCGCTTCTCCTCGACGAGCCACGGAAGGGTCTCTTCGTCGTTCACGCTCATGGGCCCGCCCACGGCGACGAGGAAGTCGATCTCTCTCGGGTCGGGAAGGCGATCGGAAGCGTAGAACCTCGTGCTCGTGATCCGGTAACCGGCCGTCGCGAGCCACGGCCCGATGCTGCCCAGCCCCTCGAAGGGAACGTGCCGCAGGCAATGCGCGCGCATGAGTTTCCTCGAGTTCGCAGAGGTCAGTGGACCCCCTGCGATAGCGTCTTTCCGGTCTCGCGGACGTCAGAGCCCGAGCGTAGCTTGGGTTGCCCCATTACGGAAGGAGACTTTCATGGACGTCGCGACGCTCAGAGCCTTGCAGGCTCCCCTCAAGCAGAAGTACCGAGACGAGCCCCGGGCGGCGATGGTGACCGCGCTTGCCGAAGGGCGCCCGGGTGACGGACTCACCTGCGCGGTCGACATATGGGGCGCGAAGGTCATTGCCGGTCTCCATCCCGCCGTGGGGGGCGACGGAAGCAAGGCGTGTTCGGCCGACATTCTCCTCGATGCGCTCGTGGCCTGCGCCGGGGTAACGCTGAACAGCGTGGCGACGGCGATGGGGGTGACGCTGACCCGGGCTGTCGTACGGGCGGAGGGCAAATGGGATGCTCGAGGGACGCTCGGCGTCTCGAGGGAAACGCCGGTGGGAATCACCGATATCGAGCTGTCGTTCGACCTGGAGACCGATGCGGACGGGCCGGCCAGGGCGAAGCTGATCGAGCTCACGGAACGGTACTGCGTCATCTATCAGACCCTGCGGAACGCTCCGCGGATGGGGACCATGTTGCGGTCCTGAGGTGGCGATCCCAGCGGGCGCCTCCATCCCTACTTCTCGGTCCCCGATACCCTTGATAGCTTGTCAACGTGTCGACTCTCTCGCGGCCCCTCGCTCACGCGTTCGTGCTTGTTCTTCTCCTGCCCGTCCGATGGGCTGCGGCCCAGGAGGCCCCTTCCGTCCGGGACAGCGACGCGGTCGCCGAGGGCCAAGGGCCCTACATCCCAAACCACGACGACGCGCCCACGGCGCAGGCGGTACGGACCACCGGGCAAATCGTGGCCGACGGGAGGCTCGACGAAGCGGACTGGATGACCGCTCCGGCGGTCACGGACTTCTGGCAATTCACGCCCGACGAGGGGGCGCCCGTGTCCGAGAGGACCGAGGTCCGCTTCCTCTACGACGACGACGCCATCTACGTGGGCGCTTGGCTCTGGGACAGTGACGGGGTTCTCGCTACCCGCCTGGTGCGTCGAGACGTTGCCCTTCCCGACTCCGACCTCTTTGGGGTGCACTTCGATAGCTACCACGACCATCGCACCTCCTATCGGCTATCCATCACCCCCTCCGGTTCGAAGCGGGATCTGATCCTCAGCGGCGGCGGTGGGAACGGACCGGGGGGGATCAGCGGTGGTGACACGTCGTGGGATCCCGTTTGGGAGGGCAAGACCACCGTGACGGATGCGGGGTGGTTCGCGGAGATCCGGATTCCTTTCAGCCAGCTGCGCTTCAGCTCCGCTGAGGAGCAGCTCTGGGGAATGCAGCTGGAGCGAAACATCCAGCCACAGCAGGAGGAAAGCTCCTGGATCTTCACCCCCAGCACCGAGGCCGGGGGAGTAGCCCGTTTTGGCCACTTGGTGGGGATCCGGGGGGTGGAGCCGGGCCGCCGCCTCGAGGTGCTTCCGTACGTTGCGGCGCGTGCTGAGTACGTTGGGATTGAGCAGAACGCCAATGTGTCGTTCGCCAACCCGTTCCGGAGTGGCTCGGACTACTTCCCAGCCACTGGCGTCGACCTGAAATACCGCTTGACCAGCAATGTCACCCTCGACGCTACCGTCAACCCTGACTTCGGACAGGTCGAGGTCGATCCCGCGGTCATCAACCTCACGGCCTTCGAGACTCGGTTTCAGGAGCGCCGTCCGTTCTTCGTGGAGGGAGCGGACATCTTTCAGTTCGGCGTGGGCGGACCTCAGATCGTGTACTCGCGGCGGATCGGCCGACCGCCGCAGGGCGGGCTCCCCGGCGCGTCGGTCTACGACGATGCACCGGACGTGACCACGATCCTCGGAGCGGCGAAGGTGACGGGCAGGACAGCGAACGGCTGGTCGCTCGGGTTCCTTGAGGCCGTGACCCAACGCGAAAGAGCGAGCTGGTTGAACGCAAGCGGGACCGAGGGACGGTACGAGGTCGAGCCGGCGACCAACTACCTGGCTGCGCGAGTACGGAAAGATCTGCGTGCGGGCCAGACCTCGGTCGGGGCCCTCCTCACTGCGGTGAATCGCCGTGTAGACGGTGGACCCCTCGAGGCAAGGCTTCACGCCAGCGCGTACACCGGGGGTATCGACCTCAGACACCAGTGGGCCAACCGGCGCTGGGAAGTAACGGCCTACTTTTCTCCGAGCTACGTCACCGGAGACTCAGCCGCGATCATCCGCACGCAGGGTGCGGCGAGCCGGTACTATCAGCGCCCTGACGCCGACTATCTCGGGGTCGACTCGACGGCAACCTCCCTTTTCGGCTACTCCACCAGGGTTTCCGTGGCAAAGACAGCCGGGGCGTGGCGACTCAGCTTGGCCGGAGCGGCGACCAGCCCGGGCTACGAAATCAACGACCTGGGCTTCTCGACAGACGCGGGTCGTATGCGGGCCGACTTTGGCGGCGGGTACGAGCGGACGAGGCCGGGCCGCTACTTCCGGAACTGGAGCCTCCGAGTTAACTCTCCCATCGCGTTTAACTATGGAGGGAATAAAGTTCAGCAAGCGATCAACTTCAGCGCCAACGGGCAGTTCCCTGGCTTCTCCAGCGCGGGCCTCACGGCTCAGTACGTGCCCCCGAAGATGAACGATCGTCTGACGCGGGGTGGCCCCCTCGTGCGCGAGCCCGAGGGATACGGGGGATCGGTCAGCTACACGACGGACACGCGCAGGGCTCTGTCTGGGAGGGTGTCCGGGGGGTACGACCGCGAGCGTCCTGGCGGACACGCCCGCGACCTGAGCATTTCGCTCACTTGGAGGGCCTCCGAGACGGTCGACGTCACCCTCGGGCCGAGCTTGAACGAGAGCCACGTCGTCGCCCAATACATCGCCGCGGTGACCGATACTCTTGCAACCCCTACCTACGGTCGTCGATACGTTTTTGCCGGCCTCGACCAGACGACGTTTTCGCTCACGGCTCGCGTAAACGCCACCCTTACGCCGGAGATTAGCTTCGAGCTGTACATGCAGCCGTTCATCTCGAGCGCGGACTACGGGGCGATCGAGGAGCTGCCGGCGCCGCGAAGGTCCGATTTCCTGGAGTACGGCACCGACATCGGCACCATCGGTCCCGTCGGCACGGGAAAGTTCCTGATCGATCCAGACGGCTCCGGACCGGCGAAGAGCTTCCAGATCAGCGATAGGGACTTCAACGTCCGCTCCCTCAGGGGTAACGCGGTATTCCGCTGGGAATGGCGCGCCGGATCCACCCTGTTCCTCGTCTGGCAGCAGTCCCGCTCCGGTCGCATCGAGGGCGTCGATCCCGGGCATCCGGACCGCGGCGGCGGAGACTTTGACTTCGGTCGTGAGGCTCGTGAGCTCCTGCGAGTCCGGCCGGACAACATCTTCGTCGTAAAAGTCTCGTACTGGCTGAACCCGTAGTCAGCCTGAATCCGTAGTCAATAGTTCGGCCTTCACATCTGTGCGAGTAAGTTATCCCGGTGTCAACTCTCCATCTCCGGTGGCCTCTCGGCCTCGCGCTTGTTCTCGTTCTTCTTTTCCCCGCCCCATGGGCTGTAGCGCAGCAGGTCCCATCCGCCGAGGGAGAATCCACGTCGCAGCCCCCCCCCGCGGGGGAGGCTGCCGGGCGTCGAGCGCCGTACATCCCTAACCACGACGACGCGCCCACGGCGCGGGCAGTACGGGCCACTGGGTCACTGGTCATAAACGGGAGGCTCGACGAAGCCGACTGGATGACCGCACCGGCGGTCACGGATTTCTGGCAGTTCCAGCCCGATGAGGGGGCGCCGGTCTCCGAGCCGACCGAAGTCCGCTTCCTCTACGACGACGACGCCCTCTACGTCGGAGCGTGGCTCTGGGACACGGATGGGATCATGGTCACGCGCTTGGTGCGCCGAGACGTCCCTCTTCCTGACTCGGACCTCTTCGCCGTGCACTTCGATAGCTTTCACGACCACCGCACCTCGTACCGGTTGACGATCAACCCGTCCGGTTCGAGACGCGACCTGATCATCAGCGGCGGCGGTGGGGGTGGACTGGGTGGGCTCGGCGGTGGCGACACGTCCTGGGAGCCCGTCTGGGAGGGTAAGTCCACCGTGACGGACAAGGGGTGGTTCGCCGAGATCCGGATTGCCTTCAGCCAGCTTCGCTTCAGCCCTGCCGAAGAGCAGGTGTGGGGACTGCAGATGGAGCGAAAGGTCCGGCCTGGGCAGGAGGAAACGGCATGGGTCTATACCCCGACCACAGAGGCGGCTGGGATAGCCCGCTTCGGGCACCTGGTCGGGATCCGGGGGATCCAGCCGGGCCGTCGTCTCGAGGTGCTTCCGTACGTCGGGGGGCGCGCCGAGTACGTACGGATCGGCCAGAGCTCCAGGGTAGACTTCGCGAGTCCGTTTCGGAGCGGCTCGGACTACTTCGGGACCGGGGGCGTAGACCTGAAGTACCGCCTGACGAGCAACGTCACACTGGATGCCACGGTCAACCCAGACTTCGGCCAGGTCGAGGTCGACCCTGCGGTCATCAATCTCACGGCGTTCGAGACGCGGTTTGCCGAGCGGCGTCCGTTCTTCGTGGAGGGTGCGGACATCTTCCAATTCGGAGATGGTGCACCGCAGGTGGTGTACTCGCGGCGGATCGGACGAGCGCCACAGGGGAGGGTTCCGGGAGGAGCGGTTTACGGTGACCCCCCGTCCACCGTAACCATCCTGGGTGCGGCGAAAGTGACCGGCAGGACGGCCGCGGGCTGGTCGCTTGGCTTCCTCGAAGCAGTGACCCAGCGTGAACGAGCGGATTGGCTCGACGCGAGCCAGGTCTATGGACGAACCGACGTCGAGCCTGTGACCAACTATCTAGTCGCCAGGGTGCTGCGGGATCTAAGAGCGGGCCAGACCGGGGTTGGGGTTCTCTTCACCGCGGTAAACCGCCGAGTCGACGGCGGACCCCTCGAGGGACAGCTTTTCGCCGGCGCCTACAGCGGGGGTATCGATCTCAGACACCAGTGGGGGAATCGAGTCTGGGAAGTGACGGCCCACTTTTCCCCGAGCTACGTCGCCGGGAGCAAAGCCGCGCTGATCCGTACGCAGCGCTCGTCGAGCCGGTACTACCAGCGCCCGGACGCTGGTCACTATCTCGGGGTCGACTCGACGGCGACCTCCCTTGCTGGGTACTCGGCCAGGGTTGCCATAGAAAAGACGGCCGGTAGGTGGCGGATAAACCTGTCGGGCTCGGCGATCAGCCCGGGCTACGAGATAAACGACCTCGGCTTCCAGACGGGGACGGATCGCCTCCTGGCCGACCTTGGCGGTGGGTACGAGCAGACGAGGCCCAGCCCGCACTTCCGTAACTGGGGCATCCGAATCACCCATGGCGTCTCGCTGAACTACGGTGGGGATCGGGTTAGGCAAGCGATCAACCTCAACGCCAACGGCCAATTATCGAACTTTGCCAGCGGGGGCTTTTCGGCCCAGTACGTTCCCCCGAAGGTCAACGATCGCCCGACCCGTGGCGGCCCGCTCGTTCGCGAGCCCGAGGGATACGGGGGATCGGTCAATTACTCGACGGACGGGCGCAGGCCCCTGTCCGGGCGGGTGTCCGTTCGGTACGACCGGGAGCGTCCGGGCGGGTTCAGCCGCGACCTGGGTCTTTCGATGACTTGGAGGGCCACGGAGTCCGTCGAAATAAACCTCGGGCCGAGCCTCAACCAGAGCCACGTCGTCGGCCAGTATGTAACCACGGTCCCCGATACCACCGCGAACCAGACTTACGATAGCCGGTACGTCTTCGCCGATCTGCATCAGACGACGTTTTCGCTCACCGGACGCGTCAATGCCACCCTGACGCCGGAGATGAGCTTCGAGCTGTATGTCCAGCCGTTCATTTCGAGCGCGGACTACCTCGGGTTGAAGGAGTTGCGGGCGCCTCGCGCTGCCGACTTCCTGGAGTACGGCGAGGACGTTGGCACCATCGCCCCCGGGGACCCCGGGAAGTTCCGGATCGATCCGGATGGCTCCGGACCAGCGAGAACGTTCCAGGTCAGCGACAAGGACTTCAATCTCCGCTCCCTCCGCGGTAACGCGGTATTCCGCTGGGAGTGGCGGGCTGGGTCCACCCTATTTCTCGTCTGGCAGCAGACCCGTTCCGGTAACGTCGAGAGCTTCGATCCAGAGCATCCGGAACGCCCGGTCGGGGACTTCGCGTTCGGCCGTGAGGCTCGCGAGCTCTTTAGGGTTCGGCCGGACAACATCTTCGTCGTGAAGATGTCCTATTGGCTGAACCCGTAGTCCCCCTCCATATTCTGGGAGCCCCACGGCCTCCAGGCCGTGAGGGTGGGCGATCCCGCTTAACTCATTCCGAGCCGACGAGCATGCTTCCGGGCGGATACGACTTCATCAATCTGGTCTTCTGGACCATCCTCTCGATGGTTGCCGTAGCGACGAACCTCCTCCCC
Organism: Gemmatimonadota bacterium; assembly: GCA_009692105.1. Classification (GTDB taxonomy): domain Bacteria; phylum Gemmatimonadota; class Gemmatimonadetes; order Longimicrobiales; family Gaopeijiaceae; genus SHZS01. Next base: position 48,644 of record SHZS01000001.1, on the reverse strand, counting down.
ATTGCCCTTAGCTTGGGGGTCGGGATCCTCCTCCTCGAGACCTTCCGCAAGGGCTAGCTAGCGCTGGACGTGCCGGACGACTCCCGCCACGGAAACCATGTTTCCCTGGATCCGCAGTGTGCCCGTCACTCCGAAGAGCCCTGATACCGGAAGGATCGGGCCCTCTCCCTCACCAGCGCTCAGATACGAGTTCACGGACACGAGTTCTCCCGAGATCTCCCCACCGGGCGACGAAATCCCCCAACGGGAGGGGATATTCCGGCGTGCTCGCTCGAACGGCCGCATATTCTCCCACAGGACGGTGAGGCTGGACCACTCCCCGTCTCCAAGGCGGGATCGGCTCCAGCCCCGATACCGGGTGGGGATCCGCGATTCCGATGGCGAGGGGACCTCCTCGAGGAAGAGCTGAAGGTCGGTTCCGCTCAGGAGAAAGATCCAATCCCCCGATGCCTCGCCGGGTGCCTCCCAGCTACGTGGGAGGTCGAGGACGTACCCCTCGATCGGCCCGGAGGGGGAGAGTGATCGGCCGGCGAAGAGTCGCACCGGGTCCCCGACCTGGCGCATCCACTCGGCCAGGAAATCGACGAGCCTGGTCTCGAGCTCCACCGCCCCGTCCCTGAGAAAGAGTGCCTCCACGTCGTCGTCCTCGCCAATGATCAGGCGGAGGTTCTCCCCGGGGAGGATGCGCCATGGGGTTCGCGAGGTGGGGCCAAGCTCCGACTCCTGAACGAGGGCCTCCCACGTTCCTCCCCGCTGGATCCAAGCAGACCGCTCCCGCAGCACGCCGCCGACCTGGGATCTCGCCCGGAAGAACCAGGGGATCGCCACCACCGGATCCGAAGCGATCGAAATGAAGAGGAACTCACGGTCGAACACGAGTTCCCGGGCATCCGGCGCGTGGGCTAGGGCACCGGCTTCACCCCCCGATCCCGGGGGCAGGGTCTGTTCCAACGAAGGCTCGTCCCCGCAGCCCCCGAGAGCAAACGCGAGCGCAACGGCAACGGCGGTCCTGGAATGCACGGCTCGTCCGATCTCAGCGCGAGTGCTCGTGCGCGAGCATCAGGCCGCCCTCCGGCGGCAGGATCGCCGCAGGGGGTGGATCCAGTGTCCGGTCCAAGTTCCTGAGGTAACGGCGGATCCGTTTCGCGTTCGCTCCGAAGTCTGGACGACTCGTCCTGCAACGCGAGAGCACATCCACCCTGGTCTGGGCGTCGACGTCCAGCCAGACCCGGATCCGCAGATCGTCCACGAACCCGAGGAGGAAGGTCCGGACCTCAGCCCGGATGATGCCCCTCTGGTCGTCTGCCTCCTGGAGGGTCCAGCGTGAGCCGCCCTCGGCGATAAGCGCGACGGCCCGCTTCCAGACCGTGTCGAAGGGAATGGCATAGCGACGGCCACGGAGGGTGGGATCGGCGTGCCCGGGCTGGGTCATCTCCGTCTTGCGCATGAAGGTTGGGAAGAAGCCCGGGTCGTCTTAGGGGGCTGCGTCCATCCGGTAGCGGATTGTGACTCGTGCCGTGACCTGCTGGGGGCCGGCTTCCACCGGGGTCGGCACCGCCTGCGCGAACTCCATGGCCCGATCCATGGTCGCGGCGTAGGGGAACGGGGCGATGTAGTCGGCTCCCCCCTGAGCCTCGAGAGGTGGGCCGAGTCGCATGCCGAGGGCCGCCGCGATGACCTCTGCCTCCGCGTGGGCTTTCTCGACGGCCAGTCGGACCGCCTCGTGTCGGGAGGGTTCAGGGTCCCTGAGTGCGAAGCTGAGACCCGCGACCCGGTTCGCGCCTGCTGCGAGGGCTCCGTCGATGAGCGGGCCGAGCCCTTCCACCTGATCTACCGTGACTCGGATCGTGTTGCGGGCCGTGTACCCGACGATCCGGGGGCGGTCGTTCGCGGTCGGGCCGTAGCGGGGACTGAGCGAATACCCTGAGGTCTCGAGCCGGAATCCGGGAAGCGCCGAGCCGGCTGCCCGGAGTGCGGTAGACACGCGGGTCATCAGCGCGGCGTTGGCCTCGCCCGTCTCTCGGGCCGTATCCTCCTCGGTTTCGACGGCGAAGGAGATCTGCGCGCGGTCGGGAACCGCTTCTACCTCGCCCACCCCCGTTACGGTGAGGATGGACTCCGGCTCCTGGCGGATGGCGGGGGCGAGAATCGCGTCCTCCCAAACTTCCCGGACGAAGGGACCGGCAGTTGCCGGGGTGGGAGTGGCGACACCCAGGCTCTGACCTGCAGGCTGCGCCGCGCACCCCATCGGCGTGAACAGGACCGCAACGATTCCGGTGGCGGAGAGCCCCAGGGACCGCGCTCGTGGACTACCGCGACTGGCCGAGTCCATATCGGGCTCCGTTGGGGGAAGGTGGGAACGCCGGGAGCGTCGGCCTAATATAGCCGCCCCGGGCGGCCCCGGGTTCCGCGCGGTTGATCCCCCTCCCGGGCTCGGGTATGCTTCCCATGCCCTTCGATGGCGGTCGGTCCCGTTCCGTCCTGTGGGTCGCCATTCCCGTCCCGCTCCCCCGGACCGCATGAGAGCGATCATCCCCCTCGCCGGAAAGGGTACGCGGCTTCGGCCGCACACTCTCACGATCCCGAAGCCCCTGATCCGTATCGGTGGCAGGCCCGTCATGAGCTACATCCTCGATGACCTCAAGGAGCTGGGGATCGAGGAGGTCGTGTTCGTGGTGGGATACCTGAGGGAGGAGGTGGAGGCATACATCTCCCGGGAGTACCCAGGGTTCACGTCGCATTACGTGGTGCAGGAGGTTCAGGACGGGACGGCCGGAGCGGTGGCCCTGGCAGAGCCGTGGGCGGACGAAGACCTCCTGATCCTCTTCGTGGACACGCTCTTCGAGGCGGACCTGTCCCTGATCCGGACGCTTCCCACGGGGTGGTCTGGGATCATTTGGGCCAAAGAGGTCGAGGACTACCAGCGCTTTGGGGTCATCGTGACCGACCAAGACGGAGCGATGACGCGCATCGTGGAGAAGCCCACCGAGCCGGTCTCGAAGCTCGCCAACATCGGGCTCTACTACATCCGGGACTCCGCCCTCCTCTTCCAGGGAATCCGCCACGTGCTCAGCGTTCCTCCCGGCCCCTCCGGGGAGTTCTTCCTCACGGACGCCTTCCAGTACATGGTCGACCGCGGCGCGAAGATCCGGACTGCGCCGGTTGGGGGTTGGTACGACTGTGGGAAGGTCGAGACGCTTCTTGAGACAAACCACCACCTTCTCCTCACGACGCGGGGTGGAATCGATCCTGGAGCCACTCTGGAGCGGTGCGAAATCGTGGGGCCCGTCAGAGTCGAGGCCGGAGCTCGCCTGGTGAACGTCGCCCTGGGGCCGAATGTGACCGTGGAGCGGGGGGTCCACATTCGGGATTCGGCCATCCGGGACTCGATCGTGGGCCAGGGGTCGGTCGTCCGGGGGTGTCACCTCCACGACTCGATCGTGGGAAAGGAGTCCCGCCTGGATGGGGTGACCGGGCGCGTGAACCTGGGCGCGTTCTCGGAGCTCCAAGGGGATCATGGAACGACCCCGAACTTGGAGAGCTAGGGTTGGAAGAGCGAAGTCGGAAGAACCGCGGAGGAGCTGCAGGCACTGCGCCCAGGGTAGCCGCGATCGACGTGGGCTCGAACGCGATCCGGTACGGTGATGCTGAGGTCCGGCGCGGTTCCCCGTCTTGAGGAGGATCATGGAGCCCACTCCGTCGCGGAGCGCCCCTGCTCCGCGGGTCCTGGTCGTCGAGGACGAGCCGGAGATCGCGGCCCTGATTGCGTATCAGCTCACGCGGGAAGGGTTTCGGGTGGAAACGGCGGCGAACGGGGATCAGGCCCTTTCGGTGATTGGGCGGGAGGTGCCGGACCTGCTGGTTCTCGACCGGATGCTTCCGGGGATCACGGGAGACGAGATCCTGAAGGGGCTCCGTGCGACGGCGAGCACTCGCCACCTGCCGGTCCTTCTCCTGACCGCGAAGCGGGAGCAGGAAGACCGGATCCACGGTCTCGAGCTCGGGGCGGACGACTACCTCACGAAGCCGTTCTCGCCCCGAGAGCTGGTCCTCAGGGTCAGGTCCATCCTGCGCAGGGCGGAACAGGGTGGGGTCGAGGCGGGGGGCCGGGTACTTCGGGTCGGCCAGCTGGTCCTGGACGAGCATTCCCACAGCGTGTCGATGGAAGGCGTGGAGCTGAGCCTCACCCCTACGGAGTTTCGGCTCCTCCATGCCCTGATGGAAGGACGCGGACGCACCCAGAGCCGCCGCCGGTTGCTCGAGCGGGCCTGGGAGCTCGGGTCGGATGTGGTAGAGCGCCTGCAGACCAGGACCGTGGACATGCACGTCCGCCGTCTGCGGGCAAAGCTCGGCGCGGCGGGCGATTGGGTGGAAACAGTCCGGGGGTTCGGATATCGGCTGAAGGCACCGGACGGGAGGAGTTGATCCGCCCGACGTGGAGAGTGAGGGACCCGTGACGCTGAGCGGCAAGTTCTTCCTGGTGGGAGGAGGGCTGCTCCTGTCCGCTCTCGTGGCCCTCGGGCTCCTCGGGCAGACCGTGTCGCTTCTGGTGCTCCTCGGCGCCGGTGGCCTGGTGCTCCTCTGGGCTCTGGCGGGCGCTCTCGAGCGCGATCTCAGAGGGCATGTCCGACGCCTCGCTGCGCACGTGCGGGATCTCGCTCGCGGCGACGTCTCTCGCCACCCACCTCCTCCCCCATATCCTCCCGAGCTCGCCGATCTCGAGGGCTCTCTCCGGGATCTGGCCGACGATGTCGGAGCCCGCGTCTCCGAGCTCGAGCGAGAGAGGGACGAACTCGAGAGCTTGATCGACGCGATCGCCGAGGGGGTGATGGCGCTCACCCCGGACGCGCGGGTGCTCCGTATGAACCGGGTGGCGGCCGATCTGCTCGACCTCTCTCTGCCCGCTCTCTTCGCTCCCGTGGGGGCGCTTGTCAGGCATCCCGATCTCCGGGACTACCTCGAGGACTCCGTCCTGACGGAGCTCGCCCCCCGTGAGCTCATCTTGGGAGAGCGGAATCTTCTCGTCTCGACCCATTTGCTCGAGGGCGGTGGATCCGTCGTCACCTTCCTGGATGTGACTGGGCTCCGCCGCATGGAGCACGTGCGAAGGGACTTCGTCGCCAACGCCTCGCACGAACTGAAGACTCCGCTCACCACGATCCGGGGCTTCGCCGAGACCCTCCTCGAGGGCGACCCTCCCGAGCAACTGAGGCGAGAGTTTCTGGCCTCTATTCGGAACAACACCCTTAGGTTGCAGAACCTTGTGGACAACCTCCTCGATCTCTCCCGGCTCGAGTCCGGTGGATGGACCGCGCAGGAGGAGGAGGTCGACGTCTCGGGGGTGGCGATCGAGGCGTGGGAGCAGGTTATCGGTGACCGGCCTCATCCCCAAGTCGGTTTCGACGTGGAGGGCGAGGCCCTGGCGCTGGCCGATCCCCAGGCACTCCACCAGATCTTCAGGAACCTGTTCGACAACTCCCTCCGCTACACCACCGATGGTGGACGCATCCGGGTCCGTATCACGGACCGGCGCCCCCACGTCCAGGTCGCGGTCACGGACACGGGTGCGGGTATCCCCTCGTCGGCGCTCCCCCGGATCTTCGAGCGATTCTATCGGGCCGACCCCGGCCGGGATCGCAAGGAGGGAGGGACCGGGCTCGGACTTGCCATCGTCCGCCACCTCGTACAATCCATGAAAGGGGAGGTGGGCGCGGAGAGCCAGCTCGGGAGCGGGACGACCATACGCTTCACGCTTCCCGGAGCGGACGGTGCGATCCACTGACGTGCCGCTGAGGCGGTGAACATCGCACTCGGGCACGGGGTAGGCTGAACTCGAACTCGATCCGTCCTCCGTTCACACTAGCACCGCCTACTACATGGCCAACCGATACGTCGTATTCCAGACCACGAGCGGCACCTTCCGGGCCGAGCTCTTCGAGTCCCTTGCTCCCAAGACCACATCCAACTTCGTCACTCTCGTGGAGAGGGGCTTCTACGATGGGGTGGTCTTCCACCGGGTCATCAAGGACTTCATGATCCAGGGCGGGTGTCCTGAGGGGACGGGACGGGGAGGGCCGGGCTATTCGATTCCTGACGAGTTCGATGCGGAGCTCAGGCACGGGAGCGCGGGGGTTCTCTCCATGGCGAACGCGGGCCCGAACACGGGAGGCTCCCAGTTCTTCATCACGCTGGCCCCCACCAACTGGCTCGACAACAAGCACGCCGTGTTCGGACGCGTGGTGAGCGGGATGGAGGTCGTCAGCAAGATCGGCACGACGCCCACGGATCGGAGCGATCGCCCCCTCAAGCCCGCGGTGATGGAAAGGGTGGTAGTGGAGAAGGAGCCCGTATGACGAATTCGCCGAAGAGGCCGGTCGAGCTTTCCCCCGAGGAGTGGAAGAAGAGGCTCACGCCGGAGCAGTATCAGGTCGCCCGCGCCAAGGGAACCGAGCGGGCGTTCACGGGCGAATACTGGAACTCGAAGACGCCCGGGACGTACCGCTGCGTCTGCTGTGGCACGCCCCTATTCTCCTCCGACACCAAGTTCGATTCCGGGACCGGATGGCCCTCGTTCTGGGAGCCGGTTGAAGGATCGAACGTGCGGGAGGTCGAAGATCGATCCCTCACCATGAGGAGGACCGAGGTCGTCTGCGCCGCGTGTGACGCGCACCTGGGGCACGTCTTTCCCGATGGCCCGCAACCGACGGGGCTCCGGTACTGCATGAATTCCGCCTCCTTGCGGCTCGATCCCGACTTGCCAGCGGCCACGGATGAATCCGATGGCCCGGACGAGACCGATGGGTAGGGTTGCCGATGGCGCAGGAGCCAATGGATAGGGTCCACGAGCGAGCCGTGCCAGGGCTCCTCGCGGGCCCCGTGCGGCCCTTCCCCTTTTCGGCGTCCTGTTACTTGCCGGATGCTTTGTTGCCCGGACCCCCCCTCCTCCCGGTCCCGGGTACTGAGCGGGGCGGGATCCCCGACCTGAGGGGAGCGCGGGTCATCATGCTCCCTCTGCAGATCCGGGTCGGAGCGTATCCCGACGTGGGCAATGAGCTCGAGTACGCGCTCGGGCGGGTAGGCGGGCCCGTGGAGTGGCTGATGCCCGAAGACCTCCGAGAGGCCGTGGCCCAGAGCCCCGGAGTAGGTGCCCAGATCGATGACCTCCCCGTGGACATATTCCTCGTAGGGGATGTCGAGCGCGTCGGAGACCCCCTTTTTGGCACCCTATACCGCCTCGGCGCCCTCACGAATGCCACGATGGCGCTCCTGCCGGTGGCGGACCAAGCTCGCGCACACGATGCCATGCAAGCGGTGGAGATCTCCGCCGCGCTCGTGGACCTCCGCAGCCGGGAGGGTGCTCTGGCTCGGCATCGTGGAGGGGGCGTGGGGCCCGCCGGGCAGCCTCTCGCTCGCTGCGACGGCGGCCGAGGCGCTGGCCCGTAGGATCGTCGGACCCTGACCTCCTCCTCCGCGTCCCCTAAGTCCACGTCCCCTGGACCCCCGGCTTCCATGGCGAAGGCAATTACGGCGAAGACAGTCACGGTCATCCCCGGCGACGGAATCGGTCCGGAGGTCATGAGGGCTACGCTCATCGTCCTGAAGGAGGCGGGAGCGGAGTTGGACTTCGAGTATCAGTTAGGGGGGATTGCCGCCGTCGAGGCGGTGAAGGACCCCCTCCCGAAGGAGACGATTGAGTCCATCCAGCGGAATGGGATCGCCCTGAAGGGACCGCTCACGACCCCGTCCGGTTCGGGTTTCCGCTCCGTGAACGTCGCGATCCGAAAGGAGTTCGATCTCTACGCGAACGTGCGCCCCGCCATCACGATGGTGCCCGGCCAACGGTATGCCGACATCGATCTGGTTCTGGTCCGCGAGAACACGGAGGGGCTATACGTTGGCGTCGAGCACTATATCGGACTGCAAGGCGATCCGAGGGCCGCCGCTGAATCCGTGATGATCATCACCCGCTACGGCTCGGAGCGGATCGTGCGGTACGCGTTCGACTACGCGGTGCAGAATGGAAGACGAAAGGTGACGCTCGCCCACAAGGCGAACATCCTCAAGTACACGCAGGGGCTGTTCCTGGATGTTGGACGGCAGATTGCAAAGGAATACGAGGGTCGGGTGGAGTTCGAAGACCGGATCATCGACGCGACCGCGATGCAGCTCGTCCGAAATCCGTACGCCTTCGACGTGCTCGTGATGGAGAACATGTTCGGGGATATCTTGAGCGACCTCATGGCGGGGCTCGTGGGAGGGCTCGGGATGGCTCCCGCGGGAAACATCGGACGGGACGTGGCCGTATTCGAGGCCGTGCATGGGTCGGCGCCTGACATCGCTGGGCTGGGAGCCGCGAACCCCACGGCGCTGATCCTAGGTGCGGCGATGATGTTGGACCACCTGGGACAGCTGGAGTCCGCCGGGCGGATCCGCACGGCCCTCCGCCGGACGCTCGAGCTTCCGGAAACCCGCACGCGAGATCTTGGAGGTACAGCGGGGACGGACGCCTTCACCTCTGCCGTGCTTCGGAACCTGTCGTGAGCGAACTGCTCCGGTCTCGCGACCGAGCCGTTGATACCCTTCGGCAGAGAATGGGCGGGGTTGACGGACTATGCCTTCAGGGTAGTATCCTTCACTCCGAATCTGCGCCGCTAGCTCAATTGGCAGAGCAACTGACTCTTAATCAGTAGGTTCCTGGTTCGATTCCAGGGCGGCGCATCTGCAGAGTCCATTCTCGTTGAAGGGACTTTTACTTTTCCGGTTATGCGCGGGCCGTACCGGGTTCTTCAAGCGGGTTCGGATGAATCGGGATCACGTCGTCCGAGAACCTCCTGTACAGTCCTGAGAAAGAGCTCGGCGTCGAGGGGCTTGGTCAAGGCTCGAATGGCTCCGTAGTCCTCTGCCAATGGAATGTACTCGGGACTCATGCCGGAGATCGCGATGATCGAAGCGTTGGGATCCATTGCAAGGATCTCACGGATGAGCTCGAGGCCGTTGAGACTGGGCATGACCAAATCAGCTACGACCAGGTCGAACTTGCTCGTCTGATAGACCGCGAGTGCAGCTGCTCCATCGGGCGCAAGGACGAGATCATGGCCTCCCTTCCCCAGCATAGACTGCAGAACCATGAGGTCCAGTGCGTCATCATCGACAACGAGAATGCGGGCCATGGATTACCGAATCCAATAGGAGATTGCTACGGCATGCCTTCTACAGGGTAACGCGCGGGTAGCGCGGGTGCGGCCCAGATTGAAGCGTCTGCGGGTTAGGGCCCACGGCGCTTCCATCTGTAGGATCAGCGTGACTGACCGTAGATCTGGTCGAACGTTCCCCCATCACCGAAGTGTTCGGCCTGAGCGGCACGCCATCCGCCGAACGCCTCATCGATCGTGAAAAGCTGAAGCTCCGGGAAGTTCTCCGGTGGAACGGCCGCCAGCGCCGCCGTGGAGCGCGGCCGGAAGTGATGCTGTGCCGCTAGAGCCTGGGCCTCTTCAGTGAAGAGGAACTCGAGGTAGGCGCGGGCTACCTCTCCCGTGTTGTTCCGCCCCGTGTTCCGATCCAACCATGCGACGGGTGGTTCGGCCAGGATGCTGAGTGGGGGCACCACGATGTCGAACGAGCCCTCGCCCACCTCCGTCAGTGCGAGGAGCGCCTCATTCTCCCAGGCGATCAGGACATCGCCGATCCCGTTCTGCACGAAGGTGTTTGTCGCACCGCGCGCGGCCGGATCGAGCACGGGGACGTGCTGCAGCAGTTCCGCGAGGAAGGTCCGAGCCTTCTCCTGCGCAGCCGCCACCCGCGCCGCCGCCGCCGGGTCATGCAGAAGAGCGAAGTCTCCCAACTCCTGGTGGAGCACGGAGCCCCAGGCTGCCAGGTAACCCCAACGCGCTCCCCCTGAGGTTTTCGGGTTCGCGGTGATGACCTCCACCCCGGGCCGGATCAAGTCGGACCAGTCCAGGATCCCCTTCGGGTTTCCCTCGCGGACCAGAAATACAATGGTCGACGTGTACGGGCTGCTGTTGTTTGGCAGGCGCGTCTGCCAGTCGGCAGGGAGAAATCCCGCGTCGGCCAACACATCGATGTCATAGGCCAGGGCGAGGGTCACGACATCCGCTCGAAGCCCGGTCAGTACCGCTCGCGCCTGGGACCCTGAACCTCCGTGGGACATCTCGATCGTCACGGGCCTTCCCGTCGTCGCTTCCAACTCGGCAGCGAAGGCAGAGTTCAGCTCGGAGTAGAACTCCCGCGTAGGGTCGTAGCTGACGTTCAGGAGGGTGAGGGACGAACCGCCGGAGTCTCCTGCCCCGCAACCCGAAATGGCAAGAAGAAGGATGAGCAAGAAAACGGCGGGTCTGTAGAAGCGGCTGTATCGCTGCATGGAACGATCTCCGTTCGGGGCCGTCAGAAGGCCACGGTAACCATGGAATATCTGAAAGTCAGGTCGCGATCGAGGTCGGACACGTCGGGGAGTGCTGGACCCGTCAGGAAGCGGCTGGCACCGGCTTCGGATGGTCGCGATCAGAAGTATCCCGTGCGCCTGAGGGCGGGCAGCGCATTGTAGGCGAGGACCGCATTGCTAAGGATCCGCTGGGGCAGTACCCCATTGTCGCCGACGGCCCGGGTGATGAATAACGAAGCCGTGAACTCGGGCGAAAAGACGTAGGTAGCCATGACAAAGGCGCGGTTGCCGATGTTGAAACGGTCTGCGTTGAGGGGGCCATAATCTGGGTCGATCCGGGCATAGCCGAACTGGTTGAGGCTGAGCTTTGCGGTGAGCTGTTTGGCGAACGTAATCGAGAAGCCGTAAGCCCCGCTTTCGCCTGTTCGCTCGTACTGCTCGAAGACAGCCGAATCCACGAACTTCAACTCCGGAAGGTTGATCCTAATCGCCTGTCGCCAGGTTCGGCGGTCATTCTCCGATGAGAAATCCGCAGACACGCCTCCCCGCCCGCCGATCGCCTTGCGCACGAGGAAGTGCCAGTAATTGGTTTCGTCGATATGAGAGACCCGCCTGCCCACTGAGATCATCCCGGGGTCGCCGGTGAAATAGGCACCGGTCGCTGAGATTTCGTCGAAAAGGAGCTCGTTTGGGCGGCGTAGGCTTATCCGCTCCCCCATCACATAGCCGTCGTCGTCATAGGTAGTGAACTCCGTGGACTCCCCCTTCACAAGGTAAAGTCCACCTAGCTGAGCCTCGATGCCGTCGATGGGCTCAACGGAGGCGTACAGGGCCTTGAAAGCGATGTCCCTTTGCACCTCCGCCAGTCCCCACCATGTGTTGTCCCAGCCGCTGATGAATCGGGTCCCGGTGAAAACGCCGAAGTTGATCGCATACAAACCCCTCACATCGAGCTTCACACGTCCCCGCAACGTCTCCCTGTGCTGGATCTGCCTGGTCGTTACGACCCCCCCGCTGTTGTCTACAAAGCGGAACCGGAGGTTGAGCGTCGCGTTCTGCAGCTCGAGCCAGCGTAGGGCGAATGCTTGTCGAGGCGATTGCTGCGCGGACGAATCCCGGGTCGCGGGCGAAGCGGGCTGCCCCGTTTGAGCCGATAGGGGAAGCGAGGTGATTACGGCAAGAAGAGGGACGAGCAAGGCGAGACCTCGCTTGCTAAGTGTGCCGCGCAGAAGAGAGCCGGGTGCAGGTGGCGTGAGCATGATCACTATTCCTAGTTCGACAGTGGAAACACGTTTCTAGGGGATACGATGTACGCCATTCGGTTTGCCTGTCAGTAGGGCCAAGGTAGTGAGACGGTTACAACGAATGCCGGGCGGGGATGGAGGAGCCACTCCTCTCTCCCGCTACCTTTGGATGTGGGAAGGCCGGGCCGCCCGGTCGCGGGTGGTAGGGTCGGCTGTTCCCTCGCTGGGGAGGTTGGCGCGAAATGGAAATCGCACCGGGACCGGATGAAACACCGGGGGAGCCGCCGATCGTGCCGCCCGAGCTCGATATGGTCGATATGGAAGGAACGTTCCGAGAGCTTGGCCTGTACCTCCGCCGCGTGTCCGAACTGTCCTACGGCGGCCATACCAGCGAAGAGATCGGCAGGCGGCTTCATGTGCCGGCGCGGTCGGTAGACGGATTCATGAAGCGGATTGCCGACAAGTATCGCCTGAAGCACCACGGGAATATGGAGAATGGGGACGAGTCCCTAGTCGTCCGGGGATACTGCGCATGGCTTGGGGCCAACACGCAGGGCGAGGGCGTCCACGAGTCGTGAGCTCTTACGGCGGGTAGGGCCCCGGTTGGTCCGAGGGGCCATCCGACGAGTGCTCCCCTTGCGAAGGCCGCGCAACGGACGGACTATCCGGCGCCCCGATTGTGTCCGGCGCCCTGATGATGACCCCCGCCGCTGTCTCGTGCTCTGAGGTCTGATGAGCCAGAGGACTTCCGCTGATCACCGCGCAGCCCGCCCTCTCGCCCTGGCTTCCCTGACGGCGCTGGGCGTCGTCTACGGTGACATAGGTACGAGCCCGCTGTACGCCCTCCGAGAGGCGTTCTACGGTCCCTTCGGTATCGACCCCTCTCCCGCCAACATCATCGGCGTCCTCTCCCTCATTTTCTGGTCACTCGTTCTGATCGTGACGATCAAGTACGTCGTCATCGTCATTCGGGCCGACAACAAGGGCGAGGGCGGCATCTTAGCCCTGATGGCACTCATCCAGGGGAGCCGGCTGGGACGTGGCCTCCGGCCCCAGCATGTGATCGCAATGATGGCGGTTTTCGGAACGGCCCTCATGTACGGAGACGGAGTGATCACACCCGCCATCTCGGTGATGGGTGCCGTCGAGGGTATCGCTGTTGCGGCGCCTGCGTTGGCGAAGGGAGTGATCCCGGCGGCGATCCTGATTCTGATCGGCCTATTCCTGCTTCAGCACCGCGGCACGCACCGGATCGGTGTGGTGTTCGGCCCGGTGATGCTTCTCTGGTTCGTGGTACTCGCCGTTCTGGGCGCCAGATCGATCGTTCAGTCTCCCGCCGTGCTGTCCGCTGTGCTCCCGCAATACGCTGTGCAATTCGCAGCCGGGGATCTGGGCCGGACCTTCGTCGTGATGGGCGCGGTGTTTCTGGTGGTCACCGGAGGCGAGGCGCTGTACGCGGACCTCGGCCACTTCGGCGCTCGGCCGATCCAGCTCGCCTGGTTCGCCGTGGCGCTTCCCAGCTTGCTCCTCAACTACTTCGGGCAGGCGGCGCTCTTGCTCAGAGCGCCCGAGGCGGCGGTGAACCCGTTCTATCTCATGGCACCGGGGTGGGCCTTGTATCCGTTGATTGTCTTGGCGACCTCGGCGGCCGTCATCGCCTCTCAGGCTGTTATCACGGGAGCTTTCTCCGTCACGCGACAGGCGGTCCAGCTAGGCTACAGCCCTCGCCTCAAGATCGAGCATACCTCTCTCCAGGAAATCGGCCAGATCTACGTACCCGCCGTGAACTGGGCGCTCATGCTGGCGACCTGCGCGCTGGTCATTGGCTTCCGGACCTCGAGCGATATCGCAGGCGCGTATGGAGTCGCCGTTTCCGGGTTGATGGTCATTACGACGCTCATGTTCTATGTGATGAGTCGGAAGGTGTGGATGTGGAGCTTTCTCCGAGCCGCGTTGGTGGCGGGGATCTTTCTCGTAACCGATCTCGCGTTTCTGGGCGCCAACGCGCTCAAGATCCCGCACGGCGGATGGCTTACCCTCCTACTGGGCCTGATCGCCTACATCCTGATGATGACTTGGCAACGCGGGCGTGAAATACTCGCTCAGCGATTGCAGGAGCACTCGGTGCCGCTGGCCGTCCTGCTCGTGGATGTCATGGATGAAGCGCCTAACCGGGTGCCAGGCACGGCCGTCTATATGATGCGAACTCCCGAGACCACCCCCCCGGCTCTGGTCCACAGCCTCACTCATTTCAAGGTGCTGCACGAACAGATCGTCTTCGTCGCCGTGGTCACCCAGGAAGTACCCTACGTGCCGGAAAGCGAGCGCGTCGAAGTCAAAACGGAGGGGGAGGGTTTCTACTCGGTGGTCGTGCGCTACGGCTTTATGCAGGGTCCGGACATCCCGGCCGCGCTGAGCCAGTGCGAGGCATACGGGTTGGACGTGCGGATGGAGGCTACCACCTTCTTCCTGGGCCGTGAAACACTCCTCACCACGAAACGACCGGGGATGGCACCGTGGCGCGAACGCCTGTTTGGATTCATGTCGCGCAACGCCTCGGCGGCGACGGGGTTCTTCCGGATTCCTCCCGACCAGGTGTTTGAGGTGGGCGTTCAGATCGAGATGTGACCCCGAAAACGCGCCGAGCCCCCGACGGAAGGTCGGAGGCTCGGCACTCTACACTCCCGCCGCGTTCCAACGGCTCCTGTCAGCTCAAGGGATCAGCCGCCGGATTGTGCTATCCCACTTGTTCAGGAGGAAGACCATGCCATTCGGCCCCTCCCCGAAACGCAGGTCGGTACGGGGTGCCACCGGGTCGCGTCGCTGTTGGGCGTTCTTCGTCTGAATCACCTGCAGGAAGGTCTTCGTCTGGCTGCCGTCCCGTAGGAGGACTCTACGAATCTCGTCCTGCCCTCCGTTCGGGAGCTGATCGGCACTGAAGTAGAAGATCTCCCCGCTGGGAAAGTCTCCGAAGATGACGCGGTTCCGGAGCTGGGGAATCGCGTTCGAGCGATATACGACGACGCCGGTGACGGCCACGTTGTTCAGCAACAGCGGGTCGTGGTGCGAGTACTCGACCACCGGATAGGTCATCGCCGGATCGCTCCGCGGGGCCGTCACGCGAACCTCCTCACGGGAAACGAACAGGTAGCTTCCCTCCCAATTGTTCCAACCGAGGTTGGCGCCCTTCGTGACGAGCGAGATCTCCTCCACGATGTTCTGCCCGATGTCGGACACGAACATGTCGCCGGTCACCGGGTCCCAGGCGAACCGCTGCGGATTGCGAACACCCACGGCGTATATCTCACCCAGGGTCAGAGGGTTGTTGTCACTGGCATAGGGGTTGTCCGCAGGAATCCCGTACTTGCCGTTGGCGCTGTTTCTGCCGAGCGGATCGATCCGAAGGATCTTCCCGAACATCCTCCCAAGGTTTTGGGCGTGGTGGAACGGATCGCCCCCACTCCCTGAGTCGCCTGCCCCCACATAGAGCAGGCCATAGTCAGGGCTTCCGGGCCGGGCGAGTGGATTGAAGGTTGCGTGTCCTCCGTTGTGGTTCGCGAACGGATCCGCCAGTCGCCACAGCTCGCGAGGCGGGCCTCCGTCGTAGGTGGCTGCCGATGGGGTCAGGGCCGTCCACTCGAGGAGGACCTCGTCCTGCACGATCGCCGGGGCTGCCTCAGCCGGACCGAAATCCGGGGGGGCCATGTTCTGAGTGTCGGTCCAGGTATAGAACTTCCCGAAACCGGGCGTGCCGGGGTGCCCGAAGTCGGGATGGAAGGCGAAGCTCTGAAAGCCTCGCTCCCTCGCGCTCGACTGGACGTTCACGCTCCACCGGGGGTCGTTGATGTTCACGTAGAGGACGACGCTCCGTCCGTCATAGCTCAGGCTGTAGAGCGGACCGGTCATGCTGTTGACGAACAACCGGCCCGTCCCCGGATCGTCTACGAGGAGCATCGGACGCGCGGCCACCCCGTTGTCGTCCGGTAGGGTGGCGAACTCCTCGAAGCCGACGGTGATGATGTCGCGGGTCGCCTCGATCGGAGTCCCGGCGAAGGGGTTATTGATCGTCCCCGGGGCGGCGGCGGCGGGCGCCTGGGCGAACGCGGGAGAGGCGGTCAGGAGCACTGCCGCGATCAGCAGGGAGGTGCGCATGGCCATCGAAATCCTCGGGGCGTCGTGTTCACTAGGGTACCTTCCACTCTGATACCGTAATACCGTGCAAGCTAACACGTCAGAACAGGTCGAGTTGCGGTCCGGGGGCGCCCGGCATGGGGCCCGACAGGGTGGGTCTCCGAAAGTGCTCCGTCGAGAGCGCCGGGATCCGCTTCGCGAGGCCGGCTCGTGAGAGAGGTTTCGGTATATGTGCGGTGTCCCGTCTGTTCTCATCGGTCGCCCTCCCCTAGCAACTGCGGGGAGCGTGCCCGCGGGGGTGCCGGCATGGTCGTGGGTGAAGCCGATGCGTGAGGCTCGGCGACGAGCGCTCGGCTAGCCCACCTCCCCGACTTAGCCTAGACTTCCAGACCCCGCACACGTTCTCTAGGTGAGGCTTGGCGGGAACGCGCGAGTCAAGGTCGCCGGCGGTCCGGCCTAGCCGTGATCCGTCGGAGGAAAGTCCGAGCTCCATAGGGCAGGGTGCCGGGTAACGCCCGGGCGGCGAAAGCCGATGGAAAGTGCCACAGAAAGCAAACCGCCGATGGCCCCCTCGGGGGATCAGGCAAGGGTGAAAGGGTGCGGTAAGAGCGCACCGGGCTCCCGGCAACGGGGGTCGCATGGCAAACCCCACCCGGAGCAAGGCCAAACAGGGACGAGGAGCGGCCCGCTCCGTCTGAGTCCCGGGTAGGCCGCACGAGGTCGGCAGCGATGTCGGCCCCAGAGAAATGACCTTGCCCGGCTCTGCCGGGACAGAACTCGGCTTATTCCGCGCGTCTTCCCGCTTTGGCGGGAGCAGTTGCGCTCGTAGCTCAGCTGGATAGAGCGTCGGCCTCCGGAGCCGAAGGTCCCGCGTTCGAATCGCGGCGGGCGCATGAGACTGGGCCCAGGGGATCCTTCCTGGGCCCAGTCCTTATGGTCTCCTCCCCGTATTCGCGTTGCCACCGTGAAATCGTGGGGAGCCCGCACCTGGCAGGAATCCGGTCGCGTCCGTGCGGAATGCGTAGACCCCGGCTCCTGTGCCCAGCACGTCGATGGAGGCGATATACGCGGTCCCGGCCGGGCAAAAGAGCGACCGAGCTCCAGGTGACATCAGCGCGAAGTGGCACCGACCATTTCTCGACTCCGGTAGTCAGATCGAGGGCATGAAAGGTGGCACCCTCGGAACCGAAGTAGATCGTGCTATCGTTCCCCAGAGCTGGCGACGAGTACAGGTCCCGGTGGATCCCGTTCTGCCATAGCAGTCCCAAACCGTCCGCCCGGATCGCGTAGAAGACGCTGAGGGTATCCGCCTTCGTGCCCAGGTAGACGTTGTTCCTGTCGTCGATCGCTGGCGTGCCACGAAACAGGCCCACCATGCCAGGGGGGGTGAATTCCCAGCGTTCCCGTCGGGATGGGCTCCATGATGCAAGGAGGCATGGGTAGCTGGTGGTGGGGTCCGATCATCCTCCTGCTTGTCGGAACCATTCTCTACGCCCTGAGCAGGCCCATCGGTATGGCCATGGCCGCTGGGTTCGATACATAAGGCTCACGGGCGCTGTCCAGGAAGGTCACAGGAGGAGCGTTGCCGATGTCAGAATACGCACACGGATCCGACCGATCAGCCCACCCATGGGGACGCCGCCCATGGGGACGCTGAGGCACCACCGATGATTGATCCCGTATGCGGCATGACGGTGGCCGCTGGCAGTCCTCATCGTTTCGACCACGCGGGTACGACGTACCTGTTCTGTGGTGCGGGGTGCCTGGCGAAGTTTCGCCAGGATCCCGACCGTTATTTGTCGGCCAGTCGAGGTGGCGAATCGGCACGTGCCGAAATGCCGCGGCCCGACGCAGTACTACGGCCCGACGAAGTGCTACAGCCTGGCAGGTCCGTGAGTGCCGAGTACACCTGTCCGATGCATCCGGAGGTCGTGCGGAATGCTCCGGGGACATGCCCGATCTGCGGGATGTCGCTCGAGCGGCGCACGGCCAGTGCCGAGGCCGACGAAGACAGCTCCGAGCTGCGCGACATGACGCGGCGCTTTTGGCTGGCAGCCGCCTTTTCACTTCCGCTCTTGGTCCTGGCCATGGGTGATATGGCCCCGGGCCGTCCGATCTCGGCCCTGTTGTCGATGCGGACGCGGACGCTCTGGGAATTGGCGCTGGCGACGCCCGTGTGCCTGTGGTCGGCGTGGCCCTTCTACGTCCGCGCTGTTCAGTCGGTGATCCACCGCAGCCTGAACATGTTCACACTGATCGGGCTGGGTGTGAGCGTGGCGTATCTCTACAGCGTGATCGCTGCACTCGCACCTGGGATCTTTCCCGAGGCGTTCCGAGAGGGAGGCGAGGTGGCGGCGTACTTCGAGGCTGCCGGGGTCATTGTAACGCTCATCTTGCTCGGCCAGGCGCTCGAGCTGCGCGCGCGCAGTCAGACGGGCGCTGCCATCAAGAAGCTCCTCGGAATGGCTGCTACCTCTGCCAGGCGACTCAGTAAGGACGGGGGAGAGGAGGACGTGCCGCTCGAGGCTGTGCAGGTCGGGGATCGGCTCCGAGTACGCCCTGGTGAAAAGGTACCGGTGGATGGCGTCGTGCTCGAAGGCCACAGTCCAATCGATGAATCGATGGTCACGGGCGAGCCCATCCCCGTCGAAAAGCAGGCGGGCGACAAGGTCATTGGCGCCACGATCAACGGCACCGGTGGCTTCGTCATGCGCGCGGAGAAGGTGGGGGCCGAGACTCTGTTGTCTCGGATCGTAGCCATGGTTGCCCAGGCACAGCGTAGCCGGGCTCCGATTCAGAAGCTGGCCGACGTGGTGTCCGGGTACTTTGTGCCGATTGTCGTGCTCATCGCCATCATCACCTTCCTGGTCTGGGCGAGCGTCGGTCCTGAACCTCGTCTGGCACATGCGCTCATCAATGCCGTGGCGGTGTTGATCATCGCGTGTCCCTGCGCCCTCGGCCTCGCCACGCCGATGTCCATCATGGTGGCGACGGGGAAGGGCGCCACCATGGGCGTGCTCTTCAAGAACGCCGAAGCCATCGAGATTCTTCGCAAGGTCGACACCCTCGTCGTCGACAAGACCGGCACGCTCACCGAGGGGAAGCCTAGGCTCGCAAGCCTTACACCGGTAACAGGAGTCGACGAAGCGGACCTGCTGCGTCTGGCGGCGAGCCTCGAGCGGGGGAGCGAGCATCCGTTGGCCGCAGCCATCGTGAAGGGTGCGGAGGGCAGAAAGCTGACGTTGTCGAATGTTGAAGGGTTTCTTTCCATCACAGGCAAGGGCGTCAGGGGCCGCGTCGACGGCCGCGAGGTGGCGCTGGGGAACCTCGCGCTACTGTCGACGCTCGGCATCGATCCGGGCGGGCTTTCCGAGCGCGCTGAGGCGCTCCGCGCGGAAGCACAGACCGTCATGTTCGTGGCGGTGAATGGCAAGGCGGCCGGCCTGGTTGGGGTAGCCGATCCGATCAAGGACAGCACGCCGGATGCCATCGAGATGCTGCAACGGGAGGGCGTGCGCATCGTCATGCTCACGGGTGACAGCCGGACCACGGCGCAGACGGTCGCTAGCAAGCTCGGCATCGACGAGGTCATGGCCGAGGTGTTACCCGATCAGAAGGCCGAAATCGTGAAACGCCTGCAGGCGGAAGGGCGGATCGTCGCCATGGCAGGGGACGGGATCAACGACGCGCCCGCGCTGGCTCAGGCGCAGGTGGGAATCGCGATGGGGACCGGCACGGATGTCGCGATGGAGAGCGCCGGTGTCACTCTCGTCAAAGGTGATCTGCGCGGTATCGCCCGCGCGCGCAATTTGTCGCGGCGCACGATGCGGAACATCAAGCAGAACCTGTTCTTCGCGTTCGTCTACAACAGTGCCGGTGTGCCCATCGCCGCTGGGGTACTCTATCCGGTGTTCGGCCTGCTCCTGAGTCCAATCGTTGCCGCGGCAGCCATGAGCTTCAGCTCGCTCTCGGTCATCGGCAACGCGCTGCGCTTGCGGAGTACCGCGGTGTAGTCAGGTATGGTTCCATGCGGTGCCGGACCAGTGGCCGATGGCGAACACCACGATGTCGGCAGCTGCGTTGAGAGGCACCTCAGGATGATTCGTCAGTTCCTCGAACCAGAGAGTATGCGTGACGTCAATGAGCCTGCCTGCCCAACCCGAGAGCCTGCGGCTCCGCCGACGTACCGTACGCCTAGATCGGCGATGAAGAGGGCCAGCGCGATGAGCGTCCAGATCGGCCAGCCCGATCGGGAGATCCATCGGAGGGGCACGCCGCCAAGAAAGACTGGCTCCCCCTGGAGGAGGACGCGGCCTCCCGTCTGGTAAGCCAGGGCGCGGAGGAGGTCGTCGTGGGGACCGCTGAATTCGTGACGGGCCGGGTAGGCTACGTGCGTGCGCGTTTCTGCCCGCTCCATTAGCGTGTCGCTCGCTTCCTCGCGGATCTCCACCCCGATCGTGTAGGTGCCGGGCTGATCGGCGATGAGTCGTCCCTCGTAGACACCCGGCTCCGTCTCGCGAAGACGCAGGTGATCGGTCCCCGGCTCTCCCAGGGCGCCCACGCCCACGGCCCGCTCGTTTGGGCCGCCGACGCTCGCCTCGACATCGAGCCCTCGGCGCTCCCGCCCGTCCGGCCCTGAGGCCTCGGCCACGATCTCCGCGTAGTCCCCGTTCCGCCGCACCTCCACATGCAGTCCCGGCCTGGACGTTCCGGGGAGCGTCCACCGAACGATCTGGGCCCACCAGAGTGGATACTCGGGAGCCGCCGTCCAATCGGCGGCCCAGGGGCCCGCGCCCTGCGAAGCGAATGCTACTACCCGGCCCAGCCCGTAACGCCAGGATGCGAGCAGCGGCACACTCTCCGAAAGCTCGAGATGGACGTCTGCTCCTTCCTTCGCCGTGGTCAGCACGTACCCATGAAGCGCGGGCGGATCGTCCGGGATCCTCTCGAGAAAGGGGGCATCCCGTGTCCGCCAGACAGGGACAACAGCCTCTTCTCTAACCGCCCCCCTCGCGAGGCGTCTAGTCTCATCGTTAAGGATGCGAGGAAGCGCTTCAAAATCTGGGGTAGCGTTGGCGGTGCCTCCGCCCAAGAGGGCGATGGCTTCCACCAGCTGGACGTCTGCCTCAGCACCAATCGCAATGGCACTTACCGTGATCCCCGCGTCGACGATCTGCGCAAGGAGGGTCTCGAAATCGTCCGGTTGCGATTGGCCATCGGTCATCACCACGATGTGACGCGTGTAACCCTCGTCGATCTGCGCGAGCTGCTCATACGCGAGCGCGAGCCCGGGATAGATAGACGTGCCACCTCCAGGCTCGATCGGTTCGATCTGAGCCCGCAGCGACTCGCGATCCTCCACAGGCTGCATCGGCACGACGACCTGGGCCTCCGAGTCGAACACGACGACCCCGATCAGGGCTTCCTCGTCCAGCCCCTCAATCGCTTCCAGCGTCGCCAGTTTGGCGATGTTGAGGCGGGTCTCATCGCCTGCCTGCTGCGCCATGCTTCCGGATCGGTCGAGGACGAAGCTGATTGCCACGGTCGGGATGCCGTTGGGGATCTGGGCCGAAAGTGGTGAAACGGCTTCCAGTGGGGTATCGAAGTACCCTCCCGGCCCGAAGGCATTCTCCCCTCCGAGCAGGATCAGGCCGCCACCGTCCTCCCGCACCCAGCGTCCGAGCTCCTCCTGCTGCACCTCGGGCAGTGCGGAGGCCGGCAGGTTCATGAGGATTGCGACGTCGAGATCCGACCAGGGGGGGAGCGTCAGAGCTGAAGGAGGTCGGCTGGCAAGGTCGCCGTCGAGGGCGAGAACCTCGGCGGTGATTCCCTGGAGGGCGAGGGCGTGTGCCAGCGCCTCGCCCCAGCTCCGCTGCTGGGTGAGGATGGCGACGCTGGCCGACGAACGCACCTCCACAAGAACTCCGCCGCGGTTGTTTCCGGCGAAGGTGTCCCCTTCGCCCTCGACTTCGACCTCGTAGAGGTAGCTCCCCGGCACTTCCTCCGTGACGGCCGTCTCAACCCGGTTGCGTCCGGCCAGCAGATCGATCGTCCTCTGGGACATGAGGACGCCTTCGCGCAAGACGCGAACTGTCGCGACGGTGGGGCGCAGACTGTGGATGATGCTCTGCAGCATGACCGGCTCGTCCTGATGCACGATGTCCGGCACGGAGACGCCTTCGACCAGGATCTCTTCCGAGGGAAGTCCCTGCAGAGGATACACGTCAATGGGCACGCCGCGGGTCAATAGCGCCGGCAGCGCGTCAGCCACCGAGCCCCGCGTCTCACTGCCGTCCGCTACCAGTACGATGCGACCCACGCTCTCCGGGGAGAGCAGGGCTCCCGCCAGAGTGACTGCGCCCGCGAGATCCGACCCGGGTGGCTCAGGTGCAACGGAGGTATCGGCCGTGGGGCCCATGCCGATGTCAGACTCGACTCTGCTCGTGGAGCCGATCCGGACCATCCCAAGCTGGCGGATGGAGCTCGCTTCCTCGCCCGCCGTCGCCAGGAGAGTCTCGACGGACTCACGGGCATCGTCCCCGTAGGTCGTGAGATCGTCCACCACCAGCACAGCCTGGCCTTCTCTCGCGGGGTACAGGGTTGGCACCCTGAGGATCGCGAGAAGCAGAAAGAGGAGCGCTAGAATCCGGAACGCGATCATGGCACGGCGACGGTGCGCCAGGGAATTCTCGCGGGAGAGGGCACCGGGGCGGAGGAACCGTTCCGTCCCTCTGCCCGCAATCCACCCCTCGGCTAGGAGGACTGCGATCCCCGCTAGGAGCAACCAACGCCACAAAGGCTGACCTAATGCACCACCAACCTCACTTCGCCGGATACCCAAGTCTTGGTTTCCGGACGGAGTGGAAAGGTCCGACTCGGCGGGGTAAGGGGCGTTCACGGCGATACTCCGGCGTTCCGCTCCCGAAACCATCGTATAGAGCCCCGACCGCTCCGGCCTGAACACGGTCTCGAACCTGCGGGGGATCCACGTCTCGGCATCAGCGGTGGAA
Organism: Gemmatimonadota bacterium; assembly: GCA_009692105.1. GTDB lineage: Bacteria > Gemmatimonadota > Gemmatimonadetes > Longimicrobiales > Gaopeijiaceae > SHZS01. Next base: position 25,860 of record SHZS01000001.1, on the reverse strand, counting down.
TCCGCTCGCAACGCGTAGGGAGAGGGAAGGGGGACCTCGACGCCGTCAGGGTCGATCACGCTCCAGTCTCCGGTCAGCTCGCGGGGGCTGACCGAACACGGCTGACCCACCTCGCAAGAGGTCGCGACGGACATCCCGACATCGGGCACTGCCCAACGCACCAGATTGGCAACAAAGGCAGGAAAGCTCAGGAGCTCGGGCCAGTCCGTCTCCTGGAGGCTGAAGGCAATCGCGATCTCCCGCCCGTGTTCTGTCGTTCGCGCCTGGATCAACGGAAGACCAGAAGCCTCGAGCAAGACATCCGCGCCGGAGAGGCGCGGGAGCTGCCGCGCTGCCCTGATGGAGAGCCCGCTCCAATCCACGGATCGAGCGAGTGGGTGATCGCTGCTCCAGCCGCTCGGGGATGGGTTGTCCAGAAGGGGCGCCTCGCCGCCATCCGGAGCCACGCCAAGCCAAACGGTGTTGGTCTCGGGACGCCTAGAGCCCGCCACCCCATCCAAGACCGTGAGGTCGTATCCAGTGTCGGTTTCGGGGACCGTCTCAGCCCGGACGATCGCCACCCCCTCTACCGCCTCGAGGGCCCGCTCGAGGGGTGGATTGCCGGGTCCGACGTAAAGCACCCGGGCCCTCCGCGTTTCTCCCAAGAGCACGAAGGACGCGCTGTTGTCCCGCGGAAGGTCGTCGTCGGGTAGGCGCACCTCTACCACGCCCGCGCCGGGCAGCGTGATCTCTACCTGAAAGGGAACCGTGCCTGGTCGATCCAGGTTGATGTCAAAGGATGACCGTTCGACCAGGCTCGCGGCTCCTGTGGGCTCGAAGAGGAACCGCAGCGGGACGGACCGGGCGCGCCAGGCCTCATCCCCAGCGGCGAACACCCCGATCTCTCCGGAGATTCGCCACCGATCCAGCACGGGATCGACCGGTGCAATAGACAGGCCCAGAAGGGCCGTGTTTTCAGTTGGTGCCCCGAAAGCGAGGGTTTCCACAGGAAGGTAGGGCACGGTGCGGGATAGCACCGAGAGCGCTTCCCTCGCGCCCGACTCGTCGCTCAAGATCGTTACGCGTGCGCTCTCACCGTCGACGAGCAGGCCATCAATCAGAGCCGCCGCCCCATCCCAATCGGAGGGAGAGTCCGTGGGGCGGGCAGTCTCCAATACGGTCCGCAGCTCGTCCTGTCGCTTCAAGCGGGCCGCCAGTACGGAGGGCTGGGTGCTGACTCTGACGAGTGAGAGTCGGTCCGACATTCCGTCCAACCGCTCGAGCTCGCGACGGAGGTGCGCCCTCGCGGCCTCAAACCTCGTTGTTCCTTCTGTCGCAGCGTTCATGCTCCCCGATGCATCGAGGAGCACGATCCAGTGGTCGGCCCTGGGCACCCTACGATTCCAGATCGGCCGAGCCAACGCCGTGGCGATGGAGAGCACAACCAGAAGCTGCAACACCATCAGGAGGCTTGGGGCCGGCAGCTTCCATGAGAACTTCGGGGGAGGCACTAGGCCTGCCAGCCTCTGCCACACGAAGAGGCTCGAGACCTGCACGTTCCGGCGGCTGCGGGTGTGGAAGAGCGCGATCAGCGCGCCCAAGAACAGCAGAAGAAGCCAGGCAGGGCTGCCGAGGCTCATCCGAGCAGCCCCTCGAGGCGCCAGTCACGCACGAGGAGGAGCTCCAGATCATCGTCCGAGCGTGCCGCAAGGTAGCGGCCTCGGTGTGCGAGAACTCCGGCCCGGAGCTCCGCCGACCAGGCTTCCAGCTCTTCCCGATACCGCTGATGGAGCCCGCGGCCCAAGAACATCTCCATCTCGTTCCCCAGCTCGGCATCCATGAACCGCACTTCGCCCGTGCCCAACCGCTCGGGCTCGATCTCCTCCGGCGAGAGAAGGTGCACAGCCACCACCTCTTGGCCGGCGGACTCGAGGGTGGCGAGCGCCTCAGGGATTCCTTCCACGAACCAGTCGCTGATGAGGATCGTGAGACCCTCGACACGGGCGATCCGGGGTAAGGCGGAGCGGACCACCTGTTCCAGGTCAGTGACCCCATCCGCATGGAGACCCTCGAGCCAGGAGCAGAGCGAAGCCGTTCTCATCGCGCCCTGAATACGTGCGTGCCACCGGATGCCACCGTCGGCGAACACGCCGACCAAGACCTGGTCGCCGCCGACGAGGCCGGCGTAGGCCAGCCCGGCGGCAAGCGCTCGGCCAAAGTCGAACTTCGGGGGGTCGCCGTAGGCCATCGAGCGACTTGCGTCCAGCAGGATGGTGACCGACAGCTGCTGGCTGGTGGAGTATTGCCGGATGTAGTGCCGACCCAACCGGGCGTGAAGGTGCGGATCCAGGTGGCGGATATCGTCGCCGAACTGGTATGGTCGGTGGTCGGCGAACTCCATCCCACTACCGAGGGCCTTGGAACGCCGCTCGCCCACACCGGTCGAGGCGGGCGCCCGCTGCACCTGCAGACGAGTGCGCCCCAGCTTCTGTAAGAGAGAGGGGGGAAGCAGGCTCATTCCGCGAGAGTTGCGACGGCCTGGTCGAACAGCTCCTCGAGAAGGTCATCCGAAGAGATCCCTTCGGCCACGCCCTCGAAGTTCAGCCGGAAGCGGTGCCTCAAGGCAGGCCGGAGGACGCCGCGTAGGTCCTTCACGCTGACATTGAACCTGCCGTGCATCATGGCGTGTCCCTTCGCGGCCAGGACAAGCGCCTGCCCCCCTCGAGGGGTGATTCCGAAGCGGATGTAGCGCTTCACTGACTCGGAGACGTTACGCCCGCTCGGTTGGGTGGCGAGCACAAAGCGGACGACCGCATGACGAACATGGGTCGCGAGAGGAACGGCTCGTGTGAGCGTCTGCAGATGAAGGATGTCCTCCGCCGAGAGGATCCGCGACGGCGTGTTCTCCTGCGATCCGGTGGTCTTCTCGAGAATCGTGTCGAGCACTCCCTCGGGAGGATACGGCATGTCGACTTTGAAGAAGAAGCGGTCGATCTGCGCCTCGGGGAGGAGGTACGTCCCCTCCATCTCGATTGGGTTCTGGGTGGCCATCACGAAGAACGGCTTCGGCAACGTATGCACGCGCCCTGCCGCCGTGACCGTCCCCTCCTGCATCGCCTCCAGGAGCGCCGACTGCGTCTTAGGGGTCGCGCGGTTGATCTCGTCGGTGAGCACCATCTGGGCGAAGATCGGACCCGGTTGGAAACTCGTGTGGGTCTTCCCAGTCTCGTCCTGGAGCAACACCATCGTGCCCGTGATGTCCGCCGGCATCAGGTCCGGTGTGAACTGGATACGGGAGAAGCTGAGGCCGCACACGGCGCCGATGGTTCGGACCAGGAGCGTCTTGCCCAGGCCAGGCGCTCCCTCCAGAAGTACATGTCCGCCGCACATCAGACTGATCAGAATGTGGTCGACCGCCTGCTCGTTGCCGAAGACGACCTGGGAGGTCGCGGTGCGCGCCTGCTGCAGCTGGTCAAGCTCTCGATCGAGGATTCGTGCGGGTGACTCCTGGCCGCGATCCGCAGCGGTCACCTCGAAGGTGGGGTTCGTCACGGGCGTTCCACCTCATTCGGTTGTTGAGTCAGAGAGAGGAAGTACCGGCTGGCGACGCCCCGATACGAGAGGCCGAGAAAGTCCGAAGTGCGAGAGTCTTCCGGGAATCGCCGCCAGGCGCCTTCGGGGATTTGTGTGGCGCGAACCACGGTGAACCGCTCTTCGGGCGGCGCCTCCACCTGCACACCGGGACGGGAGCCCTGGCCGGACCCAAGGTCGAAAGCCTGGGACGGAGACACTTCCGAGGGCAGGTCATCGACCTGACTACCCGTGAGAGGCGGCGAAGCCCCCCCCGGCCGGGCCTCCCCTCCGCTGTCGGAACCGCTGGAAGATCCCAAGGAAATTCGGAGGACATCATCATCCATCATCAGCCGCCCTCGCTCTCTCTCCAGGGCCGTGGCGAGCAAGCTCTCCGTCCAACTCGGCTCCGGAGGATTGTATGCGCCATCGTCGGGATCCACGACCATGATCTCCGCCATTGCCTCCCGCTCTCGTTCACTCTCCCGGATGCCAGCGATGAGGCGCCGCACCCTCTCCGACTGCGCTTCGCCGATCTCTTCGGAGGTGGGGAGCCGTTGTCGCTGCTCGGGTTGTCTTTCCACCAGCCGGGCTGCGGTCGCCTCAAAGTCGTCCAACGCCAGGGTGGCCCCCAAGGGATCACTTGGAGCACTACCTGCCTCCCCGCGGTCGCGGACTGACGGATCACCCGTCCGCTCACCTTCACTGGGAATGAGCACCTCGGCATCGAGGACCGCCTCGGGGGTTCCTTGGGGCGCTTCGATGCCGGGTGTCATGCTCAAAGGCGCCGCCGCCGTGGCCGATCGGGATAACGGGGCCGTGAGCTCGAACGCGAGAACGGCGGCGCCCACCGTCATAAGGTACCAGGTCGGACGGGGCATGCTGAGCGGCACCAGCACTCTCGGGTGCACCTGGTCGGCGTGCTCCGCGACGTCCTGGAAAAGGGCAAGCAGGACGGGCGACACGTCCTCCCGGGCTGGTCCGGCCATTCCGAACTCCAGCGCCGTGCTGAGACGCTCGTCCAATTCGAACCGGACGTCCGCGCGTCGCGCAATTGTCAGAAGATCCGGGGTGGTGCGGCGGACCCGGATCCAGGTAGTAATCAGCCCAACTGCAAGCACGCCCAAGGCGACTGCGCTCGCCCCTTCCGCGGAAAGAAAGGACAGCCACGGCAGGACAGGGTTCAAGTAGCGGCCCAGCTCGAGGAACCCGAAGACGCTCAAGGAGGCCAGCGCGGCCCAAACAAGACCCTCCAGGCTTCGCCGGAGGACCAGCCGCACTCGGCTCGCCCTCAAGCGGATCAAGAGGCTCTCGGACACGGATGGACTGTCCATGAACTGCGTCTCCTCACCTGGTACATCAGCGACCAACGGTCCCTGGTAAACTCCCCCAACCCCGCCCCTAGATCGACACCCCGAAACGTGCAAGCACTGGAACTACCACGATAATGGCCAAGCAGCATCGCCCGCGATCGAGCGGATCAGTGCTCGATACCCCCCCCTGCTCGTTAGCCGACTGAAGTTCAAAGTTCCCTCATGCTATCATCCTATCATCGAGATCGACTCCGCAGCACCGCCGGCTCGCCCACGGATCTGTCGCGCGAGGAATAGCATGAGCACTGCTTCGTTACAAACCTTCCTGAAGGAGTCCCCGCATGCGTAAGAGCCTATTCGTTCTCATTCTCGCTATGGCCGCGCCGGTCAGCGCGCAGCAGCCGAATCCACGACAGCCGGCGGGTGCAGCGATCTCAATATATGCCCCGGAACAGCACGACCTGTACGACGGTCATTTCGTCATCTCGGCGAACCGCATCCACATGGTCGGGACGCTGGACGACCCCGATGGCTGGGATCACATGGACAATGAGGCCAGGAACGTCCGACCGGTTACCGGAACCGCGGAGATCAACGTGAACGAGATCCAGAACACGGGCACCTTCGAGGCGAGGTTGAGGATCCCCGAGGGCGACCTGGTAATCACACTGGATCGGTGGAACGAGTTCAACGCGTGTCAGAACGGTGGCATCACCGCGTATCTCCACGAGCACGGGACCGACTCGGGCTGTGGAGACAGCAACTGGCCCAAGACCTTGGTATTCCTCGCGGGGTGGGGCTTCGGGCACGCAACGCTGAATGGACAGCCCCTGTACCAGGACTACGAGATGCACTTCATGGTGACGCAGGGGCTACGAGATAGAGAGACGCTCCGCGTCAACTATCCAATGGCGAATAAGAGGCTGCCCGCGGGTGAAACCAATCCGGCTACGCAACAGATCGATTTCTACATTCGTAGCCCAGCTCAGAATGCGAACAACCGCCCGAATCGCCAGGTGTTCACCCACTTCTTCGGGATGGAAGTGACGTGGAAATAGCCGGGCACCTCCTCACCTGGCACATCAGTGACCAACCGCGTCCCTCAGCGTGCCGCCATTTCCTCCTCCAGGGCGGACCACCGGGCGATGAGCCCCTCCGCTTCCTCGGCCAGGCGTACCCGTTCCCCTTCGAGCCGCCGGACTTCGTCCGGAGGGGTTTCTTCGAAGTAGCCGGGCAGGCAGAAGAGGGTGTCGATCTCGGCGACGCGGGCTTCCACGCGCTCGATCTGTTCGGTGAGGGCGTCACGGCTGCGCTCCAACTTCCGGCGGTCCGAGGAAGCCTGCCCTCCGCCCGAAGCGCCGGTCTTTCCGTGGTTCCGGCCGCCGTTCCGACCTCCGTTCCCGTCCACTCTTAGAGGGGACCCAGCCTCCGCCCCCTTCCGCGCCTCCTGTCGCGCCGCCTTGCTCTCTCGCTTCGCCTTGAGCACGACGCGATCTGCATCGAGGTGGTCGTCGCCACACCAGTGCACGTACTCCTCGTATGTCCCCCGGTAGTCCCGAATCCGATCTGGGCGGACTTCGACGATCCGTGTCGCGATCTCTCCGACGAACCACCGATCGTGCGAGACGAGAATGATGGTCCCCGCGAAGTCCTGCAGCCCCCCCACCAACGCCTCGATGGACTCGAGGTCCAGGTGGTTCGTGGGCTCGTCCAGCACCAGGACGTTGGGTCGCTCGAGGGCGATCCGCGCGAAGACGAGACGCGCGGCCTCCCCTCCCGAGAGGCTCGAAAGCCGCTTCAGACCATCGTCGCCAGAGAATAGGACGAGCCCAAGCCTTCCGCGCACGTACCCGCGGTCCTTCTCCGGACATCGGGCCCAGATCCACTCCTCGACCGTTCCCGACTCCGTCTCGATCTCGCTCCGGAAATCCTGCGCGAAGTAACCGGGACGGGTCTCGTATCCCCACTTGACCTCGCCGGCGTCGGCCTCAAGCCGTCCCATCGCGATCTTCAGGAGCGTGGATTTCCCGATCCCGTTGGGCCCGAGGATCGCAAGCCTGTCGCCTCGCTCGACCGTAAGGTCGACACCGTCCAGCACCTTTTCCCCCGCGAACGCCTTCCGGATCCCCTTGATCGAGAGGACCTCCTTCCCGCTGTCCCGATGAGGCTCGAAACGGAAGGTGGGCCAGCGACGGGACGAGGCTGGGACCTCGACGATCTCCTCTTCTTTTCGCTCGATCTGCTTGGCCTTGCTCTGGGCCTGTCGAGCCTTCGATGCCTTGGCCTTGAAGCGGTCCACGAATTTCTGTAGCTCGGCGATGTCCCTCTCCCGCCCGGCAGTTTCCTTCTCTCGACGCTCCAGCTGGGACGCTTTCGCCTCCATGAACGCCGAGTAGTCGCCGTGGTAGAGCTGGACGGTGCCGTAGTCCACATCGAGGATGTGAGTGACGAGATTGTTGAGGAATCGGATGTCGTGGGAGATCACCACCACCGGCCCCGGGAAGCCGGCCAGGAAGGTCTCGAGCCAGCGCATCGAGAGGATGTCCAGGTGGTTCGTGGGCTCGTCCAGGAGGAGGACGTCGGGGTTACTGGCCAAGACCTGTGCCAGGAGGACCCGGAGCTTGAAGCCCCCCGACAGGGTGTGCACCGGCTTGTGATGCACTTCAACCGGGATTCCGAGTCCCTCGAGGATGGTACCGGCTCGGGCCTCCGCAGTGTACCCATCGAGCCTCTGGACCGTCTCCTCAAGGTCGGAGAACCGGTGCGCGTCGAAGTGGGAGCCGTCCTCCCCCGCGGCGAGGATCTGCTCCTTTTCCAACATCGCCTCCCACAGCTCCGGGTTTCCCATGAGGGTGACCCTCATCACCGACTCCTCGTCATGGAGGAACTGGTCCTGGCGAAGAACCCCAAGGCGGAGCCGCTTGTGCATCGATACGCTTCCCCCGCTGGGGTCCAGATCCCCCGCAAGGATGTTGAGGAGCGTGGTCTTTCCCGAACCGTTCGCGCCCACCAGGCCGTATCGCTCGCCGGCGTTCAGCAGGAAGGTGGCGCCCGAGAAGAGCACCCGGTCGCCGTAGGACTTCTCGACGTTGGAGACAGAGATCATGGGGGCGAATCTAACGCGATTTCCGCGCTTGTCGGACCCCGTTACGTTGAGCCGGGCGGCCGAGATGGGACCGAAATGGGACAATGACAGGGAAGTTGCCCACGATGAATCGATTGGAGCCGTCGCCTCGCCAATGGCCACACCATCTCCGTCTTCTTCTATCACCTCTCCAATGTTGGGCTCGGGTGGATGAACCCCGGATTGGAGGTGATCGGCCTGGGATGGAGCCTCCCTGCCCCATAAGGTTGTCCTATGCCGTCGGGCGACACGTGGGAGGAATAGAGCGGTGGTGCTGTGGTGGACCCGACGGTAGAGTTGAGGAAGCGAGCACCGACGCGGGTGCTCGTTTGTCGCTAACCCCTGGGAACACACTCAATGTCGGATGACAAGGTTTTCGATCGGCCACGCGAACCGCAGGACTTCGAGTTTGGCAGCGAAGTAGTTGCCGTCTTCGATGACATGGTGAGCCGCTCGGTCCCCTATTACGGAGAGATCCAGCGGATGCTCGCCGAGCTCGTCATGGACTGGGCCGCACCCGGAACGAACGTCTACGATCTCGGCTGTGCCACGGGGAACACCCTCTTGGCGATGGACCCGTTCCTGGCACCCACGGTTGGATTTGTCGGAGTCGACGACTCTGCAGAAATGCTCGAAAAGTGTGAGGCGAAGTTCCGTGAAGCGGGAGTGAGTCGACCGTTCCGACTGGAGAGGGCGGACATCGGAGAGCGGGTGCCGATCGAGAACGCCTCGGTGGTCGTTCTGTGCCTCACCCTGCAGTTCATCCGACCCATCTATCGGGAGAAGCTCGTTCGCTCGATCTACGAGCAGCTGAACGAAAACGGGTGCCTTATCCTTGTTGAGAAACTGCTGTGTGCAGACCCTGTCCTGAATCGGTCCTTCATCCGGTATTACTATGACTTAAAGCGAAGACGAAAGTACAGCGAGATGGAGATCGCACAGAAGCGGGAAGCGCTCGAGAACGTGCTGATTCCCTATACGCTGGAGGAGAATACCAAGCTCCTCGATGACTGCGGATTCCGTGAGGTCGAGACCTTCTTCAGATGGTATAACTTCTGCGGGGCCATCGCCCTCAAGTAGCCCTGCTAAGACAGTCGCGGTTCACCCTCGGGCTGCTCCTCACGGCCCATTTGGCCATGCCTGTGGCGCTTGCGTGTCAGGAGGCCCCCGACAGCTCCTCGTCGGTAGAAGGGGCGGGAGGGGCGCTCGGACGAAGCTGGATCTTGGGTGCGGTCGCGTTCGGCGGGGTGGCGCTAATCCCCCTCGACGAGCCGATTCGGGATTGGATCCAGGCTGGCGCGCGGCAGGAGAGCTCGACGCTCCGAACGGGAGCCCGGTGGATCACACCACTGGGATCGGCCGGTCCCCTCCTCGCAAGCACGGTGATCTATGGAATCGGTCGGGCGATCGGTGAGGAGGAGCTGGCAAGCGCTGGTCTGCACACGGCGGAGGGGATAGCGGGGACCGCCGTGGTCGTCACCGTCATGAAGGGGCTCATCCGCAGGCGTCGCCCGTTCGTCATGCCCCACAACTCCAGAGCGTTCTTCGAGGGGTCCATCATGAAGAGCGATTCCACCCATGAGTCCTTCCCCTCGGGCCACACCGCGCTTGCCTTCGCGCTCGCGGCCGCGGCGTCGGAGGAGATGTACCTTCACTGGCCTCGAAAAAGGGTGGTAGTCGGGCGCTTGCTCTACGGGGCGGCAACGGCCGTTGGGGTCGCCCGCATGTACGACGATCGCCACTGGGCCAGTGACGTTGTGGTCGGTGCCGCGGTCGGCACATTCGTCAGCCGGACCGTAGTGAGGTGGGCGAACGCTTCGAAGCCTGGCTCCGTCCTGGGATCGATCTCGGGTGTTGCGTTCTTCCCCGGGGTCCCTCCCACGGTGGCATTTCGCGTCACGACGCAGTGAGGTTTCCGGGGTCGGCTACCCGACTGCGACGGACGGCGTCGGCCGTCCCAACATTGCTCGCCCATTACGTGTCCTGATCCACAGAAGCTCACCCTGCCCTGGGGGCCAGATGACGTTGGGAATGGATTGGGGGCCCCGATGGATGCGACCCTGGGTTCTCGGGCTCCTGCTCGCGGGCGCCACGACCTCTCCGCTCCGTGGCAAACAGGCCGTTACCCTCGAAGAGGCGGTGCAGGCGGCCATCCAGGAAGGTCCGCGAGCCGCGATCGCAGTAGCCGATTCCGCCGCCGCCGCCCGCGTGAGAACAGCCCGGGAGTATCCGAATCCGGCGCTCGCGTTGGGTTACTCCAAGTCACCACCCATCCATCAGATCGACCTGGAACAGCCGCTGGAATACCCGTGGGTTCGGCGTGCGCGGATCGGCAGCGCTGAGCTTGGAGCGCTCGCATCCGCTACGACGTGAGCCTTCGCGCTGAGCGCGGCACCGCTTGCTGGCCAAGGGGAGAGCCCCTGGTTCCTCGATTTCCGGGTCGGTGGTGGCCGCGCACTGGGTGATCTGACGGAACTCCGCATCCGCGAAGAGGGGTTGGCGGAGGGTCTCGGCCTGGCACGCCGTGTTTCGACCCGGCTGAACCTTCGATTCGACGCCGACGCCCTGTTCCTCCCTGCCGACGCCTCGCAGGGGGATCGGCCGGGCAGCGCAGCAGTGGGGTCGGCCATGCGTCTGGTCGGAGTAACTGCGGGAGCCGACCTGTGCCTGACCCCGCCCTCCTGGAGGTGGGGGGTGAGCGCTTGGGCCGGTGGGGGATTCACGATTTGGGCGGCGGACCACTTCGCGGTCGCTGACTCCTGGGTCTCGTTTCAGCACACATATCCGGTGTCGGCAGGGGGGCTGAGCCTCGACTACGCGCTGTCACCGTCGTTGAGCGCATACCTGGGGAGCCGTGGCGATCGCGTTTTCGTCAAGCGTGAAGAGATGCGAGCCCTCGCACTCCTCATGCGACACGATGAGCCCATCGAGCGGGTGTCGAGCGTGTCGTTGGTGCTGGGCATCCGCTGGCGGCAATGAGGGCGGCCGTTCACCGCTGACGAAGGAACGACCGCTTTTCAGGGGGATCCCCCTCGAGTATTACTTCAAGATGAAGGACCTCGACCCTCAAGCGCCCGTAGGGCCCTCGTCGGGACGGACGACCGCGTCGTTCGTGCTTCGCTGCGGGAATTTCTTCTTCCGATACCGCGACGCCCTCTCACCCGCGGTTGTCCTGACGTTACTGATCCTCACCCGGCCCCTGAGACCCTTTGGCAGCGACGCAGCCGATCGTGTCCTAGACGGGGTCGGCCTGTTTCTGGGTTGCGCTGGAGAGGCGCTGCGCATCGCGGTCATCGGATACGCGTACATCGTGCGAGGAGGAAGGGCACGGCGCGTTTACGCGGAGGATCTGGTGACGGCTGGATTCTTCGCTGTCTCGCGTAATCCTCTCTACCTCGGCAACCTCCTCGTTTACGCCGGCCTCGCGGTGATCTGGAACAACCCATGGATGTACGTCGTGGCCGGGTCGTTTTTCCTTTTCCTCTATCACTCGATTGTTGCAGCAGAGGAGGACTTCCTCCACGCGAAGTTTGGAGCCACGTACGAGCAGTATTGCCGCGACGTCGCGCGATGGATCCCGAACTTGGGTCGGCTGAGCGCGGCGCTGGAGGGAATGTCGTTCAGCTGGCGGCGCGTTGTCATCCGGGAGTACGGGACGATTGCGGCTTGGGGTTTGACTGCGTCCATGCTCCTGATCGTCGAGACGCTCCGCTTCAGGTCGTACGCCGGGCACGAGAGGGAGATTTGTGGATTGGTGGGGCTGATGGTCCTGGTCATCTTTCTTTGGGCCGTGGCGCGAAGGCTCAAGCTGTCGAGGCGGCTGACCGCGTAGGATCCGTTGTTGGCCGGGCTATCGGGGGCGCGGGATCGTTCCGGCTCCCCATCATGGAGGACTCATATGCAGGTCATGCCAAAGAGAAAGTATTCGTTCACTCTGTTGGTAGGGCTCTTGGCGGTCATGCTCTCGCCCCTGGTGGCCTCCGCCCAGTCACAGCTGAGCACATCGGCGGCCCAGGCCTTCTTGGGGAATTGGAACCTCGCTATCCAGACGGAGCAGGGGGTGTTCAATCTGGATCTCGATATCGTGGATCAGGGGGGCAAAGTCGCGGCCAACCTGGGGTCGCCCGAGATGGGCGTCAGCCAGACGGTCACCGACATAACGCGGTCCGGCGACAATCTCGTGCTGCGGTACGCGATGAACGCTCAGGGGCAACCGGCCCCGCCGATCAGCCTGACGCTGACGCCGAATGGAAACGAGTTGAATGCGTTGGTGAGCGTCGCGGAAGGGGCGTTTACCGCGACGGGCATCGCGACCAAGAAGTCGGCAGGCTGAGCGGAGTGCAGCCTGGCCGGATCGGGGTCGGCTCGGCCCACTCCGCGGGACAACGGCAGGCTGTTGCGCTCCCTCGCCGCCGCAGCGAAATATGGAACGGTACGGGCGACATGCGACCGCGCGCGTGGAGCGTCTGCCCGATTCACCGTATCCGCGCGACGACCTCCACTGAGATAGGCGACAAATGAAACTCACCCTGCCCGCGTATGCGCTGGTCCTTCTCCTCGCAGCCTGCGGGGGAGATGCCCCAGAGTCGGCCGTGTCGGGAGCCGGGTCGGCCATGCCGGCGGTCGATCCCCTGGCCCCTGGCGTCGGGACGGCGCTCGGAGCGGTTCCGATTCCAGCGACCAACCCGATGACGGAGGCGAAGATCGCCCTCGGGCAGCAGCTCTTCTTCGAGCCGCGGATGTCGGTGGACGGATCTCGATCGTGCTACTCCTGCCATCTGAACGAGGACGGTAACGGTGGGCACGATCCGAAGGCGATTGGCGCTCAAGAGCGCCAGCTCACCAGGCACGCCCCGGTCATCTGGAACGTGGGATACATGCCGCGTCTCTACTGGGACGGTCGGACGAACGACCTGGAAGCGCAGGCTCGCGCTGCGTGGGGAGGCGGAAACATGGGGGTGGGCGCAGACAACCTCGACGCGAAGGCGACGGAGATCGGGCAGATCCCCGGATACGCGACCCAGTTCGCCGCGGTCTTTGGAGCCCGGGGGGCGACGGGGGAGACCGTGTCCGAGGCAATCGCCGCTTACGAGCGGACGCTCGTCTGTTCGACCACGCGCTTCGACCGTTACCAGGCCGGTGAGACGGCGGCCCTGAACGAGCAGGAGGGTCGCGGCATGGGTGTCTTCAACGGCAAGGGGGGCTGCGTCGCGTGTCATATGGCGCCCTTCTTCTCGTCCCAGGTCGTGAACCCCGACGAGGCCTTCTATAACGTCGGTATCGGGATCGATGGTGTGGCCGAGGCTAGTGTCGACATCGGGCGCCAGACGGTCTCGCAGAACGCTGTGGACTGGGCCGCCTTCAAGGTTCCGAGCCTGCGGAACGTAGCGCGGAGCGCCCCCTACTTCCACGATGGCTCAGTGGGCACCCTGGTGGAAGCGGTCCGGTTCATGGCGAGCGGTGGATACCCGAACAAGAGCCTCACCGCGCTCTTGGCCAACCGAGCGCTCACGGATGCTGAGATCGCGGACGTGGTGGCCTTCCTCGGGTCCCTGGACTGCGGCAGCCTCGCGCAGCCGCAGCTTCCCAACTGAGCCGCATGGGCGAGTGGCAGGGCGCCGGGGCTGATCCGTGATCGAGTTCACCTTGGACGGTGGGCCGATCGCCCTCGAGGTGGATAAGGGCACTCCCCTTCTTTGGGTGCTGCGGGAGCAGGTGGGGCTCACCGGAACGAAGTTCGGGTGCACCAGGTGCACGCCGCGGTCGACTGCGGTCTCGTCGTGAACCCGGACCAGGCCTTGGCACAGATTCAGGGGGGGATAGTCTTCGGCCTGTCCGCGGCGCTCTTCCAGGAGATCACGGTGCGTAACGGGGCTGTCGAGCAGCGAAGCTTCCCCGACTTCCGGATGGTTCAGCTCGCCAACGCCCCTCGTGTGGACGTGGAGTTCATGGACTCGAACGCTCCCCCCGGCGGGCTCGGCGAACCCGGCGTACCGCCGATCGCGCCGGCCGTTGCGAACGCGGTGTTTGCACTTACGGGCCAGCGGCTCCGCACATTGCCACTGAGGCTGGCGTAAGGTCGGGAATGGGGGAACGAGGGGTCCGCCAGAGAGTGCTGACGGCTCTAGGGCTGGACCGCCGCGATGTGCGGGCCTGGGCGATGTACGACTGGGCCCTCTCCGCCCAGGAGACCACGATCGCGGTCGCGGTCTTCCCCATCTACTTCCTCTCCGTGGCCGCCGCCGACCTTCCGGCGACCGTCGCCGCCCAGTCCATCGCGTACGCGAACAGCGCCGAGATCGCGCTCGTTGCCCTCCTCTCTCCCGTGCTGGGGGCGATGGCGGACTACGCCGCCGTGAAGAAGCGACTGCTCGCGAGCTTTATGATGGGCGGGGTCCTGGCGACCGCGGCCATGTTTCTCGTCCAACGCGGGGATCATCTCCTGGCCGTGGTGCTCTTCATGCTGGCCGGGCTCGGCGCCCAGGGGTCCAGGGTGTTCTACGAGGCCCTCCTGCCCCATCTGGCGGGGGAGGCGGACATGGATCGGGTCTCCACCGCGGGGTACGCGCTCGGTTACGTCGGGGGAGGGATCCTGCTCGCGCTCAATCTGGCCTGGATCCAGCATCCGAGCTGGTTCGGCCTCCCGTCCGGCCCAGGGCTGTCGCCCGGGGAGGCCACGCTCCCTGCGCGGCTCGCCTTCCTTTCCGTGTCGGTTTGGTGGGCCCTCTTCTCGATCCCGCTCTTCCGGAGCGTCCGAGAGCCTGCGGCCCGGATGGAGACGGACGAGCGCCGAGGAATGAACCCCGCGCGGGTAGGCTTTGCCCGGCTCGTCGAGACATTCGGTGAGCTCATGTCCTACCGCCAGGCGTTCCTCATGCTTCTCGCGTTCCTCATCTACAACGACGGGATCAGCACGATCCAGAAGATGGCCACCACGTACGGAACCGAGATCGGGATCGGACAGGGTGACCTGATTGCGGCCATTCTGATCGTCCAGTTCGTCGGGATCCCCTTCACCTTCCTGTTCGGGCTGATGGCGGGCCGGATGGGAGCGAAGCGCTCGATCCTCGCGGGGCTCCTGGTCTTCATGGGGATCAGCGTATTCGGATACTTCCTCCGCACCGCGACCCAGTTCTACTTCCTGGCCCTGCTCGTCGGCCTGGTCCAGGGGGGCACCCAGGCCCTGAGCCGCTCCCTCTTCGCCAGCATCATCCCGCGCCACAAGTCGGGAGAGTTCTTTGGCTTCTACAGCGTCTTTTCCCGCTTTGCCGCGGTGTTTGGACCGCTGGTTTTCGGGCTGGTTCTGAGCGCCACCGGAACCAGCCGGAGCGCGATCCTCTCCATCGTCGTCTTCTTCATCGTTGGGGGGGGGCTCCTCCTCTTCGTGGACGTGGAGGAGGGGAAGCGGGAGGCCGCGCGAGCGGAAGCAGCGCTCGTGCCGGCCCGAGGGTAATCGAGGGCGGGCGCGATCCGGTTACGTCCTCAGTGCGTCATCGCCCAGATGGCCACATTGATCCCGAGCGCATACGCCCTCCACGCGAATTCCTCGAAGTACGAGACGAGATCGGATTCCCGCTCGAAGCCGTCGTTGATATCCGTGTTGTGCGTCATCAGGACGAGAAGGCGTCCCTTCTCATCGAAGATCCCGCGGGCGTGAGGCGTTGCGTACTCTGGGCCGGGGAGCTCCGCGGTGGACATCCCCCGCCGCCACCGATTCAGGGACGGTATCTGGGGGATCTCCCGTACGTCATAGAGGATGGAGAAAAGCGGGTGCTCCGGCGGGAGTTCGACGATGGAGTACTCCGGAAGCACGCGACTGATCTGGTCGACCCAGTGATTCCACGGACCGTCCCCCCAGAAGTCGTCCGCCCAGAGGAAGCCGCCCTTCAGCAGGTACGCGCGGAGGGC
This sequence comes from Gemmatimonadota bacterium, assembly GCA_009692105.1. Taxonomy (GTDB): domain Bacteria; phylum Gemmatimonadota; class Gemmatimonadetes; order Longimicrobiales; family Gaopeijiaceae; genus SHZS01. Next base: position 9,966 of record SHZS01000001.1, on the reverse strand, counting down.
ATCGCCCTCATCGGGATCGAAGCCGGCGCTCCCGGGGGAGGCCATCACCAGCCAGGGGCAGCGGAAGAGATCCGGGTCGGTGGCACGCACCACAGTGTGTCCCATCCCGCCACTCCTTCCATCGCGCCAGTAGGCGACCTCCGTGGTCGTGAGCTGCGAGATCCGCTTCATGAAATTGATGTCGGCGCGGGGGTACTCGATCGACCATCCTGATCCGCTCGAATCGTACGCGGTCTGCGTGTACATGAGTCGGCAGACGTAGAACCCCGCCGGGGTGTCGGGAAGCCCCCAGAGCACATCCCGCGGATTCGGATCACGCCCGCCTCCACGGAAGCTGCCGCCCCCCTGCCCAACAAGCGGTGCCGCGGAGCAAAGCACTGCCACCGCGATGAGTGAAGGCCAGAGGAGCTTGGGGGTCAGGCAATCTCGGCGGAGCATCGTCGTCACCTAATGCGTCATCATCCACACGGTGACATCTATCCCCACGGCGTACGAGTCGGGCGAGAACAGGTAAAAGAACTCGGGGTCCTCCCCCTCGCGCTCCCACCCGTCCGAGATGTCCGTGTTGTGGGTGATCAGCACCAGGATGCGCCCGCCGTCGTCCATGATCGCCCGCAGGTGCGGAGTAGCGCTGTCGCGCCCTAGCTCGGAGGTCCCGCCCGCACTGAAGCGCCAGAACTGGATGGATGGCACCTGCGGGACCGTCGGAATGTTGTAAACGATGCTGAAGAGGGGATGGTCCAGCGGTAGGTCTACGATCGCAAACTCCGGAACGACCTTCTCCATCTCACGGGCGAAGTCGTTCCAGGCGGCGGAGCCCCAGTAGTCGTCCACCCATAAGAGGCCCCCTTTCAGGAGGAAGTCGCGCATGGCCGCGACCTCGTCGGGGTACAGCCCGAGTTCCCCCACGTCGGTGGCGTAGAGGAAGGGGCACTGGTAGGCCTCGGCGTCCGTCACCCTCACGACCGCGTACCCGGGCTCTCCATGTGACCAGAGTGAGACGGGGGTCGGCGTCAGCTCACCCAGGCGAGTCATGAGATTGCGGTCCGCGTTGGGAAAGTCCGTGGGCCAGCCGTTGCCAGACCCGTCGTGCCCCCTGGGGGACGTGTAAGCGAGGCGACAGAGGGTAAACCCGCCAGGAATGTCCGGGAGTCCGTCTCCCAGGTTGACCGGGGTGCGTCTGTTGACCGGGGCGTAGCCTTCGTCGCTGCCCCGATACCGCTGGGCCTCGCCCGGTGCGGTGAACGACAGAAGCGCTGTGACAGAGAGGGCGAGGACGATGAGGATCCGGCGCGTCGGTACCTCGCTTGCGAGCGGGAACGCGCATCCTCGGGAAGCTACGCCGCGGCCGGCGCCAGTGGCAACGGGGTCGCCGAAGGTGGCCATCCTCCCCGATCTATACGAGCAGAGGGCCCTCTTCCGTCGAGGGCATCGGGGGAAGCGGGGTGGTCAGGCGAATGACGGTGGTGAAGATATTGAGCGCGCGGTAGTCGTTGCCGACGATCTCCGCAAAGCGCTCGGAGTGGTACGTGCCGGCTACGTAGGCCTCGCCGCCATGGATTGGCGTCCTTCTCGCGCTCCGCAAGACGGACGCGATCGCGTGGTCCTGCTCCTTGCTCTGGGGCACCAGCGCGACGACGTAGGCCGGCGCCGCATCGGTGCCGTCCAGGTACGCGTCCCACATGCCTTCCAGCTCGGCGAGCATGGTGGCCTCCTCGTCCGTGACGCGCTCGTCGATGCGCACCAGCACCCTCGCCACTTCCCCGAACTGCCGTACCTGCGAGGGCGGCGGCGATGTAGCCAGGTATTCGGCAGCGTCGTCGTGAAGCGCGGTGAAGGCGCTGTAGCCGCGACCGTCGCCTTGCACGATCACGGGGAAGCCGATGCCCCACGCGTCCGCGAACGTCTGGAGAAAGGTCCGTTCGCGGGTGTCGAAGTCGTGGTCGATGAGCGCCAGACGCGCCAGGATGTCGAGGATTTTGGAGGCCGCCGCCGGCCGGAAGAAAGACCGTGCCAGTGCCGTCACTTCGCCGCGCTCCATCCGGATGGCATCTCGCACCAGCGAGGTGAAATTGCGCCCGCGCTTTCCCTCGACCCAGACGCCGGCTCCGATCGCGATCGTGATGCAGCCGCCGGACATCCATAGGATAGGGTTGATCGCCGCTGTCCAGTTGCCACTGAGGATGAGGCTGAGGGCGAGGAAGAAGAGAGGGATGATGCCCACGAATTCGCCCATCATGGAGATGCTATCCGCCACCGCGCGCTCGTGCTTGCGCTTCCAGATCTTGTTTGTCACGAGGTAGAGCTCGGCCACCGCCAGTCCGAGCGATGCGGTCGCCAAGACCTGAATGACGCTCCGAAGCAATTCCATGTGTATCTGTGCTCAGCTGGAGATGATGCTTTCGCAGCGACCTGGCAGGCTGTAACATATCGCCCTCACCTACGCGGAGGCAGCGTTCGATGGCTAAGAGCCGATCCTTGCAGTTGCTTCGCGGAGCAGTCGTGGCCGCTTTCGTCCTTTCCCCTACTCCCGTCAGCGCGCAGTTCGCCGCTGTCGAAACGTTCCTGCGAAACGTCACGGATCTGAGCTTCTACGGCGGGGTCAATCAGCTGACCCCGTCCTCGGACAAGATCCGCGCCGACAAGGGTCGCCTCGCCAGCTTCGGCGTCGAGATGTTGTTCGAGATCGGCGGGATCGATGCCCCCCCCCCGCCCGCGCCCCCCGCTCCGCCGGGCGACGGGCCGCGCATGCTGCTCAGGCGCATCGAGGTGAGACGGGAGAACGGGCCGCCTGATTCGCTATTCGTGTATGAGCCCGCCCCCCCTCCGGCGGCACGGCGGGGGGAGCGCATCTGGACGTTCGAGATGGGCATCGGCTACGGCCAGATCGTCGGCTTCGAGCTTCGGCCTGACCCTGCGCATCCGAACGTCCTCTTGAGGGGCGCGGAGCGTGACCTGCCCGCCGCTTCGGTCTATATCAGCTACGATCCGCTCGGCTTATACGCTGGCGTCCGTACCGGCCTTATGAAAGTACAGGGGCTGCAGGTCGTGTATTCACCATCTGGCGCCTCCGCCGAGGGCACCGGCGAATCGTTCCTCGCGGGGGTGCTGGCCGGATACTCACACGAGTTCGGCGGTGTGAACTTGTTCTTGGAGTCCGCCTACGTCATGCGGCATTTTCCGAGCATAACGTGGAAGGGTGATCCCACGATCAAGGATATCAAGGATAACCCTGCGCTAACGGCCGCGCCCCGTGACCTCCAACTCAGCGGATTATCCCTATCGACGGGCCTACAGATCTCGATAGCCAGATAGGGTGGGTTCGCCGTGATAGGTGGCCTTCTTTACGGGAGAAGGACGGGGCCGGTATATCCCCCTGCCCCTTCCGGGTCTAGCACCAGCTCTTGGTCTCCTTGCCGGAATGCGACCGGACCCCCCGCACCCCTGATGAGATGACCGTCCCGGTTCTCGAGCTCCTCGGGGTGACGAAGCGGTTCGCCGGCGCGGCGGCCGTGCGTGCGGTCAACCTCGTCGTCGCCCCCGGCGAGTACTTCTGTATCGTGGGCCCCTCCGGCTCCGGAAAGTCCACGGTGCTTCGCATGCTGGCGGGGCTCGAGACTCCCGATGAAGGAGAGATTCGCCTCGCAGGCCGTCGGGTCGATGGTGAGCCTCCCGAGACCCGCAGCGTGAACACCGTCTTCCAGGGCTACGCCCTGTTCCCTCACCTCTCGGTCTTTGACAACGTGGCGTTCGGGCTACGGATGTCGCACGTGCCCCGGGACGAGATCCGGCACCGCGTCGAGGAGGCGCTCGCCCTGGTGGGCCTCGCTGCGTACGGGGGGCGAAGGCCCGGGTCCCTGTCGGGAGGAGAGCAACAGAGGGTCGCCCTCGCGCGCGGGCTCGTGAACCGGCCGGCGGTGCTCCTCCTGGACGAGCCTCTCGCAGCGCTGGACCGGAAGCTCAGGGTGCGGATGCGGGAGGAGCTCAGCCGCCTCCAAAGGGAGTCCGGGATTGCGTTCATCCACGTCACCCACGATCAGGAGGAGGCGCTCCGACTCGGTGACCGGCTCGGGGTGATGAACCGCGGCCGCCTCTTGCAAGTCGGGCCACCGGCTGAGGTCTACCGTCGCCCGCGGACGGCGTTCGTGGCGGACTTCCTGGGATCAGCGAACCTCTTCCGAGCGTCAGTGGTCGGGGTGGATCCGCCCCGGATCCAGCTCCCTGGCGGTACGGTCATGGCACTGGATCACGCGGATTCACGTCTCCGGATCGGGGAGGAGAGAGAGTACGCGGTGCGGCCGGAGGCGCTCCGGGTGGCGGCCGCTGGCGACCCTACCGCGGCGGATCGGGGCCTGGCCCGGATTCCCGTGACCATCGTCGCGAGTGCCCGCGTCGGAGCGGTGGACGAGCTGCAGGTGAAGGTCGGATCTCTGGTCTGGTCCGTGCATTCCCGAGAGGCCCCGGAGGATCCCCTCCCCGAGGTGGGTGCGGAGGCTATCCTCCTGCTCCACCCGACCGACCTCGCTCCCCTCGTCCCGGAAGATCCGGTCGATCCTGCGGAGTTGGAGCGATGAGGAGAGGGTCGTGACGGGCGCTGGCCGAGGGACGGGCCGGAGCGGGGTCCTCGGCGGAGGGGGGTTCGTCGCGTGGACGGTGGGACCCGCGGCGGTCGCTCTCGTTTTCCTCTTCCTCCTCCCCCTTGCTATCCTGGCCGGCTATGCCGTGCTTACCACCGGGGAGCAGGGCGAGCCGATCCTCCCGTTCACGCTCGTGAGTCTCACCCGGGCCCTCGACCCGCTCTACCTCGGCATCCTGGCGCGCTCGCTTCGCCTCTCGCTCGAGACCACCGCCATCTGCCTCCTCCTGGGCCTTCCGCTGGCCTGGATCCTCCGGGGAATGCGGGGACGAGCGCGGAGCCTGGCGCTCCTCGCCGTGATCCTTCCCTCGTGGACGAACCTCCTCGTTAAGAACTACGCCTGGATCGTTCTTCTTCGTCAGGAGGGGGTCGTGAACTCGCTGCTGGTCCGACTGGGACTCGTGTCCGAGCCCCTCCCGCTCCTCTTCAACGAGGGGGCCGTCCTGGCGGGGCTCGTCCATACCTTCCTGCCGTTCATGGTGCTCCCGCTGTACGCCTCGTTCGAGAAGCTGGATCCGGCCCTCCTCGAGGCGGCCCGCGACCTCGGAGCAGGCGGCTGGGAGCGCTTCCGCCGGGTGATCGTCCCGTTGTCGGCTCCTGGGATCGGGGCCGGCGTGACACTGGTCTTCGTGCCCGCACTCGGCGCCGTCGTGACTCCGGACCTACTCGGGGGGGCGCGCGGGATGATGATCGGGAACCTGATCCAGAACCAGATGCTCCTCACGCAGGATTGGCCGTTCGGCTCCGCTCTGGCCGTGGCGCTCACGATTGCTTCCCTGGTGGTGATCATTCTGGCGCTTGGGCCGGGGCGGCGTGGGGAGAGGGTGGAGCTCCTATGAGACGCGCCTACCTGCTCGGGGTCCTCGCCTTTCTCTACATCCCAGTTCTGGTGCTGGTTGCGTACTCCTTCAACGATTCGCGATTCGCGCTGGCCTGGGAAGGGTTCACGCTCGACTGGTACCTCGGGGTCTTCAGGGACCCTCAGATCGGTCGAGCGCTCCGCAACACGCTCGTCGTGTCGTCCCTCTCCACCGTCATATCCGTGGTCCTCGGAACCGCTCTCGCGATCGGTTTCCATTTCGGCCGATTCCGCGGGAAGGCCCTTCTGGATGGCGGAGTCTACCTTCCGATCCTGGTCCCGGACGTCATCCAGGGCGTCGGGCTCCTCTCGTTCTTCGCGCTCGTCGGCTTCCCGCTCGGCCTCGGCTCCATCATCCTGGCCCACGTCTCCTTCCAGATCTCTTTCGTGGCGCTCCTCGTGCGGGCACGTCTCGATGCCTTCCCGCGAAGCCTGGTGGAGGCCGCGCGCGATCTGGGAGCTGGACCCCTGCAGGCGCTCGCGAAGATCGTGCTTCCCCTGGCCGCTCCCGGGATCGTGGCCGGTGCTCTCATGGCGTTCACATTGTCGGTAGACGACTTCCTCATCGCGTACTTTACCGCGGGGCCGGGCGCCTCGACCCTTCCCATTCGCATCTATTCGATGATCCGCCGCGGCGTGACTCCGGAGGTGAATGCGTTGGCCACGCTCCTGCTCGTGTTCTCACTCGCCACGATCAGCGCCTCCGTCCTGCTGACGAGATCCCCCGAGGAGGGGGTGAAGGCGCGGTGAGGATCCTCAGCGTTGTCGGGCGGCGCTCGCCGCTCCTCTGGGCTGCCCTTTCGAGTCTCGCGCTCTTCCCCGGGTGCGGAGGAGGAGGCGGGGGCGACCTTCCCCCACAGATCGAGGGATACGGGCTCACCGTTGAAACGGCCCGCCTCTCGAGTACCCTCCACCTCTTCAACTTTCCGGAGTACCTGGACGAGGACCTTGCTCGTGAGTTTCAGGAGCTCTACGGGGTTCAGATCGTCCAGGACTTCTTCGACACGAACGAGGCGATGATCGCGCGCCTCAGGGCTGGGGGAGAGGGCCAGTTCGATCTCGTGGTGGCGTCGGACTACGCCGTCGAAATTCTCAGGGAAGGCGGTTTTCTCCAGCCCCTCGATCTCAGCCTGCTTCCGAACCGCGCGAACCTCCATCCGGGCTTTGTGGGGCTGCCTTACGATCCGGAGGGTCTGTACGCGGTGCCCTACCAGTGGGGCACGACCGGGCTCGGGATCCGGGGGGACAAGGTATCGATCGGGCCGAATACGTGGGCGGACTGGAGAGTGATCTTCGATCCGGCGCGTCAGCTGGGGCGATTCGCGCTCCTGGACGATCCGCGAGAGACGATCGGGGCCGCCCTCCTCTATCTAGGATACTCGGTGAACACCACGGACGATGCCGAGCTCACGGAGGCGGAGGCGGTGCTCGTCTCGGCGCGGGATCGGGCCGTGGCCTTCACGCCCGCCTCGACGGGAAGAGACCTCCTCGTCGCGGGTGAGCTCGACGTGTCCCACAACCACTCGGGCGAGATCGCCTGGGGGACCGATGAGATCCCCGCCATCGCATACGTGGTGCCGCGACAAGGGGCGGTGATCTGGACGGACAATCTCGTGATTCCGGCCGGGAGCCCGGCGGCCTACACGGCGCACGTCCTCATCAATTTCCTTCTGGACGCGCAGAATGGCGCGCGCCTCACGGAGACGCTTCGCTACGCCTCGCCCAACCTGGCGTCGTGGTCCTTCCTGAATGAAACCCTCCGGGCCGAACACGAGCGACTGGCCGTAAGCGACATGCTTTCGGGTCTCGAGTTCATCCGGGACCTGGGTCCGGAGCGGAGAAAGTACGACGAGCTCTGGACCCGGCTGAAGGCGGGAGCCGCGCGCTAGACCCCTTCCGTCCTCCGAGCTTTCCCGTTCAGTGGATCAGCGCGTAGCGGTATGCGGAAGCGCTCCGGGGGAAGCTGACCGAGAAGCTCGAGCGCTCTCCCCTGGCGGGGGCTGCAACCTGGAGCACCTGCTCGCCGAGGAGCTCCGTTCCCGTGTAGAAGGTGAAGCGAAGCTGAAACTGCATGCCGGGCTCGGCGCCATGCCCGACCACGGCCCCTCGCACTCTCGTGTCCGTTCCGGAATGCCAGAGCTGGAGACCGTCTAGGAGGATCGGGAGCCCCTCCAGGCGCTCCAGCATGGCCCTCGCAGCCTGTTCATCCCCCCTCTCGACCTCGGCGCGCGCGCTGATGAGCGCGGAACTTTCCGTGAGAGGGTCCACCTCGACGAGCCTCATTCCCGTGGGGACGAGTGCATCCCACTGGCCCTCGGCGAGGAGTGCGTTCGCGTAGTTGAACCAGCCGTCGCGTCCGTCCGGCTCCTGCTCCGTCACGCGCCCGAAGGCCGCGATCGCTCCCGGAAAGTCGGCGGTGCGGAAAAGAGAGCTTCCAATCTGCGTGAGCTGGTAGGTTGTCAGGTCCGGGTTACTCAGGAGCGACGAATAGATCTCTGAGGCCTCCGCGTCCCTCTCGAGCCCGCTCAGTGTCACGCCGAGGCTAACTCGTAGATCGACGCTCGTCGGGTCGTCCGCGAGCCTCCCGCGGATGAGGAGCTCGGCCTCCTCGTACTCCTCCGTTGCGAGGAGGATCTGCGCGAGGTTGGACTCCATGCTCTTACGAGCCTCGATGCGCTCCTGGGTCTCCATCTCATCCAGCACGTGCGTTGCTGGGACCCGATCGAGCCCTGCCAGGCCGCGCCGATACGTCTCGGCGGCCCGCTCGTAATCGCCGATCTCGGCGAGGATGACACCCAGGTTTGTGTGCACGTCTGGACGGAGGTCGTAGACGGCGGCAGCCTCCTCCCAGGCTGCGATGGCTTCTTCGACATGCCCGGCGAGGTAGGCCTCGACCCCCGCGTTGAACCTCTCGGCCCAGACCGTCTCTCGCGTCGGCTCGATCTCCAGCTCGTAGGCTGGGTAGATTCGCTGGGCCTCTCGCCACAGCTGGTCGGCCGCCTCCAAGTCGCCGAGGCCGACCTGTGCGGACCCGGCGAGGAAGTAGTGGACGGGGTTCGACGGGCCGGCCTCGATGCCCAGAAGTGCTTGCTCCAGCGCCCGATCCCAGAGCTGCTGGCGCAGGTAGAGCGCTGCGGTCTGGGAGAAGCGGGTCTCGGTGGGAGGGACGCCCAGCTCATAGACGATCCCGGTGGGCGACACCACCGGCCCTGCCGGAGCGGTAGCGCAGCCGCCGAGGAGCAGGCTGGCGGTGAGCACGAGGCTGGTCCTCAGGCGAGGCATGATCTGACGACTCCGAAGTCGGACTGAACTGCTGGATGTCCCCGTTAGAACGGGAAACGGATCGAGACGAGCACGGCCAGGGTTCCAGAGACCCCCTGCCTCCGGACGGGTCGGAATCTGGCTACCTGGCTCATCACTTCGACCGCGAGCTCGTCCAAGCCCGTATACCCGCTGGATTCGTATACCTCGGTCCACTCGACCGAGCCGTCCCGGTCGATCCACATCGCCACCGTCACGAGCCCTTTTGCCGTGTCGGCTCCATAGATGCTGTCGTATCCCGACTTGATGAAGTTCTCGACCTGATTCGGGTTCCGGATGAGGGGCCAGTCCGCGCCGCCGATCGACAGAGCGAGCTCGGGCGAGACCGTGGAGAGAAGGTCGAGGTCGAGGGGAATGGACCCCAGGATCGACGCCAAGTCCGCCGCCGCCGCCTCCCCGTTGGCGGCGGTCGTTTCGTCCTCGGTCGCCCGCTCAGCGGTCCGGGCAACGACGGGGCTGTAGCTCACGGGCATCTGGTCGCGGAGGACGTCGAGGAGGTCGGCGACCCCCATCTTCGACCCCTGCGCGGGGGGGTCGGGCTCCGGCTCAGTCACCCCGGGGGTGGCCGGCTCAGGTATTCCGGCGGACACCTCCCGGCTCTCGAGAAGGGAGAGCCACTCCACTAACAGCGGCTCCGGCCCCGCCATTACCGCCCTCATCGTCGCCGTCCAATCCACCGAGAGGACCAGAACGATGACAGCCGCATGTCCCATGAGCGAGGCGATTGTGCCGTACCACAGCGGGAACCCCCACTTCTTGTGGAACCGCTCGTGGGGTGGCTCCCCTGCTCGTGACGACACGCTCACGCATGGCCTCCAACGAGCAAACAAGATGCCGACGATGGGTGCCACTCGCCGGAATCGGAACAAAGCACGGAAACGGGCATGTTAGGCCGGGGTCGAGGCCGAGGCAAGCGTAGCGTGGTCCCGGGTTCGGTTCCTGCGGGGAAGGTCGGCCCGCACCTTCTGACTCGTGCGCCTACGGGGTGTTACCGGAGGCTCGTGCCGGGCACCCGGCACGAGCAGGGTTCCGCGAGGAGGTGGGGTGAATAGAGAGGGCAACGAGATCGTGCGGGCACCTGGGATCCCACAGGAGGCGGGTCGGCGAACCGTTGCGCCAATACCGGCCCGAGGTTGGGGCGATCTCGTAG
>SHZS01000056.1 GCA_009692105.1 Gemmatimonadota bacterium | reverse complement strand
CTACATGAAGTTGGAATCGCTAGTAATCGTGGATCAGCTACGCCACGGTGAATACGTTCCCGGGCCTTGTACACACCGCCCGTCACGCCATGGAAGCCGGGAGTGCCCGAAGTCCGTGACCCAACCGTAAGGAGGGAGCGGCCGAAGGCGAGTTCGGTGACTGGGGCGAAGTCGTAACAAGGTAGCCGTAGGGGAACCTGCGGCTGGATCACCTCCTTTTAGAGACGCTGAGTAAGGCGACCCGACGAAGCTGTTGCTTTGTTCGTGGATGCCGGAAAGGCACTCGAAGTCGACCCGCTCGTTTTCTCGAGGCCCAGGTTTCGTCCTCTGGACGTCCGGCCCCGCCGTCCCTCGACTGCGGGGCCGTGTAACGTCTCCGCCGCGTCTCGGCACCCGGTCATGGACGTCCCTTCCTCCGAACCCCAACTGCCCGAGCATCACCCTTTCACCCAGGCGACGTTCTGCGGCTATGTGGCGCTCGTGGGTGCGCCAAACGCGGGAAAGTCGACACTTCTGAACGCGCTCGTGGGAGAGCCGCTCAGCATCGTCACCTCAAAGGCGCAGACTACCTGGCGGCGGATCACGGGGATCCGGACCACGAAGCTGCATCAGATGGTTTTCCTCGACACACCGGGCGTCCTGCAGCCGAAGGACATGCTGCAGCGAGCCCTCCTCGTCACGACCCGAACGGCGCTCAAGGAAGCCGACGTGACCCTGTTGGTCGTAGATCCGCTCGAGCCGCTCGACCCCAAGGAGCGGGACGCCCTCCTCGAGCTCGCGGATCTCTCCTCAGCGCCCAGAATCGGGGTCGTGAACAAGGCGGACGCGGCACGTGAGGACGCAATTTCTAGGGAGGAGGGCTGGTTCGGCTCGAAGGCCGGCGTATCCTCGACAATCCGCATCTCGGCCCTGCGGGGGGACGGCCTGGACGGGCTCCTGTCGGAGATCGAGCGGCGCCTGCCGCCGGGTCCGTTTCTGTATCCCAAGGACGAGATCGCCTCGGATCCGGTGCGGCTCTTCGCGGGTGAGTTCGTGCGTGAAGCGATCTTCGAAGACTTCCGGGACGAGGTTCCTTACTCCACGTGCTGCGAGGTCGAGGCGTTCCGCGAGGACCCCGATCGCACCTACGTTCAGGTCGTCGTTTACGTGGAGCGCGCGACGCAGAAGGCGATTCTGATTGGCAAGGGCGGGGCAGCCATCCGCGCGCTCGGGACGAAGGCACGCCTGCGACTCGAACAGTTCCTGGGCCGACCCGTGTATCTCGACCTATGGATCAAAGTGCTCCCGGGTTGGAAAAAGAAGAAAATCCATCTCAAGCGACTGGGGTTCACCGTGGCCGAGGAAGATGCGGGGCCGCGCGCTTCGTGACAGCCTGAGCCTCTGCCTCGCCTGCATGCTCGGGGCACCGCTCGCCGTCGAAGCGCAGGGAGAGGAGCCCCCCGCCCTCGAGGAGGGCGCCCGCTTCCTCCTCCTCCCCGTGGGAGCTCAGGCGGTCGGACTCGCGAGGGCGATGACTGCGCTCAGCACACCCGAGGGCGCTTTCTGGAACCCGGCGGGTCTCGCGGGCCTTGGACGCTCCCGCGTGATGTTCTACCAGGGCGAGCACCTGAGCGGAGACGGCACGAGCATCTCCGTACTCCTCGCCCCCACTCCAACGGGGGTGCTGGGAGCCCCCTACTCGCTCCTCGACTCAGGCAGTCAGGACGTGACGGACGACACTGGCACCGTCGTGGGCTCGATTACCGTCCGGAGTCACCATGCAGTCCTCTCCGCGGCCTCGGGCCTCACGTCGTGGCTGAGCGGAGGGATGAACCTGAAATGGGTCCAGTTTCGCTTGGGATGTCTCGGGCAGTGCCCGGAGGGGACGGCGAGCGAGACCCGCTCTGCCATGGACGTGGGATTCCTGATGCGCCCCCTGAGCGGCGTCCCGCTCCAGTTGGGGTGATGGCCGCCCACGTTGGCCCGGGGCTTCGACGCGGAGGCGCGGACGACTCGAGCCCTCTCCCGTCCCGGGTCCACATAGCCGCCGCATACGCGGTCGCAGGCGAGATCGCCGAGGAGGCCCTAGTGTTCCGCGTGCTGACGGAAGCCGAGGACCGGCCCCGGGCCCTCGGTGACCCCCCCTTCTTCCTCGCGGGTGAGCTCACCGCGGGAACGGGGGACCGAGTCTACATCCGGGGTGGTTACGTCTTCGGGAGCCTGAACGAGACCTACGGGGCAGCGATCGGCCTCGGTCTTGTGTACGAGCGCTTCGAGCTCAGCATCTCTCGCGAGCTCCCCAGGGGGGGGGCCGCTCTTGAGCAGGACCCTACGCACCTCTCGCTCGGCGTAGCGTTTTGACAGGCGCTGGGGAATCCTCGAGCCCCGAGTCCGAGATCACCTCCGAAGGGATCCTGTCCGCACTGAAGAAGTCCCCCGGGCGACCCATGAAGCCCAAGGAAATCGCGCGTCTCCTTCGGGTCCCTCACGAGCGATATCTAGAACTCAGGCGACGGCTCCGGGATCTCGAAAAGAGGGGAGAGCTCCGACGCGTCGGGGGGAACCGATACCTGATCCCGAGGAAGACCGAGGGTGAGTCCCCTAGCCGCCCACCTCGGCCGGAGCAGGGAAAGTCGCGCGAGGATGGCGCCCGGTCCGGAGTGGTGGGGACATACCATCGCGGTCGAAGCCACGGGTCCGTTCGGCCGCTTGATCCTCGCGCGTCGTCCGAAATCCTGATCCCGCTCGGCGCCGAGGCCGGGGCGAGGAGCGGGGACGTTGTGGTGGTCCGCGTCACTCAATCGCGCGGCCGTCGCGTTCGGGTATCCGGTCAGGTCGAGCGCGTGCTGGGGAGGTCCGGGGACCCGGGAGTAGACGTCCGGGGGATCCTCCACTCATACGGGCTCCCTGAGGAATTTCCCGCTCAGGTCGAGGCGGAGGCGCGATTGGCCGAGGGTCGGGTCACCTGCCCCGGGGATCGGACGGATCGCCGCGACCTCCACGTCATCGTGATCGACCCAAACAACGCGCGCGATCACGACGACGCCCTCTCCGTGACCCCCCTCGAGAACGGGCTCTGGGAGGTGGGAATCCACATCGCGGATGTCTCCCACTTCGTCGAGGAGGGATCGGCCCTCGATCGCGAGGCGCATCTTCGCGGGACCTCCGTTTACCTGGTGGACCAGGTCGTCCCCATGCTCCCTCACGCGCTCTCGTCAGGCGTCTGCTCGCTCATCGAGGGGGAGGATCGCCTGGCTCTTTCGCTCATCCTGCGCCTCGACGGGGAGGGGAAGGTCCGGGGCCGCAGCTACGAGCGGACCTGGATCCGATGCGCCCGCCAATTGGATTACGACCAGGCACAGGAGGTCCTGACGGGAAAGGCGTCCGTGGACGAGGAGACCGACCGGGCCCTCAAGACGCTGGACCGCCTCGCGAAGGCGCTCCGCAAGAAGCGCCGCGACCGTGGCTCACTCGACTTCGACCTACCTGAGGCCCGGGTCGTCCTGGACGAGGACGGGATCCCCGTAGACATCCTCCGGACCATCCAGCTCGACTCCCACCGTCTGATCGAGGACTTCATGATCCTCGCGAACGAGGTCGTTGCCACAGACGCGAAGCGGAAGGGCCTCCACATCCCCTATCGAGTGCACGAGCCCCCCGCCCCGGACAAGGCCGAGGGGCTCCGCGCGCTCCTGGCCCCCCTCGGTTACACGCTCCCCAGGGACGGCCTGGGCCCGAAGTCGCTCCAGCAGGTTCTCGATCGGGCCGAGGGGCGTCCGGAAGCCGCCCTCGTTTCGACCGTCGTGCTCCGCTCCATGGCCCGCGCCCGTTACGACGCCGAAAATCTCGGACACTTCGGGCTCGCCTCGCGAGCCTACACGCACTTCACCTCGCCCATCCGACGGTTCCCGGACCTCGTCCTCCATCGGATGGTCGCTCGGGTCCTGGTCGAGGAGAAGGCGCCGCTTCAGGGTTGGAGCCTGGCCCATATAGCCGAGATCTCGGAGCGCTCGAGCGAGCGGGAGCGAGTAGCGCAGCAAGCGGAACGGGACTCGGTCGACATGAAGAAGATCGAGTTCATGTCCCGCCATCTGGGAGACGATTTCGAGGGAACGATCTCGGGGGTGACGTCCTTCGGGCTCTTTGTTCTTCTCGATCGCTTCTTCGTGGACGGGCTCGTGCACATCCGCTCGCTCGAGGACGACTTCTACACCTTCCTCCCGGAGGCCTACGCGCTCGTCGGAAAGCGCTCGAAGCGCCGCCTTCGGCTGGGCGACCGGGTCTCAGTTCGAGTCGTGCGAACCGACAAGGAGGCCCGTCGGATCGACTTCCTCCTGATTCGCCATAGAGTTTGACTTCGGCCCGTGCCGGAAGTACCGTCCACCGTTTCTGCGGTAGATGCGGTCGACAACGTGTCCACGAGATCGGATCAAGCGCACTTTATCGTCTATGATGAGGCCCGCTCGGCGGGGACGACTTCATCTTCTCGGTCCCCCTCGAGCACATGAAAAAGACGTGCGATGAGATCCTGGACCTCTTCGACGAGTTGATCCCCTTCCAGTATCACCAAGAGGACCGGAAGTCCGGCTACTACCTCGGGAAGGACCGAAGAGGGAACCTCTTCCGCATCCCCATGATGACGCTCTCGATCGGGGTTGTGACGAACCAGTTCCAGGAGTTTTCCCACCCCGCCCAGGCGAGCGAGCTCTGCGCGGAAATGAAGACGTACGCGAAGACCCTCCCAGGCTCAGTCTACGTGGTCGACCGCAGGCAGGTCGAGCCCATTGAAGCTCCTGCCGAAGCTCCCTCGCAGTTGTGACGGAACGTTGACAACCGCCGCCCGATCCTTCAGGACGCGATGTCCGTCCTGTTCCACCCGCTTCCCCGTGGATCCGCGGAAGGTGCCCGAGGACGGAGTGGCGGCCATCTGCTCCGCCTGTATGCGGGTGTTCACGGTCGTCCTCCCGGAGGGCTACGTCGGCCTGAGTTCCCGCGTCCAGCCAGCCCTCCCGCCAGCGACCACGGCCCCCCAGCCCGAAGGGAGCGAAGCCCCGTCAGAGCGAGCGACCGAGGCCGAGCCCCGATCCACTAACCCCCAGTCAATGGGCCCAAGCGTGGAGCCTTTTGCCGGGCTCGCTACCCTCGATGTCGATCCGGAGCCTGCCGCCCCCCCCGCAAATTTCAGGATCGATCCGGAGCCTGTCCTAACTGAGCCAGTCGCAGAGGCCAGAGCGCCAGAGATTGACGCCCTCGACGAGGTCGCGAGCAAAGCCCCGCCCGCAGTCGACTCGGTTGAGCTCGAACCATTGGTCCCTGGGTTGCGAGAGGCGCCATTGTCGGCGGCCGCCTTTGGTGTCGTCGAGGATCCGCCCATGGTCGCGTTGCCACCGGCCCCCTCCAAACCCGAGCCGAACCAGCCCCCTCCAGCGAAAGCACCTCCGGCCAGGAAGGACACCTACGTCGACCTGAGCCGGTTCGCGAACGACGCGCTCGCGGACAGCACGCCCGAGCCCCCGGGTGCGAGGGCCAGCAAGTCGCCGACGGCCGGAAGTGAGCGTTTCGGCAAGCGATACCCCCGCGAACGCGCGCGACACCTCGCTCGCGTGCTCGTCTCCGACATCATTGCGTACTACCCGGTCCGCTATCAGGAGGCGCTCTCCCGGGAAACCCTCCCCAAGGACTTCGAGAACGAGATCAAGAAGTCCATGCGGGAGTACGTGGACCAGGTCGGCGCCGAGATGGCCGAGTCAACGCCGTATTTCACCGAGGCGCTGAACGAGGTCTTGGCGAGGGGCAAGAAGGTCTTCTGAGGCGGCGAGGCGTTGAACCCCCCCGAGTAGGACGATATCTTTCAAGGACCTAATCGGGCCCCCGCTCTTGGGCCGTCCCGAGACCGATCGCCGTGACGAGGGGCCGTTCCGACAAGGGCGGCCCCGTACTGTACCTGGACCGTCTCCGCGAGCTCGGCCTCTCCGTCTCACGAGTGGGAGCCTCCCGTCCCGATGAACTCCGAGAAACTCCAAGAGGCCAGACGCCTCCGCCAAAGGGTCCAAGACCTGAGGGGGTTCCTTTGACTTGGATCACCGAGAACGTCGGATCCAGGAGCTCGAGACTCGCATGGTCGAGCCCGATTTCTGGGGCCGCCCGGAGCGGGCTCGTGAGGTCATGGAGGAGAGCACCCGCTTGAAGGGCTGGCTCGAACCCTGGTCGAAGCTCGACGCGAAGACGCGGGAGCTCTTGGAGATGGCGGAGCTCTTGAAGGAGGAGCCGGACGAGGGGCTCGAGGAGGAGTGGAACCGCGAGCTTGCCACCGGCACGAGCGACGTGGACGCGCTTGAGCTCCGCACGATGCTCCAGGGCGAGAACGACCACCGCGGGGCCATCCTCACGATCCACCCGGGAGCGGGTGGGACCGAATCTCAGGATTGGGCGGAGATGCTCCTGCGGATGTATGGCCGCTGGGCGGAGCGGCACGGCTACCAGGTAGAGATCCTGGATCGGCAGCCCGGAGAGGAAGCCGGGATCAAGAGTGCCGCTCTCGAGATCTCCGGACCGTCCGCGTATGGATTCCTGAAGGCGGAGAAAGGCATCCACCGCCTTGTGCGGATTTCTCCCTTCGACTCCCAGTCCCGGAGGCACACGTCCTTCGCCTCCGTCTTTGTCTATCCCGAGGTGGACGACGAGGTGGAGATCGAGATTGACGACAAGGAACTGCGGATCGACACCTACCGATCGTCGGGCGCTGGAGGCCAGCATGTGAACAAGACCGATTCCGCCGTGCGGATTACGCACCTTCCCACGGGAATCGCGGTCTCCTGCCAGAAGGAGCGCTCACAGCACAAGAACAAGGCGACGGCAATGAAAATGCTCCGCGCCGCACTCTACGAGCGCGCCCAGGCGGAGAAGGAAAAGGAGAGGGAAGTCGTCGAGGCGGAGAAGACGGATATCGCGTGGGGGAACCAGATTCGATCCTACGTCTTCCAGCCGTACACAATGGTGAACGACCACCGGACCGAGCTCAAGGTGACGGACGTGGGCCGCGTCATGGACGGGGATCTAGACCCCTTCATCCGGGCCTACCTGAAGCAAACCGGGGCGAAGGTCCGGACATGAATATCCGGGTAGCGGCATGAGCGAGGAGGCAAGTCACCTCCTCCGCACGCGGCGAGAGAAGCTGGCCGCGCTCCGGGAACGGGGCATCGAGCCGTACCCCTACCGGTTCTCCAAGTCCCACCAGAGTGACGAGGCGATCGCCGCCTTCTCGGAAGCCGAGCGCTCGGGATCCGTATCGGAAGGAACCGACGGCTCGGAGGTGCGACTAGCAGGGAGGATCGTGAGCTGGCGAGGGCACGGGAAGACCGCGTTTGCTCACGTCCAGGACGGTGCCGGGCGCATCCAGGTCTACTTCCGGATCGACGTGCTCGGAGAGGAGCATTTCTCCGACCTGGGGCTCCTCGATCTGGGCGACTGGATCGGGGTCGAGGGCGGACTCTTCCGGACCAAGACCGGCGAGGTCACCGTGCGGGT
>SHZS01000055.1 GCA_009692105.1 Gemmatimonadota bacterium | reverse complement strand
GATCTACATGGCGCGGAGTTCCTGGTTCGCGGCCACCTCCACGGTCAAGGACCAGATGATCGAGAACAACCGACAGATCGGGTGGCATCCGCCCGAGATCGGGGAGGGCCGGTTCGGGGAATGGCTGGCCAATAACGTGGACTGGGCGCTCTCGCGGGACCGCTTCTGGGGCACTCCGCTTCCCGTGTGGGTGTGCGAGGAGGATCCTAGCCACGTCGAGTGGATCGGCTCCATTGCGGGGCTTGAAGAGCGCGCCGGGCCGCTCGGCGAGGGCTTCGATCCGCACCGCCCCGGCATCGACCACGTTACCTGGAGTTGCCGGGCGTGCAGTGGAGTGATGCGCCGCGACCCGGCCGTGTTGGACGTGTGGTTCGACTCGGGGTCCATGCCATACGCGCAGTGGCACTGGCCCTACGAGAACGAGGAGCTGTTCCGCCGGCACTTCCCGGCCGACTTCATCTGCGAGGGGCTCGACCAGACCCGCGGGTGGTTCTACTCGCTCATGGCGATCGGCACGATGCTCGGCTTTGGGCCGGTGTACATGAACGTGATCGTGAACGGGCTCATCCTCGACGTGAACGGGCAGAAGATGTCCAAGTCGAAGGGGAACGTCGTCGACCCGTGGGACGCGATCCGGGAGTTCGGGGCGGATCCCCTGCGCTGGTACCTGATTACTTCCTCGAGCCCCTGGGTCGCCAAGCGCTACGACCCGGACGGGGTAAGGGAGGCCTCCCGGAGGCTCTTCGACACGGTCATGAATACCTACCGCTT
This sequence comes from Gemmatimonadota bacterium, assembly GCA_009692105.1. GTDB lineage: Bacteria > Gemmatimonadota > Gemmatimonadetes > Longimicrobiales > Gaopeijiaceae > SHZS01. Next base: position 7,566 of record SHZS01000055.1, on the reverse strand, counting down.
CTTCTCACTGTACGGGGGCGTGGAGGGGTGGGAGCCAGGGGAGAACGACCCCGCGCCCGAGGAACGGAGTCTGCTCGACCGATGGCTCCTCTCCCGGCTCTCCAGGATGGTAGAGGAGGTGGGACGAGACCTGGACGGCTACCAGCTCACGCACGCCTACCGCCTGGTTGCCGACTTCGTGAACGAGGATCTCTCGAACTGGCATGTGCGCCGCTCGCGCCCCCGCTTCTGGGGAAACACCGATCGCCAGGACTCGCGCGCGGCGTTCCGGACGCTCTGGGAAGCGCTCGTAACCGTCGCCCGCCTTACGGCCCCGGTCGTTCCCTTCTTCGCGGACTGGCTGCATCGAGCTCTCGATGAGGGCCGCTCCGTCCACCTCGCTCCCTTTCCCGAGGGGGACGCAGATCGGCTCGACGCCCGGCTCGAGGCCGAGATGGAATCGGTTCGCGCCCTCGTCAGTCTGGGACGCTCCGCGCGCGAGGAGGTGCGGATCCGGGTTCGGCAGCCACTGCGCCTGCTTCAGGCCGTGGTGCCCTCCGAGCGGCGGCCGCGCGCCGAGCTACTCGAGCTCCTCAAGGACGAGCTGAATGTGAAGGAGGTGCGCTTCCTGGACTCGGCGGACGGCCTGGTGCGTCTGGCGGCCCGCCCCAACTTTCGGGCCCTCGGTCCCCGCTTCCAGAAGCGGAGCGAAGAGGCGGCCGGGCAGATCCGAGCCCTCGAAGAGGAGGCGCTCCGAGCCTTCCACCGGGGAGAGCCCACGAGGATCCGCGTCGGCGAGGAGGAGGTCGTACTCGAGGCCGGTTGGCTCGAGGTCGCGGAGGCGGCGGCGGGAAATCTGGTCGTGAAGGCCCAGGACGGGCATACGGTCGCACTCGATCCCACCCTCGATGATGAGCTTCGGGCAGAAGGCATGGCGCGGGAGCTCGTGAACCGGATCCAGCGGCTTCGGAAGGATGCGGGGCTCGAGATCACGGACCGGATCCGCCTGGGGTTGGAGGGTCCCGAGGAGGTGCGGAACGCCGTCGTCAAACACTGGGACCTCATCGCGAGGGAGACCCTGGCCCTCGAAGTGGACGGCAGCTCCGGCGGCTTGGACGGACGGTACGAAGCGTTCCTCGAGGATGAGATCGACGGCACGATGGTTCGGCTGGCCCTGAGCCGGGCTTGAGCACCGAGGCGCCCGGCTTGGGTCCCGACGCGCCCCAAAGGGGCCCCGAACGCCGGGTCTTGGTCGTCGAGGAAGACGGGAACGGGGCTCGGCTGGACCGATGGCTCGCCGCCCACCTCGATCTTTCCCGAACTCGCATCGCGTCGCTGGTAGAGTCCGGGAATGTGCTCCTGAATGGTGCGCCCCCCCGGAAATCCGAGTCGGTGAAGAAGGGGGACCACCTCGAGGTCGAGGTCCCCGAGCCGGAGCCCCTCGGCGCGGAGGCTGAGAACCTCCCCCTGGACATCGTCTACCAGGACCGCCACCTGGTCGTGGTGAACAAGGCGGCGGGAATGGTCGTCCACCCGGCGGCGGGGCACCCTCGCGGTACCCTCGTGAACGCGCTCCTTCACCATGTTCGGGATCTCTCGGGGATCGGTGGGGTCCTCCGGCCGGGGATCGTCCACCGCCTCGACCGGGACACCTCCGGATTGATGGTCGTCGCGAAGGACGATGGTACGCACCGTGAGCTCTCGGTGGCCCTGAAAGAGCGGCGGGTCCGGCGCTTGTACATGGCCGCCTCGTGGGGGCATTTTCGTGAAAGCCCGCTCCGGGTGGACGCCCCTATCGGGCGGGACCCCCGGGACCGTCGCAGGATGGCGGTCAATGAGGATGGCCGAAGGGCCGTGACCCGAGTGCGGGCCAGGGAGCGCTGGCCGGCGGCGGAGCTCTTGGACGTTGCGCTCGAGACCGGGAGGACCCACCAGATCCGGGTCCACCTGGCGCACCTGGGTCATCCGATCGTCGGGGACCCTCTCTACGGAGTGGGCCGGGAGCGAGGGATGGGAGGTCCGGACCGAGGATGGGCGCGGGAGCTCGCCAAGCGGACTCCGCGGACTTTCCTGCACGCGGCGCATCTGGCCTTCGTGCACCCGGCGACGGGAGCAGAGATGCGTTTCGACGCTCCGCTTCCGAGTGACCTCGAGGCGGTGGTCGAGTGGGTGCGGGGGCTCGAACGGGAGCGAGAGGAGACGGGCGAATAAGATGGCCATAGATCTCGATCCCCGGTTGACCTTCGACACGTTCGTCGTCGGCCCGTCGAACCGCTTAGCGTTGGCGGCTACAAAGCGTGCCGCGGAATCGCCCGGGACGAGCTACAACCCTCTCTTCCTCTACTCCGCTTCGGGACTCGGAAAATCCCACATCCTCGCGGCGGTGGCCCACTACAGCGCGAGGAATCGCCCGGACAATATGAGCGGGCGCTCCGGCTGAACTCGCTCCTCGGGGACGACGTGTACCTGAAGCTCGGGAATCTGGTCTACAAGGATGGGGACCGGGACTGGGCGCTCGAGCTCTGGCGGAAGGCTCTCGAGCTGAATCCCGGAAACGAGGTCGTCCGAACGAACCTCGAGCTGATGTCTTCGGCTCCGGGACGCTGACGTCTCGGATGAACCGGGAGTTTTTGCACTCGGCCTCGCCCGAGCCGCACAAGGCTCGCACCCGAGCCATCCTCCGAGCCCACCCCGAGATCCGAGACCAGATCGGGAAGAACCCCTGGTCCCTCGGTGTGATTGCGGGGCTGGTGGCTCTCCAGTTGGGGCTCGCATTCGTGCTGAGGGACGCCTCCTGGTGGGCGTTGTTTCTCACGGCGTACCTCGCCGGTGCCCTTGTGTGTCACTCCCTCTACGTGCTCATCCACGAGTGCGCGCACAACCTCCTCTTCCGGAGAGCGGTGCCCAACACGCTGGCGGGGATCCTGGCCAATGTTCCGAGCCTCATCCCTTCCTCCGTATCGTTCAAGCGCTACCACCTGAAGCATCACGCCTTCCAGGGAGTCTACGAGCTGGACGCGGACCTGCCGAGCGTATGGGAGGCGCGCCTGATCGGGAACAGCCCCGTCGGAAAGGCGCTCTGGCTCCTGCTCTTTCCGCTCTTCCAGATGGCTCGGCCGTTTCGGATCCGGGAGATGAGCTTCCTGGACGGGTGGGTCGTGCTCAACATGGTCGTGGTCCTTGCGTTCGACGTCGTCCTCTGGAGCTGGCTGGGTCCGCGCGCCTTCGCCTTCCTCTTCCTCTCGGCCTTCTTTTCGATTGGGCTTCACCCTGTGGGCGCCCGCTGGATCCAGCGCCACTACCTCGTGGACGAGGAGCAGGAGACGTACAGTTATTACGGGAGGCTGAACGCACTCGCCTTCAACGTGGGATACCACAACGAGCACCACGACTTTCCCTCGGTGCCGTGGAATCGCCTCCCCCGCGTGAAAGCGACGGCCCGCGAGTACTACGAGGAGCTGACCTCCTATACCTCTTGGGGACGGCTTCTTCTGCGCTTCATCTTCGATCCGAAGCTCTCCCTCTTCTCACGGATGGTGCGGAGCGAGCGCGCGGGCCGGACGATGAGCGACCCCGCGACGCCGGACCTGGACCTCTCCCGTTCGGGTGATACGGGGTAGGATCCTCACATGGGGCTTCCTCTCCTGGTCGTCGGCTTGCTCCTCGCTCCGCAGACCGGCTCGCAGGCCATCGTCCCCGCCGAGCTTCCGAGGGCGGAAGAGGCGCGGGTCTTCGTGCCGCCGGATCCACCCTTCGCCTCCCGCCTCGGGATTGTCTATTGGCCCGGTGACGAGGAGCAGGCTCGTCGGGTGCTCCAGGTACTCGATCGCGCTCCGTCGCCGCCCGGCCTTCCTCCCAACACCCCGAGTCGCGCCGTGATCTTCCTCGCGCCCGATCAGGAGATCTGGGATGCGCTGACCGGAGGGCAGATCCCGGACTGGGGGGCCGGGGTCACGATCCCGTCCCTCGGGAGGGTGGTGATCCCCCTCTTCGGGTTGTCTGGGGTCGGGCTCGCCGAACGCGATCGCTCGACGCTCCACGAATGGGCCCACCTCGGGCTGCATGAGTACCTCGACGGGCTCGCGATCCCGAGGTGGTTCGACGAGGGATATGCTCAGTGGGCATCGGGGGAGTGGAATGTTCAGGAGGCCTGGCGGCTGCGCCTCGCCCTCGCCCGGGGTGGCTCCCCGCTCGACTCGCTGACCCTGGATTGGCCGCGGGACCGGACGAACGCCGAGCGGGCGTACCTCCTCTCGGCCTCGGCCGTCCAGTACCTATTCGAGGGGAGCGGAGTGCGGGGGATGGAAGTCTTCCTCTCGCGGTGGCGGGAGGCGAATCAGTTCTAGGAAGCGTTTCGGGCCACCTTCGGGAGGACCACCGGAGGGTTCGAGCAGGCGTGGGTCGAGCACGTGAAGAGGAGCTATGGCTGGGTCCTGGTGGCGTCCCAGACGGCGGTCTTCTGTCTCCTGGCGGCCGTGGCCCTGGTGGTGCTCCTCCGAATCCGTCGGCGGCGGGACATCGAGCGGATCGCCAGGCTCAGGGCAACCGAGCCACCCGCTCGACCCGCCTACTGGGATGCGGGGGCTGATGTCGCGGCCACGGGGGAGAGCGGGGAGCCGGAGCCCTGGCGCGGCGAGGTTGACCCCGGTTCGGGCCCCGGGTAGCATTTCGCATGAGCCGACGCCGGAGGGAACGCGAGCGCGTGCGCGGAGACGTTGGGCCGATTGCCGCGGAGTCGAACGCGGCCGCACAGGGTCTCGTCTTCACCCGATGGACCGGCATCTTCGGCGGCGCGGGGCTCGTGACGGTCTTTCTCGGCTTCTTCTTCTTGGTTCAGGGGTCGCTGGCCCTCGCCCCGGTCCTCCTCATCCTGGGCTTTCTCTTCTTCTTTCCCCTCGCGTTGATCAAGTAGCGCGAGCTTCGGCGTGCTCCTTCCGGTGGGCCGCCAGGTCCACCCAGGTCTTCAGCACGAGAAGAAGGACGAGGGCGGGGAGTGGGCTTCCCAGGAGCAGGATGGCCCACCCCCCGAAGATGATCGTGACGTGGAGGACGATCACCCGTTTGTAGGGCTCGCCCATCTGCTCCCCCACCGTCCGCCCGACGTGCTCCTCTCCCTTCAGGAAGTTTTCGTAGAACGAGATGCCGTGGCTCAGAACCAGAGCCAGGAGGGCGGGCCAAAGGGGAACGAACATGACGCCGAAGGCGATCCCCACGGGCCACATTCGGCCGGATGGCAGAGAGAGCTGGACCGAGCCCCTGGGATCATCGAAGAAGGATAGTCGGTTCCGCTCGAGAAGGGCCTTTCGGAACCGCTTGGCGCTCATGGAGGATCATGGTAGGGCGGAGGTTGACCGCGCGATAGGAAGGACCCTGGCACCGGAAAGGATCCCCGGGCTACGTTCCCGTATGAAGATTTGGGTTGATGCCGATGCTGCGCCCCGGGAAGTGAAGGAGATCATCTTCCGGGCTTCGAAGCGCCTGGAGATCCCGACGATACTGGTGGCGAATCATCGGTTGCCTCTGCCTCTCAACAACCCGCACGTCAGCATGATCTGGGTTCAGGGGGGCCCCGATGTGGCCGATCGCCATATCGCTGATCACGCTTCGGAAGGCGATGTTGCGGTGACGGCCGATATTCCGCTTGCAGCCATCTTGGTGGAGAAAGGGGTGGTGGTCGTGGACCATCGCGGTGAGTTCTATAGCCAAGACAATATCCGAGAGCGCCTATCCATACGTGATTTCATGGCGTCCCTTCGAGACTCTGGAGTCGAGACGGGTGGTCCGAAGGCCTATGGGCAGGGGGACAAGCGGGCGTTCGCAGGGGCGCTGGATCGCACATTGACGGCTGCTCGCTCGAAGCGCTGAGTCGGGGCGGGGGCACGCTCACGAGGGCACCATTGTCGTTCCTCGGCCCCGGCGGCAGTATTTTCCGATGTCTGTCAGGGAATCACCATATAGCCATCCGAGCCCAGTTATGAATCAGCTCCGACGTGCCCTCGCTCTCGCTGTGGTCGCGCTGGTCGCGGCGTGTGACGGAGACCCCATAGCGCCGACCTCACCGGCGACTCCCACCGCCCAGCAGGCGGATCTGGGTCCCCCGGTGCTCCCGCCCCCCGCCGCCGCTCCCGCCCTTGGCCCCGCCGTTCTCCCAGCCGGGCGGAAATCATCAGGCGCATAGGTAGCCGAGGAGGGGAGGGGGGCTTGTGGCCCCCCTCCCCCCAAGGTCGGCGATCGAGGCGCCGGTAAGGTGGCCGTCCGCAGGCAGCCAAGGGCGGCCGAGGCGCTCCGCCTCTCTTCCCGCTCGGCTGGGCTCAAGCCCACAGCGGTGAACTCGATTCTGGCCGAGGTGCGGGCCCTGCAGGCGCAGGGTGCCTCGCCGGGCACTTCCATAGTCTCGCTGATGCGGGGCGAGCCGGACTTCCGGACGCCTGCACACATCTGCGACGCCGCTGTGCGAGCCCTCGCGAACGGTCGGACGTCGTATCCTGACAATCGCGGAGAGCCGGTGCTCCGCGAGGCGGTGGCGCAGAAGCTCGCCCGCGATAACCAGCTCTCCTACGATCCGGGCTCGGAGATCCTTGTCACCACCGGCGCCACCCTCGGCGTGTATGCGGCGCTCACCACGCTCCTCTCCGACGGTGACGAGGTGCTGCTTCCCGATCCGATCTACGACGCCTATCAGTCGGCGATTGTGCTCGCCGGTGGGCGTAGCGTCCCTGTTCGCTCCTCGATCGAGAACGGCCGATTCGTAGTGACGAAGGAGGCGCTGGAGGCGGCCGCGACGACGTCTTCGCGCGTCCTGCTCCTGAACTCGCCCTGGAATCCCACCGGGACGGTTTTCCTCGAATCCGAGCTGCACGAGATCGCCGACTTCGTGATACGCCGGAACCTCATTCTCATCAGCGACGAGATCTACGAAGCCATCGTCTATGACGGTCACAGGCACGTCTCCCTCGCGACCCTCTCGGACGAGATGCGGAAGCGGACCGTGCTGGTGAACAGTCTGTCGAAGACCTATGCCATGACGGGTTGGCGCGTCGGCTACTGCGCGGGGCCCGCGCCACTCATCCAGGCGATGTTCCTCGTGCTTCAGCAATCGAGTCGAGGCCCGGCCACCTTTATTCAGGACGCCGCCGCGTGCGCCCTGACCGAGTCACAGGAGTGCGTTCGTGAGATGCGACGCGGATACGCCGACCGCCGCACCACCGTGATGGCGGCGCTCTCCAACGTGCCTCGCGCCCGCGTGCTCCTCCCGGAGGGTGGGTTCTTCGCGATGGTCGATGTTCGAGAGACCGGTCGGACATCCGACGAAGTCCGCCTCCGTTTGCTGCATGAGCACGGCGTCGTGGTGATGCACGGGGCGGCCTATGGGCAGGGAGGCGAAGGCACAATCAGGGTATCCTTTGCGAGCGGCGGACAGAATCTTCAGAACGGACTGGAGCGCCTTCGGGAGGGGCTCGCGCGCCTATGAACCTTGCCTGGCTTTCACTCGCCGCGTTGTTCGTTTCGATCGTGGTCAGTTGTACGACACGGCTGAACGTTGGGATCCTTTCGCTCGCCTTCGCGTGGATTGTCGGCGTGTATTTC
>SHZS01000054.1 GCA_009692105.1 Gemmatimonadota bacterium | reverse complement strand
CCACCTTCATCGACATGAGATGATCTCCTTCGTTTGGGCAGCGTCGAAGTCGCGATCCGACACGCGAATGCTCGTCATCGTCCTATCGCCTAGTGGCAACAGGCATGAGGTCAGTGCTCATCTCGGTAATCGCCCCGATTCGAGCCACTCCCGCCTCGCGTGCAGCCGCGACCACGGTGAGGAATGAACCGAACCGAACGTCCTGGTCTGCTTTGATATAGAGAACGTGGTCATCAGGGCGCACCGAGTAGGCCTGTCGCAGTACGCCGACCAAGCTCGCCTCCGGGATCACCCCGGGCGTCTGGTCGAGGTAGAACTTCCCGTCGGCGTCGATGCCCATGGTGACGCGATCATCCCTTTCGGGCTGGGCCTGCGCCGCCTTCGGGAGAGTGACCACGTATCCGGCCAAGGCAGGAGTGATCACCATGAAGATGATCAGGAGCACCAACATGACGTCGATCATCGGCGTCATGTTGATGTCCGCGTTCACCTGCGCACCCTCCATCCCCGCGATCTTGGGGAGCTGGGAGGTACTCACCCCCGGCCTCTTGGTAAGGTTCTTTCTCTTGCCCGCGGCCATGGCCTTACTTCCTTCCCGCCATCGTGACGCCCGACTTCTCCTTCGATATCAAGAAGTCAACGAACTCGCGTCCCGCGTACGCAAGCTCGCTGAAGAGGACCTCGACCCGGCCCGTAAAGTAGTTGTAGAGCCAAACCGCCGAGATCGCGACGATCAGCCCGATCGCCGTCGTGACCAGCGCTTCCGCGATTCCCGCCGAGATTGCCTCGAGACCCCCGCCCGAAGCGGCCATGCCCTGGAAGGCCGTGATGATACCAACGGTAGTTCCCAGAAGCCCAACGAAGGGCGCGGTCGAGGCCACGGTCGCCATGAGCCCCATGCCGTACCGAAGGTCGTGCGCGAGAAGAATCTGCTCGCGCTCGATAGCGCGCTCCACCGTTGGGATTGCCGCGGACACACCTGCAGCGTCTCCGAGCCGAGGGGCCACCTCGCGGAGCGACTCCCCGAGCACCTGCGCGACATGCGACCTCTTATGCTTCTTCGCGAGGTCCAGGGCATCTTCGATTCTGCCCTCACCGAGCGCCTCGGAGAAGGGGTTGGCAAAACGGCGAGTCGCATTGCTCATCCGCCGGAACCGAATCCATTTCGAAACCGCGATCGAGAGGGAAGCTACGCTCATCAGGATGAGGGTTACCGCCACTCCCTTGGCGAATATTCCCATGGTAGCCCACATGCCCAGTATTGACCCTTCCATAGTGCCTCTCCATTCCTGGCGTTAATCACGGTCCCAAACCCGCGGACCCTCGTGGTCCACGGGATCTAGCGTATCGGTCCGGTTCCGCTCTGTAAGCTCTGTGGCCGGACTCCCTTCAATCCGTCCTTGGGATCACCTGACCGGCTCCCAGCGAATCGGCATCTGGACGAGCACCTGGACGTTCTGGCCCTGGTACCTTCCCGGGGTGAACATCAGGGCGCTCGTAACCTCGGTGGCGACACGACCGAACGCCTCGTCCGAGGCCTCGATGACCTGGATTGTCGACGTGTCCACCGCCCCTGCGGCCGTGATGACGAACTGTACGAGCACGACGCCCGCGATCCCAGCTTCCAAGAAGATCCGGGGGTAAGTTCGCTGTAGGAGGCGAACAATCTCATCTCCATTGGTCAGGCGAGGCTGTACCTCCAGCACCGTCGGAGGATACGCGATGCCGGGGTCAACTGGAGCCGGCCCGGTCGGCGCGGCCACGGCCTCTGGGCGGCGGACCCCCAGCCCGGAGAAATCCGAAGCCATGACCGGGGGAGCAGAGAGATCGATCGCGGGAAGCGACGGGGGAATGACGTCCGGAACAACCAACTCCTGGAAACTCTGGGGCTGCTGCTCCATCACAGCTACCGGAGGAGGAGCCGGCTCCTCCTGAACGTCGACGAAGGTGACCTCTTCCTCCACCTCCTCCACTTCTTCCTCCGGTCCAACGACTGAAGCATACATGACCCCCCCTAGTACCAGCCCGTGCAAAAGGAGGGAGGTGGTCGTGGTGAACATGCCCCAGCCCGGTTTCCTTTTTCGTTGTTCCGACGCGATCAGTTTCTTGAACATGATCCACTCCGACAAGTGGCTGACACTCCACGGTCTGAACCGGGCCTAATCCGGTGACCACAGACCCCAGGGGCCGCATTCACAGGGGGGAATAATTAAGGTCGGTGCCGACCTGGGTCAAGGTGCGGAGATGGTCCGGGTATCTGGCTATTTGCACGGGGCGTCCATCGGAGTGCGGCCGAGGAGTGTCGCGGAACCCGGAGAACCGAGGGGAGTTTCCTCGGTTGGGAGGAGCCTTGTTCCTGGGTTGGGAGGAGCCTTGTTCCTGCATTGGAGAGCAACTAGTCTTCGGGCGGTATGGGGAGGAGTGGCTCGTCCGCCAGACTCCCTTCGCAGAGCGAGACCCCGCAGTGCAGCGTGCGAGGGCTCGCTCTTGTCGTGCCTCATCGGTGCTCAAGGAGGGCGCCTTGAATCGTTGGAAGCCGAAGATTTGGTGGATTTCGCAGCGGCTCTTCGTTTTGGCCGGCTGAGGCGCGCATCCTACCGCAACCGGCGTTCATGGCCGAGCACGGCCCCCTGGTCTGGGGAGGCTTCACCGCTCTGGTAGTGCTTCTTCTCTGGCTCGACCTGGCGGTGCTGAATCGTCGTAGCCACGTACTGACGATGAAGGAAGCGACGACCTGGAGCGCGTGCCTCGTCACGCTCGCACTCCTGTTCGGTCTCTTCATCCTCTGGCGGGAGGGAACCCCCAAGGCACTCGAATATTACGCAGGGTACCTGACCGAGCTTTCCCTCAGCGTCGACAACCTCTTCGTCTTTCTCCTGATCTTCCAGTACTTCGCAGTTCCCGTAGAGCTTCAACCTCGCGTACTCAAGTGGGGGATCATGGGCGCGATGGTTCTGCGCGGTGGCATGATCGCGCTCGGCGCCCTGCTGCTCGCGAGGTTCCACTTCATCGTGTACGTCTTCGGCGGAGTCCTCGTCTTTACGGGGATCAAGATGTGGTCCAACGAGGGGATCCGGATCGAGCCGGAGCGGAACCCCGTGGTTCGGCTGGCGCAGAGATTCCTGCCCTTCACGGAGGCCTACGCGGAGAACCGTTTTATCCTCCGGAGTCACGCGGGTTGGATGGGCACTCCCCTCCTCCTGGTTCTGATCGTCGTGGAGTGGAGCGACATCGTCTTCGCGATCGACTCGATTCCCGCCATCTTCGCGCTGACTCGAGATCCCTTCTTGGTTTACAGTTCCAACGTCTTCGCCATACTGGGCCTCCGTGCCCTCTTCTTCGTCCTGGCGGGGGCGCTGGACCGGTTCGTCTACCTAAAGCCGGCGGTCGCAGGGATCCTGGTGTTCGTAGGGATCAAGATGGCCGGAAGTGCCTGGCTGGAGATCTCGACCGCGATATCGCTGGCGGTGATCGGTACGGCACTAGCTGGGGCGGTCGCTCTATCGCTCATCCTGCCCCGGAGCTCAGCCCGGGGGTAGCTGGGCCAATCGCTCGCTCAGTAGCCCCGCTCGGCGGAGGCCAAGCCGCCGAGCGGAGGATTCCAGGATGCCGCACCCGGCACCCTTCTTGGATCCCATGTTGGACGGCCTGGGGCCGCACGCGGCCCAACGAGCCGTTACACTGGTAGACGATGCTCAAGGAACGCTTCCTCAGGATCGGCGAGGTCCTGGACCGGCGCCAGCCCGATCTCACGGTCCTCATGGAACGGGTGAACAAGCCCCACAACTTTTCCGCCATTCTTCGGAACTGCGATGCCGTCGGGATCCTAGAGGTCCACGCGGTGGTCCCCGAGGGAGGACTGACCTCCGACCCCACTACCTCAGCTGGCACGGACCGTTGGATTCAGCTCCGGAGGCACGAAGACGGGGTCTCCGCCGTGCGCGCGCTCCAGGAAGGGGGATTTCAGGTGATCGCTGCCGACCTCGGACCGGGATCCGTGGACTACCGAGAGATCGACTATACCCGTCCGACAGCGCTCCTGATGGGAGCTGAGCTATACGGGGTCTCTGAAGATGCCCTCCGGGCCGCGGACCGCTCGGTACACATCCCCATGGTCGGGATGGCTCGCTCCCTAAACGTGTCCGTGGCCACCGCCATCCTTCTCTACGAGGCGTTCCGGCAGAGGGAGGGAGCTGGAATGTACGCGGCGTGCCGCCTCGACCCGGAGCAGAGGTCGCGGCTTGTCTTCGAATGGGGTTATCCGGACATCGCTCGGTACCTGAAGGAGCAGGGGCACCCTCGTCCGGAACTCGACGACGAGGGTCAGATCGTGGGCGACGTTCGGCTTCCGACGTAGGAGGGAGGCCCGACGATCTGACTCGACGACCGAGGGCCCGAGGAGACAGGGCCGGCCCGTCAGGGAAACAGACGCTGGGCGGTCCACGCCCCGCCAGGTGCCCGTCGGTAGAGGATCCGGTCGTGGAGACGGTCCTCAGCCGCCTGCCAGAACTCGATCTCCCTCGGCTGGAGGAGGAATCCGCCCCAGTGGGGCGGCCGCGGGACCTCCCTTTCCGCGAACCGGTCGGCCACTTCTCGGACGCGTGCCTCGAGGGCCGCGCGGTCCTCGACCGGACGACTCTGCTCCGAGGCCCATGCCCCGATCTGACTTCCGCGAGGGCGGGTGCGGAAGTACTCATCGGATTCGGAGGGCGAGAGCCGCGCGACCTCTCCCCGCACCCGCACTTGGCGCCCCAGATCGTGCCAGTAGAGCGTGAGCGCTGCCCTCGGAGTCACGGTGAGCTGACGGCCCTTGGCCGACTCGTAATTCGTGAAGAAGGAGATGCCGTGATCGTCCATCCCCTTCACGAGGACCATACGCCCCTCGGGTTGGCCATCGGCATCCACGGTGGAGAGGCACGCCGCGTCCGGGTGCGTGACCTGGGAGCGCTCCGCGGCATCCCGGAACCAAAGCGCGAAGGCGCGCATCGCGTCCTCTCCGAGGCGCTCTTCCGTCAGGGCGGGTTCACGCTCGCTCAAGTCGACCCATCACGGTTGAGAGTGTCGCACGCGCGGGTCCGCGAATCATACGTCCGCGGAGCAACAGTCGAACGAAGCTGTTCACGGCAAGGCGAGCTGGTGACGCAACGCGTGCTCGAGGTCCGGGAAGCGGAACTGGTACCCCGTCGCGAGCGCACGTTCCGGGATCACGCGTTGGCCCGACAGAAGGAGCTCCCTCCCCATCTCTCCCAGAAAGGCCCGCACCGCCATGGAGGGCATTGGAAGGAGGGTCGGACGGCCGAGCACCCGTCCCAGGACGTCGATGAAGGTGGCGTTCGGAACCGGACCCGGCGCGGTGACGTTCACGGGTCCCCGGAGCTCTTCGTCGGCTAGCGCGTGGATGATCATCTCGATCGCGTCGTCCAGATCGACCCAGGACACGTATTGCCGCCCCGAGCCGATCCGTCCCCCGAGCCCCAGACGGAACGGGAGGAGCACCGCCCGCAGGAGCCCTCCCCGGGGGGAGAGGACCTGGCCAGTCCTCAGGAGCACGGTCCGGATGCCGAGTCCCTCTTCGAGGTGAGCAGCTCTCTCCCACCTCCGGCAAACGTCCGCGAGGAACCCCTTCCCCTCCCCGCTCGTTTCAGTGAGCCGCTCGCTTCCGCGGTCCCCGTAGAAGCCCACGGCCGATGCTGAGAGAAACACTGCCGGCCGATGCTCAAGGGCCGCCAACGCGCGGGACAGCAAGAGAGTGCTCTCCTCCCGGCTCCGCAGGATCTCCTGCTTCTTCGATGAGGTCCAACGCACCCCGGCAATCGGCTCGCCGGCCAGGTGGACCACGGCGTGGAGGCCCTCGATACTGGAGGGGTCCAGTACCCCCCGCCGTGGATCCCATCGGACCCACCCGGCCTCCGACCGGTCACCCCTGGAGATCCGGACGACCCGGTATCCGGCTTGTCGAAGAGAGTGGACGAGCGGCTCACCCACGAACCCAGTGCTTCCGGTAACTGCTACGGCCGGAGACCGAGGCCCTTCGTCCTCCAACGCCTGCGTACCGGGGGCGACCTCGGCGGCCGTCACCATCAGGAGTCGACCGGATCGTCCTCCATGAGCGCGATGGTCGGCTTCATTTACTCATCCCGCTTTTCGACCTTGCGAAGGGCCTCCAGAGTTTCCGCACATCGGGCCTCGAGCTCGGGAAGCAGAGCCTCGGCACCAGCGCGATTTTCCACCTCGAAAGCCCCTTCGATCTTAGCCGCGAGTTGACGGACCGCCTCCCCGCCGAGGTTCGCCGCAGAGGACTTGAGGGAGTGAGCCGACCTCTCCGCGAGCTCGAGATCGTTCGTCGCGAGCCCATCGCGGATTCCCCTCACCCGCTCCGGGGCGTTCTTGAAGAACAGATCGACCATCTTGGCCCTGAGCTCTGCCCCTCCCCAGCCCTCCAGTCGATCGAGGGCACCCGCGTCGAGCACCGGCACCGGATCAACGCTCACCTTCCACCTCCATTCGTGACCGCGCTCCTGAGCGCAGAGATCGTCGCTCCTGGTCCTCCTCTCCCCTCTCCGAACACGGCCGATCCGGCGACCAGAACGGTCGCGCCCGCCCGGACGACTCGGGGCGCGGTGCGGACATCGATCCCTCCATCCACCTGGAGCTCGATCGCCCCCTCCCGTCCCGCATCCACGATCATCTTCTCGGCCTGCTCGATCTTTCCCTCACACGCCGAGATGAAGGCCTGGCCACCGAACCCAGGATTCACCGTCATGACAAGGATTAAGTCAATGTAGGGAAGAACCTCCCTCAGCGTGTCGACCCGCGTCCCGGGGTTCACCGCCACCCCGGCCTTGAGCCCCGCCTCCCGGATCTGCCCTACGACCCGGTGAAGGTGCGCGCATGTTTCCTGATGAACCGTGATCCGGTCCGCACCGGCATCCACGAAGTCCGGAATCAGCCGCTCCGGATGCTCGATCATGAGGTGGACGTCCAGCGGGAGCGTCGTCGCTTCTCGGACGGCGCTCGTGACCGCCGGCCCGATCGTGAGGTTGGGAACAAAGTGCCCGTCCATGACGTCTACGTGGATCCAGTCCGCCCCCGCACGCTCGGCTTCCCGGACCTCCCGGTCCAGGTGACCGAAATGCGCCGAGAGCACCGACGGGGCGATGAGAATCGGCCTCACGCCGGGCGCCGCTCCCGAGCCACCACTCCCCCCACCGTTCCGACCAAGACCCGGTCCGCGACCTGGAGAAAGAGGCCGGTACCGACGACCCCAGCCCTGCCCCTGAGCTCGCGCTCGAGCCGCTCCGGATCAGGGATGCGGGGGAAGAATCGCAGGTCCACCAGGTAGTTTCCGTTGTCCGTCCTGGCCAGCTCCCCGTCCGGTCCCTCCCGCGGGCACGGGTCGGCCCCGAGCGCACGGAAGAAGGAGAGATGGGAGCGCCATCCGAAGGGAAGAACCTCGACCGGGACCGGAACCTTCTCCCCCAAGGCGGCCACCTCTTTCGCCGAGTCCACGACGACCACGAAGCGCCGTGCCGCTTGGACGACGATCCGTTCCCGCAGCAGGGCGCCACCCAGGCCCTTCACCAGGTCCAGGGACGGCGACACCTCGTCCGCCCCATCCACGCTCAGGTCGAGCTCGACCCCGTCATCCAACTCGACAACCGGGATCCCCAGGAGTGCGCACCGGGTCTCGGTGTCCCGGGACGTCGCCACGCCCCGCACGTCCCGGATCCGTCCGGAGGAGAGAGCTTCACCGAGCGACTCGAGGAAGAAGCGGACCGTGCTTCCCGTCCCAAGTCCCAACGTCATCCCCGAGGTGACTTCCGCGAGAGCCGCGCGGCCGGCCCCTTCCTTCTCAGATTCGGAGGAGCGCACCCGCGCTGCGTTCAAGTAGGGAATTCCGCCAGCACGTTCCTCACCCGCTCCGTGATCGCGAGGGCCTGATCCATGGGCCGCTGCCACATGTTTCGCCCGAAGATGAGCCCGGTCGCGCCCGACGACATGGAGACACGCACCTTATCCAACAGGTCGTCGTCCGAGACCTTGCTCCCCCCGCTCACCAGGATGAGACACCGTCCGGCAGACCGGAAGACGCGCCGCACCCCCTCCTCGAAGTCCCATTCGAGCTTGGCGTACGGCCCGGGCTGATCCGCGTCTCGGGCGGAGCGCTTGGGGAGGTTCATCTTCACCACGTCCGCGCCCAACTCGAGCGCGACCCTGGCGGCGTAGTCCACAGCGTAGAGCGAATCCCGGCCCCCGCACGCTTCCACCGCTTCGCCGCGCGGATAGGCCCACATCACGAGCGGCATGCTGTAGCGATCGCACGCCTCCCGAATGGCCTGGAACTGCAGAAAGTCGTCGTCCTGCCGAGGAGAGCCCACGTAGAGAGTGTACCCCACGGCCTCCGCCCCGAGCGCCACCGCGTCCTCCACGCTTCCCGTGAGGGGGGAAAATGGGAAGTCGTCCGAGGGAATGGTGGTCTTGCCGTTCAACTTCAGGATCAGGGGCACCTTCCCTGCGTACCGGCCCATGTACTTCCGCGCCATCCC
>SHZS01000010.1 GCA_009692105.1 Gemmatimonadota bacterium | reverse complement strand
AGCTCGGGTTTGCGCACCTTGTCTACCCCGGAGCCACGCACACCCGCTTCGACCATGCCCTCGGCGTTTATCACCTGGCGGGGACGGCGCTCCGGATCCTCCGGGAGCGGGACGAGAGCCCCCCGGACGCTTGGGATGGTTGGGAGCTGATCCCATATGCCGGGCTGCTCCACGACATCGGGCACTACGCGTTCTCGCACGCGCTCGAGGAGCTCGAAAGCGACCGCTTCCCCGGACATCACGAGTCCATCGCCCTCCGGTTCTTCGAGTCCCCGGAGCTGCGGGGGGCGCTGGCATCGCTGGGAGAGCGCGCCTCGGAAAGGATCTACGCCCTGATCCGCGGAGAGAGCGAGGCGCCCTTACGGGGGCTCGTGAGCGGAAGCCTGGACCTGGACAAGATGGAGTACCTGCGCCGGGATGCCCGCTTCTGTGGAGTGCCCTACGGGGAAGTAGATGTGGATCGCCTACTCTTGGGACTCGTCCTCCTTCCCGACCCTCAAACGGGGAAGATCGAGATCGGGGTGCAGGAGAAGGCGGTGAGTGCGCTCGAATCCCTCCTTTTCGCAAAGTATCAGATGTTCCGGAACGTCTACTGGCATCATGCGGTCCGGGCTGCGACCGCTCTCTATCGCCGCATCGTGGACGAGGCGGTGCGGGTGGGGCTGATCAGCTCGGATGAGCTCGTCGGTCCTACGGACGAGGAGCTCCTCTACCGCATCCAGGAACGGGCCCGAGAGGCGAAGGATCCCCACATCCATCGGATCGGGGAGCGGTGGGTGGCGGACCTGAGGAACCGTCGTCTCCCGAAGCGGGCCTGCGAGGTCACTGCGGCGGAGCTGGAGGAGGGGGAGCTCCCCTCCTGGATCCCGCACGATTCGCCAGCGCGCCGGGCGGCGGAGGACTCGATGGCTGAAGAGCTGGGGCTGCGGCCTGGAGAGGTGATGATCGACTATCCCACCAAGGTTCGGATGCTGGACCTGGACCTGCTCGTGCTTAGGAGAAGCGGCGCCGTAGAGCGCCTCGGCGAAGGGGGGCTTCGCGGTCTGATCGACCTCCCCAAGCTCGCCGCGGAGCTATACCGCACCACCCGCGTACTCCGGATCTTCACCTTGGAGAAGCGGGAGATCGATCCGGCCGCCGCGATCTCCTTCATCCGCAGGCACGGTACCTGAGACCTTGCCCGGGCCTCCGGGTTGCCCGCAGAGCTGGAACCTCTGGAACACTGCGGGTTTAGGAGATCTCGATTGGAAGGGTCGCCTTCACAAGGTTGTGGACAAGACGTCACTTCGTCCCTACCTTGTGAGGCTATAGCTCTCTTGTAGGGTATCCGTCGACGAGATACCAGGGATTGGAAGGGGATCGATGAAGATGGCCACCACTGCCACCAAGGGCCGAGGGACGCGTAAGAAGGGGCGTTCCAGGGGCTCGTTGAGTGGATTCGATACGGCGCTCGACGAGCAAACCGCGCTCGACCAGTACCTGCGTGACGTCAGCCGGCACGAGCTGATTACCCCGGCCCGGGAGAAGGAGCTTGGGGCGCTCGCGCAGGCCGGCGACGAGGAGGCCGTGCAGGAGCTCGCGCGCGCGAACCTCCGCTTCGTGATCAGCGTCGCGAAGAAGTACCAGAACCGCGGCGTCTCCCTCACCGACCTCATCCAGGAGGGGAACGTCGGGCTCGTGACCGCTGCCCGGAAGTTCGATCCGGAGCAGGGTGTGAAGTTCATCTCCTACGCGGTCTGGTGGATCCGGCAGGCGATCCTCGCCGCACTGGCGAACCACGGGCGCTCGGTTCGGGTCCCCCTCAACCGGGCCTCGGACCTCGCGCGGATCTTCCGGGAGAAGGAGCGGCTGAAGCAGGAGCTCGGGCGGGATCCTAATCCCGAGGAGCTCAGCGCCGCGACCGAGCTCACTCCCGAGCTGATCGAGTCGCTCCAGACGCTGAACGCCGCCGAGATCCGCCTGGATGCTCCGATCGGCGACAGCGAGGACTCCCAGCTCGTCGAGCGCTTCATCAACGAGGAGGCCGCCGAGCCCGAGCAGGAGGTCGAGACGCGTCTCCTGGCGGAGGCCGTGTCTGGTGCCCTCAATACTCTCGAGGCGCGGGACGCCAAGGTGCTCCGACTCTACTTTGGGCTGGATGGAGAGCGCGAGCACACGCTGGAGGAGATCGGGAACATGCTCGGTGTGACTCGCGAGCGGATCCGTCAGCTCCGCGATCGTGCGCTGCGCCGGCTCCGCGAAGGTGAGAAGGGCTCGGCCCTGGAGTCCTTCGCCGCTTGACGCATCGGCTCGGGTGGACTGAAGAGTCCGCCCGGCTAGGTTCCTGTTACGACATGCCCCGTCTGCCCCAGGAATCCGAAAGGACTCCGGGCGGGCGGGGCTTCTTCGTTCCGTCGAGAAGCGGCGCCAGGTCGAGAAGCGACGCCAGGTGACGACCGGTGCCACCATGCCGGCGGAAGAGCCGGCGGAAGAGAATGGCACGGGGATCGTACTGGAGGCCGTGGGGGGGCTCTATCGAGTCCGCCTTGCCGACGGTACCGAAGTTCAGGCCCTTCTGCGCGGACGCGTGAAACGCACCGTGCGCACGGGAGACAGGGTAGTCCCGGGAGACCGGGTGATGACCTCTCGGATCGGCACGGAACCAGGATTTGTAGTAGAGGAGGTTCTTCCTCGCACCAACGAGTTGGCCAGGGCGGGCTCCGGGCCCTCCAAGCCGAAGGTCGTAGTCGCCAACCTCGATCGTTGCGTGGTGGTGCTCGCGGCCATGGATCCCCCCTTCCGCGAGGAGACCGCCGATCGATTCCTTGCCTTCTCCGAGAGTGCGGGCATCCCGCCAGTATTGGTGCTGAACAAGCTCGACCTTCCCGGGGCCAGGGACGCGGTCCGGGAGGCGACGGGACTGTACCAGCGGATCGGTTACCAGGTGGTGGGAAGCTCCGTCCGCACCGGGGAGGGGATGGAGGCCCTCGCGCAGGTCGTCTTGAGCGGTATCTCCGCCTTCGTCGGTCCTTCGGGGGTCGGAAAGTCCACGCTCCTCAACGTTCTGGATCCTTCGCTGGAGCTGCGGACGGCCGCCGTGGGCAATCGAGGTGGCAGGGGGGGAAAGCACACGACCGTGAGTGCCCGACTCCTTCCGCTCAGTTCGGGCGGTTGGGTGGCGGACACACCGGGGTTTTCGGACCTGACGGTGTGGGGGGTGGATCTCCGCGACATCTCCAGTGCCTTCCCGGAATTCGAGCTTCCTGCGCAGGGATGCCGGTTCCGGGGGTGCAGCCACATCCACGAACCGGACTGCGGGGTGAAGGACGCTCTCGAATCGGGAGGGATCGGCCCTACGCGCTACCAGAGCTATCGGTCGATGAGGGAGGAGTTGGCCCGGTGACGTGCCTGTCGGGACGCTCGCCATCGGCAAGCGGGGGGCCACGAACGCCCGCGTGCTCGCGGTCCGGATCGCCGCGACCAAGCGGTTGGACCTGCTAGCCGTCTCGCTTTGCGTCTTTCTGTGGCGTTCGGGACGCGAAGCCACCTAGAGGCCAGCCGAAGCTCGCCGAGGCGAAGACCCCGAAGGAAACCTTGTCGTCCTCGCCGGCGAAGGGCATGTGGACGACCGGCTGGACGCTGAACCGATCGCGGAATACGAAGCCCAGGCCGACGTCCACGACGCCCGAATTGAACGTTTCGGTGGCCGAGTCGAACCCCTCCGCGTCCACCTTTTGCGACAGGTAATCGTAAGTGACTGCCGCGCGTGGAATCAGCTCAACGAAGCCAACGTCGAGCGGCAGGCCGATCGCCCCGCCAGCCGCGGCCGAGCGCGACGTCCTCTTGATCGGGCCCGCGGCGTCGTCGGGCCCGGAAGCCAGGTAGCCCCCCGCGATCGGACAGAGCTGCGCCATGCCGACCGGGAATTGCACGCCGAACTCGAGAAAGCCGAAAGTCGCTTTCTCCACGTACCCCTGGTACGAGACCTGGCCCGCGCCGAGATTCGCAAATAGCCTGTTGTGCCTGCCAGCCCCGATGCCGGCCGCGTATGATGTGGCAGAATCTGGAAACTCGCCGGCGAGGACGACATGAACGGGACGCACCGTGAAGGACGGTAGGCCGAGACACGCCTGGGCGCTCGCGACCGACGCGTGCAGCGTGGCTCCGCAGAACAGCAGCGTCACCAGCTTCGGATTTCGCATAAATGCCACCGAGGTCACGATGGGAAGACTCCTTGCTCTGTTGGCCACGATCGTCCTTTTCGCTGGGTGTGGCGGGCACGATGTCTCCGGACCGATGGCGCCCGAGTCCGCCGCCGTATCGATGCCCGGCTTCTCATTCACTCCGTTCACCACCACGATCGTCGTCGGGGAAACCGTCACGTATGACTTCCCGGCCGAGTCTCACAACGTGATCTTCGCGAAGGTGACGGGAGCGCCCGCCGACATCCAGGAGACGACCAACCAGAAGGTGACCCGCTCCTTCCTTACCGCTGGCACGTTTCCCTACGACTGCACGATCCACCCAGGGATGAGCGCGGTGGTCGTGGTGCGATAGGGGCGAGGTCGATTCACCTCTATTTGGTCACCCCGCGCATGGTCGGCACGTAATCCGGGAACACGACCGAAAGGTTCGGATTGCCGAGGCGGTTCTTGACAATCTCGGCGAGCACGTCCCGGTGATCGAGCGTGACCTTCAGGTCCTGTCCGTTCTCCAGATTCTCGCGGGCGAGCCCAGGCCAGTTGTTCACCAACACACGCCCGCCCGCGATGTTGCGACCCATCGCGAACATGCAATTCCCGCGACCGTGGTCGGTGCCCAGGCTCCCGTTCTGCCGCACGTTTCGTCCGAACTCGGACACCACCACCACCGTCACGTTCTGAGCGAGGCCACTTCCGATCACGTCGGCGTGGAAGGCACCCAGCGAGCCAGAAAGGTTCTGCATCGTCGTGAACATCGACCCGGCGAGAGGATCCTGGTTCGAGTGGGTGTCCCAGCCCCCGAGGTCAATCTGGATCGCCTCGACGCCCAGGTCTGCCTTGATGAGCGCCGCGGTCGAGCGCAGCCCCCTGCCGAAGCTCGTATTGGGATACACCGCGCCCGACGCCGGACGATAGCCCGTGAAGTCGATCAACCGGAGTAGCTCGATAGTGGCAAGCGTGTCCAGCGCGGCGGAGCGGACGGGCTCCGCGCCTTGAGCGAAATCATCCTTCAGCCAGGTCCCGCGCTCGGTGCGGGTCGCCGCGGCACCGGCGATGGCGAGGTTGGTGGGATCGGGGATCGGCAGCGTCCTGGGTGCGCCGACCAACGTCTTGGCCAATCCACTCGACACCCCTATCCCGCGTAGCAGCGCATTCGAGCGCATGGGCTGGGTGGCGGCCAGATGCCGCCCCAACCAGCCGGTCCCGATGTTTATGTCCTGCGGCTTGCCGACCTCCATGAACCGCTGGGCGTCGAAGTGCGAGCGCGACGGATCGATCGAGCCGGTGGCGTGGACCACCAGCAGGTTGCCGGCCCGGAACGCCGGCATCAGAGCGCTCATCGCCTGCGGGAACGCGAATTTGTTGTCGAGCGCAATCCCCCTGTTCGCGGCCGAGCTGTCGGGGCGCGGAATGGCGATCGTAGCGCGCCCGGCGTAGTAGTTCGCGTCGAAGAACGGGACGCAGAGCGTGAGACCGTCGGCGCCGCCGCGCAGGAAGATCGAGACGATGACGTCTCGCGAGCTGTCGGCCGCCTCGGCGAGCACGACCTTTGGCAGCCAGGCGGGAAAGATCGGGAAGAAGGCCGTTACCGCTGCGGCCGCGGCCGCCGTGCCGGCGATGAATTGGCGGCGCGACAGCTCGCTGTACTCCCGGCAGCCCGTGCAGTCGTCGTGGTCGATGTCACTCATAGTCGGTGCCTCAGAACCACTGGAAGGTGGTCGAGCTGAGCGCGAGCGCGAAGGCTTCGCGAACTCGGCTCGCCGTGATGGGCGCCGCGGCGAGATAGGCCGTGAGATGGGTCTTCAGGGAAGCCGGCATCTCGCTCCCGAACGCGCGCATGTTGATCGCCTCCGCGATTCCGGCGGCGGTGTTCACCTGCATCAGCGGTGCGACGTTCACCACCAGCGTCCCGGTCGTCAGGCCCGTCAGGAAGCTCGCGAAGTTCCAGCGCTGGAGAATGGTTCCCGCCCACCAATCCACGTTGTCCGGGTATCCGTCGGGATCCTCCCACCGGAAGAGCACCTGACCGAGGGTATCGAGCTGCCGAGTCGAGACGGCCGAAACCGAGGTCACCGTCGGCTGGGTGGCGCGCAACGCCGAGACCACGAGCTGGTACGGCTGCTTGTACTTCGCCGGTGCGGCGAGAAGGTTCGCCGGGGTCATGATGTCACGAATCATCGACGGGATGTCGCCGCCGGTGCGTGTGAACGTGGCCGCGACTTTGGTGACGAGCGCCCTCGGCGGATCGTACCGGAGGAGCCATCGAATCATCTTGGTCGAGATGAACTTAGCAGTGCTCGGGTGTGCGATCAGGATATCGAGCACCTTCTCGCCGTCCTGGACCCCTTCCGGACCATACGTCGAGGCGGGTATGGCCTTCCCGAGAACGGTCTTCGCCGCGAAGTCGTGACCGGTGGGGTCGAAGCTGAAGTTGCCGCGACCGGCGATAGTCCAGCCGGTCCAACAGAGCGTCACATGCTCGACGTCCGTCTGTGTGTAACCGCCGTCGACGCCAAGCGTATGCAGCTCCATCAGTTCACGCGCGTAGTTCTGGTTGACGTTGCGGTTGCGGCTGCGTGTGTTGTCCAGATACTCGAGCATAGCCGGACTGTGCGCGCTTGCCTTCAGCATGTCCGGGAACCTCCCGAGCGCGTACTTGCGAACGACCTCGCGGTCGTCGATCAGCTTCAGGTAGTTGACCTTCGAGAAATAAATGTTGAAGTGGTCGGTCCAGAACTCCACCATGCGCTCGTAGAGCTGCCGCTTCGAGAACGCGGCGCGATAGAGCGTCGAATCGGCGAGCTGGTTGAAGAGGACGTTCGAGTCCTGCTGATAGAGATCGAGCCCGTCCAGCGTCAGGGCGGGGTAGGTCGTGGCGACGAAGCTCTCCACCGCGCTGTCGTCGATCGCCGCCGGCATGAGGTGGTAATCGAGGTAGGGCCGGAAGCCCATCGACTTGGCGCGGTCCAGCTCCTCTTCAGTAACGCCGTTTGTGATGCGACGAACCAGGCGCAGGAGGGCATCGCCGGTGGCAGGCGGCGCGCTCGGCCGTAGGGTGGGGGCCCGCACCACGAGCTGAGCGGACGCCTTGCCAGGCGTTACGAGCAAAGCCGTCGCCAGCGCCGCGCCGACCGTCAGGAGTTCCCGGCGCGTCGCCGTCCGGTGATCCCGGTCTGAAGCAACGGGTTCGGCTTCTTGGAGTGGTTCGCTCATCAGGCGCCTCACTGGCTCGCGTGCGTATGATCTCGTGTGTATGAGCTGACGTCTGACCAACAGATACCGTCAGATACCGTTAAATCCGACTCATGAGTCAATCTTAGCGACACGCCCCCCGGAGCGCACACACCCCCTTAGGCGGGCGGGTAGACGGGCTGACTGACGGAATCGTCACACGGGAGGCGCGAAGGGGTCTTGCCGGCGTTGCCTTCCCTCAGGATCCGCCCAGGTCGAAGTCCTCTCCCTCCCCTCCCGGTGCTCCGTCACGACCGAGCGACGAGAGGTCGAACCCGAAGACATTTGCTTCAGCTGGGCTCCGGTACAGGTACGGGCGCTGCCACGGATCCAGGGGCACCTCCTTGCGGAGGTAGGGGCCCCGCCAGCTCGACGGACCTGGATCACGAACCGGCTTCTCGCGCAGTGCCGCCAGCCCCTGCTCCGTGGTTGGATAGAAGCCGTTGTCGAGCCGGTAGTTGTCCAGCGCCACGCCGAGCAACTCGATCTGGGTGCGTGCGGTCGTGATCCTCGCCTCCGACACGCGGCCGAAGATCTGTGGCGCTACCAGCCCCGCGAGCAGCGCGAGGACGAGGATCACGACCATCAGCTCGAGGAGGGTGAAGCCCGATCGTTGGCGGATGCTCACAGGAGACTCGTATTGATGCTGTAGATCGCCTGGAGCATCGCGAGCGCGACAAAGCCAACGACCAGGGCGAACAGCAGGATCAGCGCCGGCTCGATGACGCCGACCAGGGTGTGCAGCGTGCGCCGCACCTCGCTGTCGTAGGCGTCGGCGACACGCAAACAAAGGTCCTCGAGGCGGCCGCTCCCCTCCCCGACGGCGATCAGCTCGGTCGCCAGGGGGGGCAGGGTCCCAGAGAGAGCGACGTGCACCCGCTTGCCGTGGCTCACGGCCTCGGCCGCGCGGTCCAACCCCGCGCCGAGCTCGGCGTTCAACACCGTGGCGCGGGCGGCACGCAGCGCGGGGAGCATCGGCCGCCCGCTTCTCAGAAGCATCCCGAGCGAGCGCGCGAAGCGAGCGGTCGCGTACTTCAACTCGAGCTCGCCCACCAATGGCAATCTGAGTCGCCGGGCATGCCATCGCCGGCGGTTCTCCGGACGGCCCAGCCACGAGCGCACGGCACCGGCCAGGAGCGCGCCGCCGAGGAGAAGCACCCACCAGCCATCCACCACCAACCCGCTCGCTGCGACGAGCAGGCGGGTCGAGAGCGGCAGCGCGCCACCCTCATCCGCGATCAGGGCGGCGAAGCGAGGCACGACGAAGAGGAGCAGGATCGTGATCCCAGTGCCCGAGACGATCGCCATCAGCCCGGGGTACAGCAGGGACGCCCGTACCTCCGCCTTCAACTCGACCAGGGCATCGAGATGATCGGCGAGCCGCGCCATGGCCTCGTCGAGCCCGCCACTCTCCTCGCCCGCCGACACCATGGCCACGATCAGCGAGGTGAAGACCTCGGGGTGGCGGGCCATCGCCTCGCTCAGGCTGGCACCTTCCCGCAGGCTCTGGTGGACCTGACGGGCGGCGTCGGCGACATCGGGGTGACGCGCCTGGGCCGCGGCGAAGGCCAGGGTGCGGTCGAGCGCCACGCCCGCGTCCAGCATGGTGGCGACCGTGCGGGTGAAGAGCGCCAGCGCCTGGGCCCGGCCGAGGGAGCTCTGGCGAGGCGCCCCCCGGGCATCGGAGATCGGCGCGAGAGCCACCGGATACAGGCGTTGGCGCCGTAACTCCTCCAGCGCGGTCAGCGGTGACGCCGCCTGAACGACGCCCTCGACCACCTGCCCGTCCGGCGTAGACGCGCGATAGCGGTAGCCCGACGTCACGGCTCGGCGTCCGCGCTGGTCACGCGCAGGACCTCGTCGACGGTGGTGATCCCGGCCTCGACTTTGCTCATCCCATCCTGGTAGAGGCCCTTCATCCCGCCCCTTTGAGCTGCTGCGCGGATATCGTCGAGGGGTGCGCGGGCCACCACGAGCGCGCGCAACTCCTCAGTCATCGCCATGAGCTCGAAGATCCCGGTCCGGCCTGCGTACCCGGTACGCGAGCAGGCTTCACAGGCCGATCCCCGGCAGCTCCTGCACACCACCCTCACCAGCCGTTGGGCGAGGATACCCTGAACCGTGGCCGCGACCAAGTAGGGCTCGATCCCCATGTTGACGAGACGCGTGACGCCGCCGGGCGCGTCACTGGTGTGCAGGGTCGCGAATACAAGATGCCCCGTGAGGGCGGCTTGAATCGCGACCTCGGCGGTCTCGCGGTCCCGCATCTCCCCGACCATGATCACGTCGGGGTCGTGGCGGAGGATGGAGCGCAGCGCGCCCGCGAACGTGAGCCCGGCCTTCCGGTTGGCCGGGATCTGCGTGACCCCGTCGATCTGATACTCGACCGGATCCTCGACGGTGACAATCTTCACGCCCGGGCGATTCACGCGAGCGAGGGCACCGTACAGCGTCGTCGTCTTGCCGGAGCCAGTGGGACCCGTGACGAGCAGGATTCCGCTCGCGCGACGAATGAGCGAGTCGAACCGCTCGCCCGCGTCATGGGACATGCCGAGGTCGGAGAGGTCGCGCGCGGTCGCTCCGTGATCGAGGATGCGGAGCACGACGCTCTCGCCGTGCAACGCCGGCAAGGTCGAAACGCGCAGATCGATCTCCCGGTCGCCGAGGCGGAGCCGGGCGCGGCCGTCCTGCGGCAGCCGCCGCTCAGCGATGTTGAGCCCGGCCATGATCTTGATGCGACTAAGGACGGCCGCCTGGTAGTGCCGGGCAAGGCGGGAAATCTCCTGCAGCACGCCGTCGAGCCGGAACCGCACGCGGAGCCCCGACACCGTCGACTCCACGTGCACGTCGCTCGCACCCGATCGCAGCGCCTCGCGCAGCATCACATTCACCAGCTGGATCACCGGCGCCTGGTTGGCGAGTGCGTGCAGGTCGCCGATGTCATCGCCGTCGCCTTCACCCGCGAGCACATCCGCGGTCGACTCGTCCCCGGTCGCGACTGTCTCGCGCTGTGCGGAGAGGATCGCCGCCTGGATGTCTCCCGCTGGCATCTCGACCAGGCGGAGCCGGCGACCGAAGAGCCGGGTGAGCTCGTCGGACACGGTCAGGTCGAGGGGGCCGCCTACGGCCGTAGCAAGCGCACCGTCCGGGTCGATGCCGAGGGGGAGCACGCAGTGCTCATCCAAGTACCGCGGTGAGAGACGTAGTGCGAGGGGTCCGTTCGCTGCCTCGCGCAGGTCCCGTCCCTGGTTTGCGGTCATGGTACTATGGGCGAATCGGGTGGCTGCTCGTTCATGCGACCGCGGATGCGCTCCCGAATGACGTCGGCATCGGCGTCCGAGCGCACGATGTACGGCGTGACGAAGATCGCCAGCTCGGTACGCACGCGTGCCTCGCTGGTGCGCTTGAACAGATTACCGAGGAGCGGAATATCCTTCAGAAACGGAATCCCGCTGTCGATACGGTCAGTTGACTCGCCGATCAGCCCGCCGATCACGATCGTCTGCCCGTCGCGGATGATCGCGCGTGTCGACGCCTCTCGGGTCGAAATCACGGGGGCGTCCAGAGCGGCGGCGATCACCTGGGTGGTCAGGCTGTTCACCTCCTGAAGGATCTGCACGCTCACGTAGTCGTCCTGGTTGATCGTCGGGATGATGGTGAGTGTGGTGCCCACATCCTCGTACTGCACCGAGCGATCGACCGCGAAGTCACCGAGCCGTGTCGACGCCACGAACGGGATGCGGCTGCCGACGACGATGCGCGCCTCGCGGTTGTTAACCGCGAGGATCTCGGGGGTGGAAAGCACGCGGACGTTTGACGTCGACGCCAACGCGCGCAGCATCGCCCGCACATTGGCTCGGTCCAGGCTCACCACCCGCACGACGAAGTCCCGGATGGGCGCCACGCTGTCGACCGCTGCTGGCGTACCTAGGCGAGCGGTGGTGCTGCCCCCGACCACAGACCAGTCGATCCCGAAATCCTGCGCTTGCCCCAGGGTGATCTCGGCGACCGTGACCTCGAACAACACCTGCGCGGGACGGATGTCGAGCGCCTCGATCGTCTCGCGGAGAAGCGGAAAGTTTGGTGGGGCCGTGCGGATCAGGAGCGCGTTGGTGGGCGGGTCGGGCACCACCGTCGTGCTGCCGATAAGCCCACCCCCGGCTATGGGGTCGGACGAGGCCACGGCGGTCGGGGGCTGGCTCTCGCGCAGGCGAAACGCTTCCGCCTCGCGGTCGCGGAAGGCGTCCAGGCTGCGCGAGAGGCTCCGGTCGGAGAGCGAGGCGGCGCGTGAGCCGCCCACGCCGATGCCGAACAGCTGACCGAGCGAGGCCGCGAGATCCTCGGCGTTCGCGTATCTGAGCGGTACAACGTAGGTACGCAGGCCCGCCTCTTCCCGCGGCCTCTCATCCAGACGCCGGAGTACCTCGATGTACCTGGCGACGTTCGATGCGAGGTCGGTGATCAAGAGCGCATTCGACCGCGCGACCGGCTCGATGCGGGCCCTTCCGCTGGCGACCTGAGCGAGCGCGGAGGCGGCTTCGTCGGCCCCGATCGACTGCAGCGGCACGAGCTGAGTGACGAGCCCGAGGGGCGGCGGATCGCCGGGGTCCATGCCGAAGCGGATCAGTCCGGTGGATGGTGCGCTCGCGACGGGCAGCACCTGGGCGACCGGTCCCTTCTGCACCAGAACGAGATCGTTCGCCTCAAGGATGGCTTCTAGCACGCCGCCCAGATCCTCGGGCCGAACGGGCACGGTCGTCACGAAGGTGATACGCCGTTCCGGAACGTCGGTGAGCACAACGTTGACGCCCAGGGACGTCGCGAGCGTTCGAATGACGTCGGACAGAAGGGCGTTCACGAAATTGAGATTGCTGGGCTGTGCCTGGCCGTACAGCTCGGTGGCGAAGCCGCCCCAGGCCCCGCTGGTGAGCAAGGCGCTCCACAGAAGAGCGATCCCCCTGATTCGCATCACCGCATCGACCCCCTAGGGGTGAACTAGACGCACCACGATTCGTCCCTCTGGACCGCTCAGGACGACGGACTGCTCATCGATCTCCTCTACTCGATATGTACCCCCACGATCTCCTTCGCGATAGAGTTGCGCGCCCGTCGTTCCCGCATCGAGGCGCATCAGCGCGGACGCCCCGCGGGGACCGACCACGGTGCCGTACAGCTGTGGTACGGCCTGGTCCTCGGTGATCGGTGAGGGGTCGGGGACGTTCCCAGCGTCGGGGTCGACCGGGTTGTAGCGGACCGCCGGGGCCGTGCGTGAGGCCGAAAAGATGTCCGCGGCGACGATCGTCTGGCCGGCGGCCGGATCGATGGTGGACAGCGGCCGCGTGATCGGCGGGAAATCGACCCCGGCGGGAGCGACCTCCAGCATCGGCACGGATGGCCGCCACACGAGCGCTACGACCGCGATGCCCATGGAAATCGCGATAACAGCCCGTAGGGCCAGCTCGAGGCGCACCGAGTTCACGATGGTCGCCTCAGCTGCCCAGGTAAGGGCCGTGAAGTGTCACCGTCATCTGCAGCAGCTCGCCTCGCAGGGCCGGATTCGGCCGAATGCCCAGCTCCTTGATCTCGAGCAATAGCGACCCGTGCTGAAGGAGCGACAGCATCTCCGTGATGCCATAGATGTCTCCGACCGCTGATACCGTGGCGGGAATCATTGGGAATACCCCGTCGCTTCCGTCCGGGGCGCCCGCGACGTCGAGCCGCGACACCGTCACACGACTTTGATCAGCGAAGTGCTGAATGAGCGACTGCAGCGTCGCGGCCGCGAGTGCGGGCGTGCGACCAGAGAGCAGGCGCTGCGGTCCCGACTCCAGCACGGCAGCACGGTCACGGACCAGGTTGCTCAGTCGCGACTCGCTCGCCACGAGGCCACGCAGCCGCGCCAGCTGTTCGATCTTCGAGGCGATGACTTCCTCGTGTGTCTGCCAACGCCTGACGAAGGGCATCGCGCCGTATGCGATCGTCAGCGCGATCAGGCTCACCGACAGCCCGAGGATGATCGTGCGGCGCTCGCGCGCGCTAACGAGCTGGCCGAACACGGAAGGCGACGGAGAAGGTCTCGTATGTTCGGCCACCGTCGCGGAAGCGCGCGCTCGCCGAGAGAAACCGCACGTCCTGAAACCGTTCGTCCTGATCCAGCAGCGGCACGATCGCCGCCGCATCCCCCGCCGTTCCGTCGATCTGCCAATCATCCCCACGCGCGCCCGCGTTGAGCACGGTGGCTCCCGCAGGCAGGCGTTCGCTCAGCGCGGCAAGCACCACTAGAGGATTCGCGCGGCGGCGACCGAGCTGGTCGATCGCCGCCGCCTCACGATCCATCGCCGCGAGACGATCGCGCAGCTCTATCGCCCGCTGGGCGCGCGGCGCCACGAGCGCGATCTCTGCATCGATGCGTTCCAGCGTGCGCTCGCGCGAGCGGTCGACAGCCCAGAGAGCGAGACCCAGGGAGACGACGCACATGCCGCCGGCGCGCGCCAGACGCCGCACGCGCCGGCGCCGGATCCGGACGGCGAGGGTGTCCGGAAGGAGCATGGCATCGAGCGCGCCCCTCACGCCCAGCGCCGCACCGTGCGCAGCGAGAAGATGGCCGGGCGTCCCACCCAGTGTCGGAAGGGGCTGCGGAGCTGGCGCGGTTGCCTCGGCGGGGACCCGGCGCGCCGACTTGAGGCGCCCGTCTTCCATCTCGATGAGACCGGATTCACCCGGGCCCGCCGGAACGGCGAAAACGCCGGGCGCCCCTGATTTCCCCAGCAGGCGGGCGAGAGAGACCGGTGTCGCCTCCACGCTCTCGACCGGAGCCCACTCTTCGAAGGCGCAAATCCAGCGCTCGAGCAGGTCGGCCTCGATGGCGAAAGCGAAGCTCTGCTCGCTGGTCAAGGAGATCACCAGGGGCTGGCCCGGAAGGGGGAAGAAGCGGTCCGGCTCAAGTGCGAGCATGCGTCGGCGTTCGGCGGCCGGGGCGGGGGGGAGCTTCACGTGCTTCGGATGGAGGAAGCCGAGTCCCACGCTGAGCGCGATACGGCCCACAGGACCGATTTGCTCGCGCAGGTACGCCATGACCTCAGCGGGACGCGCCGGGTCCCACCCAGCCTCGTACGTCCCGCGAGGCATCGAGCGCCACGGGCCCAGCGCGACCACACGCACGACGTCCGGAGTGAGCTCCACGCCGATGACGTCGATCACAGATCCCCTTCCCGCCACCGGATCAGCGTCAGATCGCTGCCGACCACCGCGTAGACCGCCTGGATCTCGTGGGTCAATGGGTGCCCTTCCAGCCAACCACGGCTGACGACGAGAATGCGCGAGGGCTCGTCCCGGAGCTCACCCCCCGCGGCAGCGAGCACCGGCTCGGGGGCGGTCGCGCTATTGATCGTACCATCTCCATCGACGGTCAGAAACTCGGACGCCCTCTCCGCCAACCCCCGGGGGACGCCCGGGATGAGGGTCAGCTCGCCGAGGCTCTTGAGCGGGTGGGGCGTCAGGGTGTCTACGTCTCCGCCGATGAACGCTCGCATCGCGGCCGCCACGTTCGCCGCCTCGAGCGGATCCGTGAAGAAGGAGAACAGAGTGGTGAGCGATTCTGCGTCTGCCGTATTGGCGTCCAGCCGGGAGCCCACGTCGATCAGAGCGACGGCGGCGCGCCCGTCACCGAGCGACAGTTGATCGCCGGTCCCCAGGGCGCGGCCCAGATGGTTCAGGTAGTCGCGCCGCGTTCCCGCATCGATGGCTCTCGCGAGGCTATCCTCCAGCGTGGCCACCGCCACCGTCACGCCGCTCTCCGCGGCGTACCTCGCCACCGCGCGCGCCCGGTAGTTCGCCGCGACCGCGGTGGTCGAGCGCGTGGCGATGACGACCTCGGTGCAGATCGCTCCGAGGATGACGATGAGCCAGAGCACGAGCATCAGGGCCGCTCCGCTCCGCTCCCTCATGGCACACCTTCCAGGGCGGCATGAACTACGAGTGGCGGCGTCACCGGGACACCTTCATCGGAGAGAAACTCAAGCGCAACCGCCGCCGGTACTTGCCCGGCAGCATCCCATCCGTCAGTCCACTCGGAGTCCCCTGTGCGCGCGATCACGCGCACGCTCAGGCCTCGCGCTCCTACCAGCAGGGCGTCGATCGGCGCGGCCTCGGTTGCGTCCACGGGGACCGCGACCAGGCGTACACCCTCTTCCGAAGGCGCGAGCGTCACGGACCAGGTGGCCGATGCGCCCAGAGGAGAGGTGACCCCCCGCGAAAGGAACCGCACTACATCGCTCGGCAGGCCCGCACTGTTTGTCCGGTCCTCGATGGCAAAGAGCACGTCGCTCATCGCCGCGCCACCTCCCTCCGGAAGGTGACGGAGGGCGTCGAAGAGCATGGCGCGCACGATGATCTGGGCCCCCACCGTCGTCCGGTAGCGCTCGAGACGCTCGCTTGTATCGAGCCCCGCACGCACCGTCGCGTACGCGAGCAGGGCCACGACGCTGGTCAGTAGGACGGCAACCATTAGCTCGAGGAGCGTGAACCCACCGCGTCGTGTCATGGCGTGCGGACCAGGCGATGCAGGGCGAACGTGCCGCCACCCGGAAGCGTGACCGTCACTGTAATCTGTGTAATGCTCCGAGCGCCGGCCCACGGCTCGACGACGATGTCGTCTGTGAAGCTTGCCGGAAGGGCATCGAGTGCGGTGGGGTCACGTAGGAAGGTACCGAGCTTGGTTTCCTCCATCGACGCTTCGGCGTAACCGACGGCTTGCACCCACACCTCGGCGTCTCGCGTGGAGCGCGAGGTGGTCTGGAACGCCTCGAGGAAGCCCACGGCCGTGAGCCCGATGATCACGAGGGCTACGAGCGATTCGAGGAGCGTCACGAGGCGCCGCTACGCCAGCTCAAGCGGCAGTGAACGGGATCGATTATCGGCGCAGGCTCGGGCCCCCGTGCGGTGTCGAGCAGGCAGACTCCTAGGGGTGAGATGTGCACGCGCATCGGGGACACGGGGGGCTGCGCGAGGGTCCCGGACTCCCCTCCCCCCTCCACCACCCAGCCCCCGTCCGGCGCGAACGAAAGGGTCAGGGACTGCGCGCGACGCACCGCGGCTCGGCGCGCCGCGTCGATGACTCGCTGCACAGCATCGTCAGGTGCGGGCCGAAGCGGGTAAAACGAGGGGGCAACCAGGGCGGACAGGAGGCCCAGGAGCACGATCACGACGAGCATCTCGATCAGGGTGAGCCCGCGGCTCCGCCGGGCGATCCCCAACGACCAGGGCGGCGGCGGCGTGGGTGGGCCACCCGAACGTGCGAAGAGTCTCAAGGAAAGCTCCTAACGAGCGGTGACGGCCAGGCTGCCCGTGACCGGATCAGTGCGCACGTCCAGCTCCCATTCGTAGACGCTCTCCAAGATGTCCTCCCGAAGGACCTCGTTCGGGGTTCCCTCGGCCGCTACCCTCCCGCGGCTGAGAAGGAGAAGTCGATCGGCGAAGCGTGAGGCAGCGTTCAGCCGGTGGGTGATCAGGACGACGGTGATCCCGGAATCCGCCCACCGCCTGAGTAACCGAAGGATCTCCATCTCGTGCCTGACGTCCAGGCTCGCGGTCGGCTCGTCGAGGATGAGCGCACGTGGCGCCTGCGCGAGGGCGCGAGCGATTCGGACCCTCTGGGCCTCTCCCCCCGAGAGGGTACTCACGTCTCTATCCACGAGCGATTCCACGTCGCACTCGCGGAGGGCCTCTTGGACCTTCAGTCGGTCCGAAACCCCCTCCCGCCCAAGCGGTCTCAGGTGGGGATAGCGTCCCATGCCGACCATCTCACGGACCGATATCGGGAAGGCAACCGATTCGATTTGGGGCACGACACCGACGGCGCGGGCAATCTCGGCTCGAGTCCATGCGTTGACGGTCCTCCCGTCCAGCGCCGCCGAGCCGGACTCCAAGGGCAAGGTCCCCAGGAGCGCCCGCATCAGGGTCGACTTTCCGGATCCGTTGGGACCGAGGATTGCATAGAGGCACCCCGAGGGCACTCGGAGGGACACGCCGTCGAGGGCCGCGGAGGCGTTCCTTCGGTACCGGACCACCAGCTCCCTAGCCTCGAATATCACGGCCGAATGCTCCGCCGGAGCAGGAGGAGGAACATCGGGACCCCAAGGAAGGCGGTCACCACCCCGATCGGGATCTCGGAAGGGGCGAGCGCCGTCCTCGCGACCAGATCCGCGACGGTCAGAAAACCTGCGCCCGCGAGGAAGGAGAGGGGAAGGAGGAGCCGGTTATCCGAGCCGACCATGAGCCTGAGTGCGTGCGGGACGATCAATCCGACGAACCCGATGACCCCGGCGAAGGCAACTCCGGCCGCAGCGATGAACGAAGCCGCACCATAGGCCAGCCGCTTCACCGTCTCCACATCCGTCCCAAGGTACGCGGCGGTTTCCTCGCCGATGGACATGAGGTTCAGGGACCGCGACAGGGCGAAGAGCGCGGCCGCGAGGGGGAGCGTGTACCCAGCCACCACGGAGACGCTACTCCACGAGGAACCGGAGAGGCTCCCCATCATCCAGAGCAGTGCCGATCGCATCGTCGGTGCGTCAGCGAGCGCCAAGATGAGGGCGATGCCCGCCGTGAAGAACGCACCCACGACGACACCGGAAAGGAGAAGGACCCGGACGTCCATCCTCCAGTCCGCGGACAGCGCGACTCCAAAGACGAGGAAAATCGCCAGCGCTGCCCCCGAAAAGGCGGCGAGTGGCAGGAGCCACGAAGTCTCGGCCATCCACCCCAGTGCCAGGACGAGGAGGGCGCCCGAGGCCGCTCCGCCTGAGATGCCGAGGATGTACGGCTCGGCGAGCGGGTTCCGTAACAGGGCCTGGAAAGTGGCTCCCGAAACGGCGAGCCCCCCTCCCACGAGAAGCCCCATGAGGGCTCGCGGAAGGCGAAGGTCCAGGACGATGAAGCGCCCGGTCTCCGAGCCCGCTCCACGCAAGGCCTCCATGATCTCCCGGGTGGAGAGCTCCGCCGCGCCGAGTCGGATGCTGAGGAAGAGTGCGGCGCAAAGGATGGCCGCGAGCGCCACCGCCCAGACCGAGCCCGCCCAAACCGTGCCCGCCCAGACCGGGCCGCGCGCTCCCGCGCCACCTTTCACGCCATCCTTCATGCCATGCTTCATGGGAGGCGGCCCGGGTGAAGCGCCCCGGCCATCATGTGCGCAGAGTCGCCGAGCCCGAGCCCTGGAGCCTCGACCTCGGGCGGGAAGCGGAGCACCGGGATTCCGGCCAGAGCTACGGAGATGCGTGCTCCTTCCCGGGCGAGGAGGTATCGAGGGTCTCGCCGGATCACCTCCTCCACGTTGACGGGGGCATAGAGGGCGCCCAGGTCCGCAAACACGTTTTGCCCGCCCGCGATCTGGATCAGCTCGTCGAGGAACGTGCCGGGCCCGGCCACGAGCGGTGGGTCCCCACCGAGAAGGAACGCCACGCGCGGCCGATCGAGCTCGGCGACACTCCTCGAGACACCCTCCACCCGGGCCGTCAGCGCGCGGTCGAGAGAGTCGGCAGTCGCGTCTCGGTGCACGATAGCTCCGAGAAGGCGGATGATCCGGTGGACATCCCGAATCCCGTCGGGGCGGATCGCCACATGAGGGATACCCGCTCGATCCAGTTGCCTCGAAGTCGTCAGGTCGGAGTCAGCCCGGAAGTGGACCACGAGGTCGGGGTGGAGCGAGACGATCCGCTCGATGGAAGGCTCGAGGCCTCCTCCCACGGATGGAACGGAAGCCAAGGCAGGGTCCTCGTCGAAGTCGGTCCGCCCCACCAGCCGATCCTGCTGACCCAAGGCGAGGAGGATCTCGGTCGCGGAGGGGACGAGGGAGACGACCCGGATCGGCGCGCCCTCGAGAACGACGGTGTGCCCGGCGTCGTCCTCGACCCGGATGGGGTGGGTTGCTCCGGGATGGGGGGGCGGGGTCTCGGCGCCGGCGTTGCCGGTGTCCTCGGGCGCCACTTGCCCCCCCCCGCCCTCTGGGGGTGGGGAAGCGTCGCACGCCCACAACACGAGCGACAAGATCGATCCGAGAAGAACGAATCGGACGAGAAAGATGGATCGGCCAAGAAGAACGGACCGGAGGAGAACAACGGCCCTCAGGGGCATGGGCAACGGCCCGTCAGGGGAAGGTGCGCAGCCCGTCCGCGGATGCGGGGACCCCGCATCCGTCCTGGAAAAGCACCCTCCACTGGCCCTCCTGAGGCCCTACGATCGCAAGCCAGCGCGCCGATTCCCCGAAGACCTCGAGGAGGGCATCCGGCGCCCCGATTCCGTGTGCGTCGTGTGCGGCGAGGAACCTGGGAAACGCCTTCCCCCGCGAGTCGTACCGCTGGTACCAAGCGAATACCGGCTCGTACCGGGCAGGCGTTGCCTCGGCCAGGATGAAGAGGCTATAGGCCAGCCGACGAGTGGGCGGGCCCACCACGAGGCCGTCGCCATAGACGAACGAGACCGCGAGGCCGGCGGCGCCCCCCGACTCGAGCACGATGGGCTGGAGGTCCCGGCGGATGGCGGGGATCGAGGGCGGCCATTGGACCCCCATCTCCGGGATCAGGCGCTGGGCAAGGCCTGTTGCGGCGGCGCGAAGAGGGGCATCCTCGATCAGGCCCGGCGTGAGGGGGCCGGAGGACGAGGGCACGTCTACCGGGGTGAGCGCCAGGAAACGCTGCTGCGACACCGCCTCCGGCCGGAGCTCGATCCGCCCCACGGCCCTGGGGCGCGCCTGACAGGTGGATGCATCCACCTCGCTGGTTCCGTCGGTGATGAAGGTCCCGGCCCGGACCCCCTGGGCGAAGAGGGTGAACTCCGTGCCCGGCTCCCATCGTCCGAGCGGGAATCTGTCGAGGAGCCCCGGGAGCTGGCTCGAGTCTGGAAGGGCGCGGTACCCACGATCAGCAAGCACCGCGACCGGGACGATCGAGGCCTGGGAGTCCTCGAAGCGCTCGACCAGGTACAGAATGGACCCGAGGTCGAGGGGGGCGGTAAGGTCCAGCGCCCCCTCCACCGGAGCGCTTCCGGGAGGGGGCGGTGGCGCACGCAGCTCCACCTGGATCCCGCCGAAAGCTACGTTGTCGCACCCCGTCGCCGCCGTTATGATCACGAGCCCGACGAGGAAGCGGAATCCCTTCTCGCGCATTGTGTTTTGGAGGTAGGGGCGTGTGCGCTGGGTCCCCGGATCCGGGTCCGGCCGCACGAAGATGCCAGAGTCACCAAGCTATCCCGGGTGGAGTGCCAGCGCAAAGCCGGGCCTCGGCTTTAGGATCCGGATTCCTGGGCGGGTCGACTCGGAGGCGAATGACCGAGGAAAGGGACGGGTTCCGCCAGGTGATGTCACGCTTCGCCACGGGAGTGACGATCGTGACCTCTGTGGCTCGGGAGGGGGGCTCCGTGGGGCTCACCGCAAACGCGGTAGCGTCGGTCTCCCTCGAGCCTCGTCTTGTTCTCGTCTGCATGGACCGAGGGTCCGCGTCTCTCGGCACGGTGCTGGAGACGCGCCGGTTCGGGCTCTCGATCCTTGGCGCCGAGGATGAGAGCCTGGCCCGGCGCTTCTCGGACGACGATCCGAACGAGCGGTTCGCGGGGGTCGGGCTGAGGAGGGTGGGGTCCGGGATGTCTGTCTTGGCTGGGGCGCTCGCTTGGCTCGACTGCCGGGTTTGGCGGGAGTTTGAGGCGGGGGACCACATCATCGTCCTGGGGAAAGTGCTCGAATGCGGCGTCGAAGGAGATGGGGATCCGCTCATCTTCTTCAAGGGAGAATACGGCACGGTCGCTTCGTAAGGTGTCCGACTCGGGGGCTCGCAGGAGCCCCTGAGTCCCTCGCCGGTCGATCGGCTCGGGACGGACCAGGACGTGGTCGTGGCGGTTGTCCTCCCCGCGGTTCTCGAGCGGATCCCGGAGGCCTACCGGGTCGCCTTCGAGGTTACGAAGGACGAGGCCGGGCGGCGTACTATCCGGCGTCATGCGTTGGGCACTCCACCCCTCACGATTCGATCGACATGAGCGTCAGCGCGTTGACTTTCGGGGGTCAGCCAGGGACATTGCCGCCCTCCCGGTCCCCCGGTCAAACGCCCATTCCGGGCGCCGGTTTCCGTTCGTCGAACGCACCATGGAACTGATCCCTTCTTTCGAAGCCTTCGCGGAGCTCGCGCGGGAAGCGAGCCTCGTCCCGGTACGGTCGGAGTTTCTATTCGACGCCGAGACTGCCGTGACTGCGTACCATAAGCTCCGGCGCCC
Organism: Gemmatimonadota bacterium; assembly: GCA_009692105.1. Taxonomy (GTDB): domain Bacteria; phylum Gemmatimonadota; class Gemmatimonadetes; order Longimicrobiales; family Gaopeijiaceae; genus SHZS01. Next base: position 20,052 of record SHZS01000010.1, on the reverse strand, counting down.
GCCATTCGGGTTCCTGCTCGAGTCGGTAGTCGGTGGAGAGAAGTGGGCGAGGTATACCTTCCTCGGGACCGAGCCCAGTGGGGCGTGGCGGCTCACGGGCGGTGCCGTGTCATGGTGGTCTCCAGGGAAGGGGTGGGAGCCGGTTGCCACCGAAGACCCCCTGGATGATCTGGACCGGCGCCTCCGGGCGTGGACGCCGGCCACAGTGCCTGGCGTGCCCCGTTTCTGGGGCGGGGCGGTGGGGTTCTTCGGTTATGACGTCGTCAGGCAGATCGAGCGGCTTCCCGTGATCGCCCGCGATGACCTGGGGATCCCCGACGCCCTCCTCGTCTTCACCGACGTGGTCCTCGCCATCGACAACTTGCTGGGCCGCGCCATGGCGATCCGGGCCGTTCCCGTGGCGCCTGGGCTGTCGCGGGAGGCGCTGCGGGAGCGATACGAGGAGGCCCGGACGGCGATTCGGAGCCTGATCGAGCGCCTGGGGTCGGAGAGCGCTCCTCCAGCCCTGAGCCTCAGAGCCGAGCCTCCGGAGGATCCGCCCTTCACCAGCACCATGACGCGGGAGGAGTACGAGGAGCGGGTGGGGCGGATCCACGAGTACATCCTCGCCGGGGATGCCTTTCAGGTCGTCTTGAGCCAGCGGCTCGGGATCACGCTCGAGGGGTCGCCCTTCGACCTGTACCGAGCGATCCGATCCCTGAACCCTTCCCCCTATCTCTACTTCCTCGAGATGGATGGCGTCACTCTCGTCGGATCGTCGCCCGAGGTGCTCGCTCGCGTAGAAGGGGGAACGATCACGGTCCGTCCTATCGCCGGCACTAGACGCCGGGGGAAGGATCCCGAAGAGGATCGGAGGCTCGGGGAAGAGCTCCTCTCCGACGAGAAGGAGCTGGCCGAGCATCGCATGCTCGTGGACCTGGGACGGAACGATGTCGGGCGCGTGGCGAGCTTCGGGACGGTGCGGGTCCCGGAGCTCATGGTCGTGGAGCGGTACTCGCACGTAATGCACATGTGTTCGCAGGTGGATGGTGACCTCCGCGACGGGCTGGGTGCGATGGACGTGCTCCGGGCGTGCTTCCCGGCGGGGACGGTCTCGGGCGCGCCCAAGATCCGGGCGATGGAGATCATCGAGGAGCTGGAGCCGACGCGCCGCGGGCCTTACGCGGGGGCGGTTGGCTACTTGGGATATGGCGGGATGTCCATGGATACCGCGATCGCGATCCGGACCGTAGTCGTGATTGGAGACCGGGCCTTCATGCAGGTTGGGGCCGGAATCGTCGCGGACTCCAACCCGAACGCGGAGTACGAGGAGACGCTGAACAAGGCCCGAGCGCTCCTCAGGGCCGGGGTCATGGTGGGCTCGCCGCGCTGAGCTCAGAGCCGCCCGTAGAACGAGAGTAGCGTCGCGATTCCCTTTTCGATGTGGCTTTCGGGAAACCATTCGTCGGGCGCGTGCATATTCGCACCCGGCAGGGCGAATCCCATGAGCACCGCGGGTGCTCCAAGGACCCGCTCCAGCTCGGTGACGATCGGGATCGACGCGCCATCCCCGGTGAGGACGGGCTCCACCCCGAAGACTTCCTCGAGTGCGCCTCGAGCCGCCTCGAAGAAGCGCCCCTCGGCATGAGCCCGCCAAGGCCTTCCGCCGTGCAGGTCGAGCACATCTACCTCGATCCCCGGTGCGGCGACGCGCTTCACGTGCTCGCGGAATAGGGACGCGATCTGCGCCGGTTCCTGCTCGGGAACGAGGCGGAAGCTCACCTTCGCCATGGCATGGGACGGGAGGACCGTCTTGGCGCCCTCACCCGTGTAGCCCGAGAGAATCCCGTTTATCTCGCACGTCGGTCGGGTCCAGAGCCGCTCCAGGGTGGAGAATCCCAGCTCGCCCTTCAGGGCACGCACGCCGGCTTCATCCATGAACTCCTCGTCTAGGAAGGGGAGCTCCTGGATCGCACGGCGGCTCGTCGCATCGTGCTGGACGACCCCATCATAGAATCCCCGGATGGCCACACGACCGTCGGTGCCATGAAGGGTCGCGAGGATCCTTGCCAGCTCAGTTGCGGCGTTCGGAACCGCGCCGCCGTAGCTCCCGGAATGGAGGTCGCCCCGTGCACCGCGCACGCGAAGTTCAAAGTAGGCGATTCCTCTCAGGGAGTAGAGCAAGGAAGGACGATCGGCGGCGAACATGGCCGAATCGGAAATGAGGACCGCGTCGGCGGCCAGCCGTTCACGGCTTGCTTCCACGAAGGGGAGGAGATGTGGGGATGAGATCTCCTCCTCACCCTCGATCAGGACGACGACATTCACGGGGAGATAGCCCTGGTCCCGAAGGAGCAGCTCGAGTGCCTTCAGGTGCAGGAAGATCTGCCCTTTGTCGTCCGCCGCCCCCCGCGCATAGATCCGGCCTTCCCGCGTCACGGGCTCGAATGGCGGCGATGTCCAGAGCTCTAGCGGCTCGGCAGGTTGGACGTCGTAGTGACCGTAGATCAGGAGGGTGGGCGCCCCCGCCCCTGCCTTACGCCACTCACCGAGGACCAGGGGATGGCCCGCGGTGTCGAGGAGCTCCGCGCCGAAGCCGGCTCGCTGCAGCGTCTCGACGATCCACGCTCCCGCCCGGCGCATCTCATGCCGGAACTCTGAGCGTGCGCTGACCGAGGGGATGCGGAGGAACTCGTAAAGCTCTTCCCGGAAACGTACCGACTCGCTGGGTGTGATTCGGCGCGCTCCGGCCCCGGTCGGCCGCATGATCGTCCGCCCCCCTGAGGGTCAGATCAGGGCGCGGGCGCCCCAGCGGTAGAGCCAGGTGAGGAGCGTGCTCAGGGCGAGCGCGCCCGCCATCCCTCCGGCGCTGAGTGACCTGGGGTCTTCGAAGTGGAAGAACCCGACGCCGAGCATCCCCCCGATCAGGGCTCCAAACGCTCCGAAGATGACGAGTAGGAGGGTGTGGCCCGGCTGCTCATCGGGGTGACGCACGACCACCTTCATGGTGAGGCCGACGAGGGCGCCAAGTACGATCCAGACTCCCACACCGATCCAGTTTTCCATGTGCGCGCGATGTGTCGGAAGGGTCGGCGAATTGAAATTCCGCGGAAATCTAGACGCTACGTCGGTGCGTGGCCACCCGGTGCCTATGCTCCCCCGGACGGGCCGGGGTCCGTCGAAGAAGTCTCCCAGGCGCGCAGCGTCTCGCGGAAGCGGTCCTTCATCTCCTCCAGCTCCACCTCCCGGTCTCTGGCCTCCCTCTCGAAGAGCTTCGCCTTCTCGGTGAGGAGACCACGGCGGCGGAGGTGTCGCTCCTGGAAACCGGCCGCCACCCGGGCGGTCTCCTCGTCCCCGATCTCACGGGCCAGCTCCAGCCGCCGGAGGCAGGTCTCCGCCTTCTGGTCCTCGCCCTCCGCCTCCGTGGTCGTGGCCCTGGCCTGGGCCTTGAGCATCTCGTAGCGCGCGGCCATGAGCGCGACGTCGCGTGCCATGGCCCTCAGGCTTGGCTCGGCGATCTCTGGGGGATCCCCTCGATGCAACTCGGTCCGGAAGTTGACGATGGCCTGTCGGAAGGCCTGAACGAGCGACTCGAACATCGGTTGGGGAGAAACCAGGCAGGTAGGAGCTGGGCGGGTAGGAGCTGGGCAGTCAGGAGCTGGCGGGACGCGATGATCCGCCGGCTCGCTAGTTCAGGAGATGCTCGATCCGCTGGGCGAACGAGTGCCTGGCCCGGTGCAACCGGCTCTTCACCGTGCCGAGGTTCACGCCCGTGATCTCGGCGATCTCCTCGTAGCTCTTCCCCTCCAACTCTCGGAGACGGAAGACCAACCGATGGTGCTCTGGGAGCTCCTCGACGGTGTCCTCGACGATTCGCTGCAGGAACCTCTTCCGATACAGGTCATCGGGACGCATGCTCGTGTCTTCGAACTGAAGCGGCCTGTGGTCTTCGTCCCAATTGCTGGTCAGCCGCTGGAATAGCACCAGCGGGCTTCGCGACCGGTTGCGGAGCTCGTTCTTGGAGAGGTTGCTCGCGATCGTGTAGACCCAGGTCGAGAACTTCTTGCTGGTGTCGAAGCGGTGCAGGTGCCGGGTGACGCGGATGAACGCCTCCTGCACGAGATCCTGAGCGCGGTCGGCGTCGCCCGTCTTGCGGGTGATGAAGTGGACGAGGCGATCCCGGTACCGATTGAAGAGTTCCTGGAAGGCACCGGTGCGACCGCTCAGGTGGGCGGTCACCAACTCCTCGTCAGGCATCGCTTCGAGATCCGGATCTCGAAGCCCCAGCGGACGGGGCAGATCACGGCGACCCTCGGAACGCTCAGACATTTCGGAATGGGTCCATGGCTCGGGTGAACGGGACTAGACAGGGGGAGGAAAAAAGGGGCGCCGCACCTGGTTTGGTCACGGGCCCCTTCCGCTACCCCGGAAGAAAAATGGGTCACGCTCACGAGCGGTAAACGTTACGCAATATGGGGGTACGTACCCTGAGATTCAAGGTCGGGAGCCGCTTTCCGACGGGTACCGCCTCATGGAGGGACAGTCGTTGCCCCGGTAGGTCGGGGCCACGAGATTACCCGACCGAATCCCCTCCTTGGTTGCGACATGGAATCAGAACACGGCGTCTCCCCCTCTGCTCCGGCGCAGGGCGCTGGCAGTAGGGTGCAGGCACGGGTGGCGCTCGCGCTCCTCCTGACGGTCAGAGAATACGACCGGCCAGGGGAGGTGCTGGACGACGAAGATCTGACCCTCACGCTCCCCCGCCGCTTCGGGCTCTCCGAAGTCGTGGATTCCCAGATACGCAGGTACGAGCAGGACGTGCGGCGCCTGCGCCGTATCCCGGAGTCGGAGGTGCGGGACCTGATCCGGCTAGTCACCCGCCGCCCCGACTCGGAGGAGCTGTTCCGTCAGGTTGGCCGGTCGCTCCGATCTGCTGGCGCCAGCTCCGGTTGGCGGCGCCTCCTTCCGCGAGGAGCCGCGTACGCTCTGGCTCGGCGCGCGGTCGTGAGGCGGCTCCGAGCGCTCTTCGGGCAACCCGTCATAACCACCGTGAGTGCCCCGTTCAGGCTCGAGGCCCCGACAAACCTGCTCCTAGAGGGAGACCCCGGCGGCGAGGTGTGCGCCGTGGTGACCGGGCTTTCGCAGGCGATCCTCGAGGGCTCCATGGACGCCCCCGGGGAGGTCCACCACCCGAGGTGCCGGGCCCACGGCCACGACCTATGCGTCTGGGATGTGCGCGAGAGCTCGGCGCTCCCCCCGTCCAGTGCAGTCCCTGTATCCACCGAGGAGGCCCATGGTTAGCGAGCATGACAAGGCCCCTTCATTCGATCTCCCCGCGGACGACGGGTCTCGCGTGCGGCTCTCGAAGCTGCGCGGCAAGAAGGTGGTTCTGTACTTCTATCCGAAGGACGACACCAGCGGCTGCACGGTCCAGGCCTGCGACTTCCGGGACTCACTCCCCCGCGTGAGCGAGGCAGGAGCCGTGGTCCTCGGCATCTCCCCCGATCCGGTGGCCTCCCATGAGAAGTTCAAGCGCAAGTTTCAGCTGAACTTCCCGCTCCTTGCCGATGAGGATCACGCCGTGGCCGAGGCCTACGGCGTTTGGAAGGAGAAGAGCATGTATGGGATGAAGTACTGGGGGATCGAGCGGAGCACCTTCCTCATCGACGCAAGCGGGAAGGTCGAGCGCGTGTGGCGGCGGGTCCGGCCGAAGGGTCACGCAGATGAGGTGGTCCAGGCCCTGGAATGACCAGGCGGCGCCACCAATGACCAGGCGGCGCCACCAATGACCGGGCGGTGTTACCCCCGTGCCGCGGGCCCGTGGACCGGGAGCTCGGCCTCGACGGCCCGATGGACCTTGAAGATGCAGAGGTCTTGGACCACGGTGAGGCCCCGCCCTCGGGCCCGCTCGGCCTCGAGATCCGCACGGATCCCCTCCTGCAGCCAGATCGTGGGTGCCTCGGGTCGCGCGGCGGCGGCATCGATGACAGCTCCCGCTTCGGCGGACGGCCGAAAGACGAGTACGAGGTCCACCGGGTCGGTAACACGATCGAGGTGGTCCAGTGCTTCCCGCCCCAAGATCCTGTCCGCCTTGGGGTTCACGGGAATCAGGTCGTATCCCTTCGTGGCCAGGTAGGACGGTACCCGTCTCGCGGCCTTGTCGGGGTCGCGGGAGAGGCCCACGACCGCGATCGTACGGGTTCGGGCCAGGGCCTCGAAGACCTGCCGGGCGGGGGGATTGCCGGCGTCCACGCTCTGGGCGAGAAGGTGGGTGAGGCGGTCGAGCGCGGACATCCGGTCAGGATACGGGTCCTGGCGCGGGATCGGCAAACGGGGCGGGCTCCGCCCCCGGTGTGGCGAGCGAACTGACACGGCTTGCGAGGGAAAGGGCTCCCTATGCAGATCATTCCCTGGATCCTGGCCGCGGCCTTCGCGGGGCTTGCGATCTTCCTCTTCATTCGGCGCCGGCCGAACGTATGCCCCGGCGCAGTCGAGCGACTTGCCGAAGAGGTCGAAGGGGGAGCCAAGCTCGAGGATTCCGCGCCGGGGGATCCACCGGAGATTCTGACCCTGCGATTGGCGCTGGCAAGGGGGTGGCGCCCCGTCTCTTGGTCCAGGGAAGATCCCGGTGAGCAGGCGCTCCGCGGGCTCTTCCGGTTCCTGGTCGAGACCGTCCTCCCCCCTCTGAACGCGGCCCTGGCCGATGGGGAGTTCCGCCCCAGGGTCGAGGACGCAGCAAATGCTCTGAAGGACCTCGCATTCTTCGCGAGGTGCGATCGAAACGAGAAGGTACGGACCGAGAACCTGTCGTCGCTCGTCCGATCCGTCACCCGGGACTACACGCTCGAGACGGGTGTCCCCGTCCGGTTCTCGGGTCCGTCGGGGGCGGTGCCCGTGCACTTGCAGCCCGAAGGGTTCAGGGACGTCGTCTATCTGATCCTGGTGAACGCCGGGCGGTTCGGCGGAGGGCAGACTGTGGACGTATTCGCCGAGGAGGACGGGGCAGACGTGCGCCTCCGGGTCCGCGACCGCGGTCCCGGGTTTGGCCGGGAGGCGCTGGAGCGGGCGTTTGAGCCGTTCTGGAGCTCGGATTCGGATGCCTTGGGGCTGGGGCTCACGCACGCGCGGAGAGTCGTAGGGGCGCAGGGCGGCAAGATCCGGCTGCAAAACCTGGAGGAGGGCGATGCGGAGGTGGAGATCGTTCTACGCCGCGCCCACTAGCGCGTGCTCCGTGTGCTCAGGGAGTGGCGAGGAGATCCTCGACCTCTCCGATTCTTGCGGCTCCGTCCCGTTCGCCCATCTCCATCAGAAGGCGGATGTAGCTCGGATCGAAGAGCAGGAAGGAGAGGATGTCGGGGCTCTCGGTCTCCCGTGTCCCCAGGCCGCGGAGCAGGTAGCGGAAGACGCGGGGAAGCCCCGACTCGAACTCTCGGGCGAGGCGACCTAGATCCCGAGACGGATGTAGAGTGAGGAGGCGCACGACCCTGAGGTCCGCACGGTTCTCGACGGGTAGTTGCTGGAGCAAGGTATTCATCGTCTCGACCCTCCACGCGTCCTGGTCCAGCATATCCAGGAAGACCGAGTTCATGAGAGCGCCGATCACCTGGGCCAGGGGTGGATAGGCCTGGATCATCGGCTGGTCCGCCTCATGGGCGAGCGGATCGAACCGGGTCGAGATCGCGAGAACGCGCTCGGCGCCCAGGTGGAGCGCGGGAGAGATCGGGGCGGAGAGCCGGAGCGCCCCGTCGCTGTACCACTCCGTTCCGATCTGCACGGCCGGGAAGAAGACCGGGATCCCAGCCGACGCCAGGACGTGCTCGAGTCGGATCGTGGTGAGTTTCCCCCGCCGCTGGGGGCGCGACCACTCCGAGACGCCTTCGCCCTGCACCCAGGTGATCGACTGGCCGGTCGAGTAGGAGGATGTGCTCACGGCCAGGGCCCTCAGTCGGCCCGATCGGATCTTCTCCTGGATGCCCGGGATCGCACCGGTCCCGTCGGTCACCGCGCGGGTGAGAAAGCGCTGGAGGGGCGTAGTGTCCACGAGGCTTCGCATCCGGGGCGGACCCGTCAGGCCGCCGGACACGAGCTGTAGCCCCCAACGGAGAGCGTTCAGGGCTAGCGATCTCCCGCTCACCTCGAAGACCTGCGCCAGGGTGAGCGACTCCCAGAGCTTCGCCAGGTCCTCGACGGCTTCTGCGAATGTCCCCGGGTGTGCGGCCAGGTGGGTGGCGTTGATCGCGCCGGCCGAGATGCCGGTGATGATCGGGATCTCGAGCTCCGGCCTGACCCTAGCGAGCGCTCGGAGGAACCCGACCTGATAGGCTGCCCGTGCGCCGCCGCCCCCCATTACGAGTCCAAGCGGCCCCCCGCTGGCCGACGGCTTCCGCGGCGACGAGTCAGAAGGGGTGGGTGAAGGGCCGGCTTCGTTCAGATCCTCGGGCATCGGCTCTGCCTGGGGGTCGTCCGCAGACCCTCTCGGTCCTACCTCCGCCCGCCCATGGGAATGCGCCGGACGGGAGGTCGCAGTCCGCGCGGTGTGATCAGAAGAAGGTGTGCTCGAAGATCCCCCGCCCGATTGCCGCCACCCCGCCCCAGATGAGGGCGAGCGCAACGGCAGCTCCCACTAGGTGCGGCATCGGGCGTCTCTCCTCCGGCGGGCGGCGCCTCATCACGGATATCGGAACCTGAACCGCGACCGCCGCTGCGAGCGTCATGAACAGGTGTCCGATCAGCTGCGGGTAGAAGCGCCCCGAGACGATGAGCACGAATCCGAAGAGCACCTGAAGATGAAGGAGTCCAGCAAAGAACGAGGAAGCGATCCGGACGCGCCGATCGTAGGGTCGTCGTGTCACTACCAAAAATAGCGAGCATGCGACGGCGAGTGCCCCGGCGAGGAGGACGACATACCTGAGAGCGGAGTGTGCCTGGAGCAGCCCGGTAAGCATGGCCTGTAAGGATACCGCGATAACCGTCTTGCTGCACCCCCCCGGTGCGGGGTACGATCGGGACCCAGGGCCTCGCCGTACTTCTCCAGCGACCTGCTAGCCAGGAAGAGGATAGTTTGCGTAGGTCTCCGACCGGCGCTGCCACGGGAGAGCTCGCGGCCGTGGAGCTTCCTCACGCCCCCAGTCCCACGGAAGCGCTCGGACGTCTCGAGGGGCTCCCCGGGCGGGTCTTGCTCCACAGTGCGGGCCCCCGCGGGCGATACTCCTTCCTCGCCGCAGTCCCTCGTGCGGTCCTCGTGACGAGAGCGGGCGAGACGCGCGTACTGGAGGGCGATGGTGCGCGCGCCGGGCCGATCATCTCGGACCCCTTCACCGGCCTGGAACAGCTACTCGCGCGCTTCGGCTCGACTCCGTCCCCTGGGGTCGGCCCGTTCTCTGGTGGTATGGTCGGTTTCCTTTCGTACGAGTGCGGGCGCTACCTGGAGCGGCTCCCGGCACCTCCCCCTGACGACCTGGGGATGCCGGAGGCTTGGTTCGGCGTCTACGACTGCGCAGTGGTTTGGGACCGGGTGTCCGGGCGCTGCATCGCGACCGGAGCCGATCGCGGAGATGGGAAGGGGATGGATCGCCTGCAGGCGATCTGCGCGCGGCTGCATGAGGAGGGGAAGACCGCTGTGTCCACCGGGGCCGGGACACCGCCGGCCGGAACCGCTTCGGGTGGGCGGGTGCCGCTCACCTCCGCCCTCTCCCGATCTGAGTTTCTCACACGCGTCGAAAGGATCCGGGCCTACGTGAGGGCCGGCGACCTGTTCCAGGCAAACTTGACCCGACGGATCGACGCCCCGACCCAGATCTCCGGCGAGGAGCTCTACCGCAGGCTTCTGGCCGAGAGCCCGGCGGAGTTCTCGGCCTACCTTGATACGGGAGAGGGCGAGGTGGCGTCCATCTCGCCCGAGCTCTTCCTCTCGGTGCGCGATGGGAAGGTGCGGACCGGCCCGATCAAGGGAACGGCTCCGCGGGGGAAGAACGAGGAGGAGGACAGAGCGTTGAGCGCCGCGCTTGCAGCGAGCGCGAAAGACCGGGCGGAGAACGTGATGATCGTGGACCTCCTCCGAAACGATTTCTCCCGCGTTTGTCGGGCGGGCTCGATTCGGGTGCCGCGCCTCGCAGAACTCGAGACCCTTCCTACGGTGCACCACCTCGTCTCGTCCGTTACGGGCGTCCTCGAGCCAGCTGCCGGGGCCGTGGATCTCCTCCGCGCGACCTTTCCGGGAGGGAGCATCACGGGCGCGCCGAAGATCCGAGCGATGGAGATCCTGTCCGAACTGGAGCCGGTCCGCCGTGGCGTCTATACGGGCGCGCTGGGCATCCTCTCCTTTGACGGATCCATGGACCTGTCCGTGGCCATTCGGACCGCTGTCGTCAGGGACGGCCGCGCGAGCTACGGAACCGGGGCGGGAATCACCCTTCCTTCGGACGCGGAAGCGGAGTGGCAGGAGACGGAGGAGAAGGCCCTCGCGTTCGTGCGGGCCATCGGAGCTGCCTGAGCCGCGTCTGGGGTCCGCCACCTGGCCCGCTTCCCCGGCCCTCCTCGTGGTTCCTCCGTATCGCTAATGTGATGACATGATCCTCCTGCTCGACAACTACGACTCCTTTGTCCACAATGTGGCCCGCTCGATTCGGGAGCTCGGGGCGCGGGTGGAGGTGCGTCGGAGCGACGCGTTGTCCGTCGAGGAGGCGATTGGCTGGGCTCCTTCCCACCTCGTCATCTCGCCAGGGCCCTGCACTCCGTCGGAGGCAGGGATCAGCCTCGATCTGGTGCGCACGCTCGACGGGCGCATCCCCGTTCTCGGGATCTGCCTCGGCTATCAGGTGGTGGCCGAGGCGTATGGAGGAGAAATCATCCCGTCGCCGGACCCAGCGCATGGGAGGGCGGTCCCGATCGTCCACCGCGGCTCGGGGATCCTTTCCGGCCTCCCTTCGCCTTTCGCCGGTGGGCTCTATCACTCTCTCTCCGTGAGCGCGGCTTCCCTTCCGCCGACGCTAGTGGCCGAGGCATGGACGCCCGACGGGGAGCTGATGGCCCTTAGGCATCGATCCCATCCGGTCTGGGGCGTCCAGTTCCATCCCGAGTCGATTCTGACTCCGGGAGGAGAGGGCATCTTCCGAAGCTTCCTGGCGCTCGGATCTCCGGTTGTGGGCGCGGACCGGGGCCCTCGACGGAAGCTCTCTCCGGCCGGCGGACGATGAGGCAAGCGGCGCCTGGGACGGAAGCATGGATCCCCTCCGACGACCGCGGGATGCTCCTGGGCGATGGACTGTTCGAGACGGTCCGGCTCTATCGGGGCAGGGCCTTCCGATTGGATGCCCATCTGGACCGCCTCGCGCACGGAGCGGGGGTCGTTGGAATCCCGGTGCCAGGGGAGCTCCGCTCCCGCGTGGACGAAGCGCTTGTCTCCTGGAAGGGCAGGGACGGGGCCCTCCGGATCACCCTCACCCGCGGATCCGGTTTCGGGCTCGCTCCCCCTGAGAAGGCCAGTGGTCGTCTCCTGATCGGGATTCGTCCGGTCGAAGGGCGAGACGAACCCGCTTCACTCGTGGGCCTCCGCGCCGTCCTCCGCGGTCGGGTGGACGAGCGGGCGCTCATCTCTGGGCTCAAGACGATCGGGTACCTGGAGCGGATCCAGGCCGTCCGCCTCGCGCACTCAGCAGGTGCGGAGGAGGCGCTCCTCCGGAACTCCGCGGATCTCGTCGTCGAGGGATCGGCGTCGAACCTAATTGCCGTGGTGGGTGGACTGCTGGTAGCTCCGGGACTTCCCCAGGGGGCGCTCGCGGGGATCACGCGGGCCGTCATCCTGGACGAAGCGACAGGGATGGGAGTCCAGGTGGAAGAGCGCGGGCTCCGTGTCGAGGAGTTGGATGGGGCCTCCGAGCTTCTTCTCACCTCGTCCGTCCGAGAGATCGTTCCGATCATCCGCTTGGAGGGGCGGGCGATCGGGTCCGGCGGGCCGGGCCCGTTCTTCCGTGCGCTCTCGGATCGGTTTCGTGAGAGGGTGGAGCGGGAGCTGGCGCCCACTCATCCTCGCTGAACATGGCGGCCGTGGATCGAGCGCTGGCCCTGCAACTCGGGCTCGACGCGCTCCGGAGCGGGGAGCGCCTTCCTCCGGGGTGACTCACCGAAGATGCCGCGTTCCACGAAATCCTAGGGGAGCGGTCCATTGGGTATGGTCCCTTCCAGGGCACGCCGCACCGCGTCCTTCACCTCGCCGTCCATGTCGTCGGTCGCCACCATCCATTGGAGGTAGTCGGGGTTGGTCACAGCAACCTCGGAGAGGGGCCGGTCCCTCTGCTTTCCGCGGCGGAAGACGAGCCCGTGCTCCTCGGTGTTCACGAACCAGCGGTCCAGCTCAGTCTCGAAGGGGCGCACTTCGTCGCAGTAGGCGTGGAGGCCCGCAAGGTCGCGGGGAAGCTCGGGATAATGCTCCAACTGCGCGGAGAGGACCGCCGCCGTGGCCCGAATGTCCGCGAGAGCAGAGTGGGCGTCCTCGAGCTCGCGGCTCAGATAGAAGCGCACGGCGGCCCCGAGGTCCCGGGGCTCTTCGCGATGGAAGATCGTCTGCACGTCCACGAGCCTGCGTCCTCGAACGTCGAACGGGACTCCGGCCCTGCGGAACTCGGCGAGCAAGACGGGGAGGTCGAAGCGCCGGAGGTTGAACCCTCCCAGGTCACAGCGATCCAGGAACTGGGCCAGGCTCCTCGCGCGCACCGCGAAGGGAGACTCCTCCGCGACGTCGGTATCCGTGATTCCATGGATGCGGCTCGCCTCCGGAGGGATGGGCATCTCAGGGTTGAAGCGCCTTATTCGCTCGGATACGTCCCCGTTCGGCGCCAGCCGGATGATAGCCAGCTCGACGATTCGATCCACACCGACCCGGAGGCCCGTCGTCTCCATGTCGAGGAGGGCGAGCGGCCGGTCGAGCGGGATCGGGAACGGGAGTGGGTGGGCCATTGCGAACGCAGCGGTGGCCGGAGCCTAGCAGGTCGCTGAAGGAATACGGGGGGGCGCGTTACGAGCGCCACGGGGCCAGCTCCCAGGCGGCGCGACGACGGCATAGCCCTGCGTTACGTCGAGGAGCGCCAACGCCGGAGATGGCCCCGTGCCGCCGTAACCCTCCGGGCGCAGGGGGGTTATGGGCTGATACGTCGTCATGACTCCTCCCCGATGCTTCAGCATCGCCCTCGTCGTCCTTCCTCGTCTGAGACTCGCAACCGAGCGACCCGCACGCTCCCCTGACTTGGCCCGCACTTGGCGAGTTCACCGAGGGCGCGGAGTGCCCGAGGTAACCCCCTGCGCGCGCCCCCCCGTACTCCTTCAGCGACCTGCTAGAGCCCGAGCCCTTCCCGGACGATCCTCTCCTGCGAGATCCGGTAGCTCCGCGACCGCCCCTCGGCAGGGCTCGCCCGCTCCGGGCGGGCCACATGGCGGAGCGGGATCTCCCTCGAGACCACGCTCCGCAGGAGCGGACCGATGTAGGCGAGGGCACCCATGTTCCGCGGCTCCTCCTGGACCCAGATCAACTCCTTGGTGCCGGGATGCCGATTCACGAGCTCGGCCACCTCGGCCATCGGGAACGGATAGAGCTGCTCGATCCGACCGACGGAGACGTGCTCGAGGGCCTCCCGTCCCTGCGCCGCGACGAGGTCGTAGAACACCTTGCCGGAACAGAAGACCAGGCGCGTGACCTCCTCGGTCTCGCCTGGGTGGGTGTGGTCGGCAATAACCGGGTGGAATACTCCATCCGCCAGCTCCCTCGCAGATGAGCTCGCCTCGGGGAGCCGGAGGAGGCTCTTCGGAGTCATCACGATCAGCGGACGCGGGGGAGTAGAGTGGGCCTGCCGCCTGAGCAGGTGGAAGTACTGTGCCGGGGTGGACGGATATGCGACGCGAATGTTGTCCTCCGCAGCGATCTGGAGGAAGCGCTCGAGTCGAGCGGACGAGTGCTCGGGTCCCTGCCCTTCGGATCCGTGGGGAAGGAGGAGGGTCAGCCGCGATTGCTGCCCCCACTTCGTGCGTCCGGAGGCGATGAACTGGTCCACGACGACCTGGGCCACGTTCACGAAGTCGCCGAATTGGGCTTCCCAGAGAACGAAGTCCTCCTCGGCGGCCACGGAGTAGCCGTACTCGAAGGCAAGGACCGCCGTCTCCGACAGGGGTGAGTTGTAGACCTCGAGGCGCGCGCGGCCTACCGAGGCGAGCGGCATGACCCGAGCCCCGGTCTCGATGTCGTGGAGCACGAGGTGCCGCTGCGAGAAGGTGCCGCGCTGCGTGTCCTGCCCCGTGAGGCGGACCGGAATCCCGTCGAGGAGGAGCGAGCCCAGCGCGAGAGTCTCCGCGTGTGCCCAGTCGAGCCGCGTCTCCGGCCCGAAGTCTGCCCTTCGGCGGTCGAGCTGGCGCTTGAGCTTCGGGTGGACCGAGAACCCATCCGGAATCGAGAGGGATTCTCTGTTGACTTGGAAAAGGACGTCGAGGGGAACGGACGTGGTGACGGACGACAGCTCAGGCTCCCGGAGGTCGCTTACAACGGGCGGCGTCGGGGCCGGAGCCGGCCCAGCATCTCCGTTCTCCGGGACGTCCTTCTGAACCTGTTCTTGTTGAACCTGCTCCTGCGCCCTGCGGAGGGTGTCGGCGACCGCATCCTGCCTCCGTCGAGCCTCGTCCTCCGTGACGATCCGTTCCGACACCAGCCGGTCCGCCCACCGGGCGCGAACCGTGGGATGGCCCTCGATCTTCCGATAGAGCAGAGGCTGGGTGTAGGACGGCTCATCCCCCTCGTTGTGCCCATAGCGGCGATATCCCACGAGGTCGATCAGGACGTCGTCGCGAAACTTGGCCCGATAGGCCATGGCCAGACGCACTGCCGAAAGGCACGCTTCTGGATCGTCCGCGTTCACATGCAGAGCCGGAATGTCGTATCCCTTCGCGAGGTCGGATGCGTACCGTGTAGAGCGACCGTCCGAAGGATCTGTCGTGAACCCCACCTGGTTGTTCACGATGAGGTGCACAGTGCCGCCCACGGCGAAGCCCTCGAGCCTCGCCAGGTTCAGCGACTCGGCCACCACGCCCTCCGCTGCGAAGGCGGCGTCTCCGTGGATGAGAAGCGGCACCACGGATGCTTCGTCCCGCCGGTTGACTTTGCCCGGGCCTGAGAACTGGAGGGCGCGCGCCATTCCCGCGACCACGGGGTTCACGAACTCGAGATGACTCGGGTTCGGCGCCAGGGTGACCCGGATGCGCGAGCCGTTCCGGAGCCCGTACTCGCCCTGCGCCCCGTGGTGGTACTTCACGTCTCCGGTACTAGGCATTCCAATGGTCGGCCCTCCACCTTCCTGCGCCGTGCCCTCGAACTCCCGAAGAAGAGAGGCGCTCTCGACTCCCACGATGTGCGTGAGGACATTCAGTCGTCCCCGATGCGCCATCGCGAGCACGACCTCTTTCCCGCCGGTGGCAGCCGCTCCCTCGATGGCCAGATCGAGCATGGGAACGAGCATGTCCGTTCCCTCGATCGAGAAGCGCTTCTGTCCGAGGTAGGCCCGTTGAAGGAAGTGCTCCAGCCCCTCGACCTGGGAAAGTCGCTCCAGGAGGCGGAGCTTTTCCGCATTCCTCATCGGCTGCGCGTGGCGTCCCGACTCGACTTCGGCCCACAGCCACCGGACCTTCTCAGGGTCCTCGAGATGCTCGAACTGGTATCCGACCGACCCACAGTAGATCCCCCTCAGCCGCTGTAGCGTCTCGGAGAGCGGCTGATCCCCACTTCCCTCGAGAACGAGAGAGGTAGGGATGGCAGCGAGATCTCCCAACGAGGTCCCGAAGAAGGCAGGGTCCAGCTGGGGGTGGCCAGGAGGCTCCGACCCGAGGGGATCGATCCGGGCCATCTGGTGCCCGTGATCTCGGAACGCCTGGATCAGGGAGGTGGCCCTGGCGATCCGTGGGAGGAGTCGACGCTCCGCCGTGGCCGCTACCGGGGCTCGGCGAGGCATGCCCCCGTTTAGGAGGAGGGCATCCGGGATGAGGAGACCGGCGGCTTGGAGCTCTTCGAGGCTCCGGGAGAAGATCGTCTGCCACTGCGGTGGGACGGACTCGGGATTGCGTACGTACTTTTCGTACAGCTCCTGCGCGTACCCTGCATTGTATCCGTCGAATAAGCTGGAAATCGACATCGCGGCGGCCTTGAGAGGCCTCCTCTCCTCTGCGGTTCGCGGGGCTCCCCCGCGGGGGAGGTTCGGCGCCGCCAGAAAGCTATCGAATTTTCGCCGCGAGGCGAGGCTCCGTCGGGGGCAATCCCCCGGGGGCCTCGGCCACTCGCCCATGGGTCGCCCCGATCATCCTCCGGGCCCCACCCACTTCGAGCCGTCCGGCGACGGGAGGGGGATCTCGCGTCCACCGATCGCGGCAACCTCCGCAGCGATGTGTGGATCGCAGGTGAAGACGAAGACCTGACGAGTGCGGGAGACCTCCACGAGCAGGCGGAGTGCCCGCGAGCGCCGCTCGGGATCCCAGTTCACGAGCACTTCATCGAGAAGGAGTGGGAGCGGCTCCCGGCCCTGGTCCAGGTGATCCACGATGGCAAGCCGGAACGCGAGGTATACCTGTTCACGCAGGCCGGTCGAGAGAGGATCGGCAACCGGAGTCGGATGCGGAAGATGGCCCGCCTCGAGACTCAGGTCGCGCTGGCCGTCCCCGACACCCGCCAGGATCGACCCGTACCGTCCGGCGGTGATGGAAGAGAGGTATCCCGCTGCGCGGAGGAGCAGATCGGGTTGGTGCTGGGAGCGGAACCGGTCCTCGGCCCACTCGAGGAGTCGAGCCAACACGAAGCTCCGGTCCCGTTCCTTCTCCACTTCGGACATCCGTTCTTCCACATCCAGGATCCGGCCCTCCACCAGATCCACGGTCTCCTCCCGCGAGGCCTGCTCGATCCTCTCCCGGAGGCGGGTCTCCTGCCGAGCCGTCTCTTCGACCTCCCGGTCGAGCTTCGCGAGGCGGGGGAGTTCCCTGACCAGCAGGTCTGAGGCCCGCATCCATCCCTCGGTCGTCCGCTCGGCGGCGTCGATGCGTTCCTTCAGCTCCCGGAGACTGCCGGCGTCCCGCTCTAGCTCTTCGCGCAAGCGCTCGAGGTGCTCGAGATCCTTGAGCCGCGCCTCGACGCGTTCGAGCCCCTCGGAGGTCGAGCCTCCCCCTGCACGACGGAGGGCGCTCTCGATCTCGGCCAGCCTCCGGTGATCTTCTTCGTAGAGCTCCCGAGCCCCGGTCAGGCGTGGAGCGAAGGCCTCCTCGAGAGATCTCATCGAGACGGACCGGCTAGCTTCGGACTCCGCGACCCGATCCCGAAGTACCTGTTCCCGGGCCTCCCATTTTCTCGCTCGCTCCGCCGCATCGGCGAGACGCATGCGGTCCTGAGCCGCTGCCCAAATCCCGAGCGCGATGGCCGCGATCGGGACGGCCCTGAGTATTGCGGAGAGGATGGGCGCTCCGGCGAGGAAGAGGACGTCCGTTCGCAGCCACGCGGCGACGAGTCCCATCAGTCCCGCGACCAAGAGGGGGAGTGGCCACTTCCTGACTCCGGTTGGCGGGTGGGCCCTGCCGGCTTCGAGGGCCTGGAGTTCACGGTGCAGATCCTCGATCCGCCGCTTCTCGGCGGCGAGAGCGCCTACCCTTTCGGTCTCTACCTCGCGGAGGCGATCTCCCGATCTACTAACGGCCTGGGTGAGGGCCGGGATCCGGTCCATGAGGTCGCGCGGAAGGCCCCGCAGACTCTCCGGGTCTCCGACCCTCCGCTCCAGCTCGTCCAGCCGGTCGACGCGTCGCCGCAACGGGACCAACTCGCGGAGCCGCTCCAGCCCTTCCGCCGCCGATGCCCTGCGCTCCCGGAGCGTCTTGAGATGCCGCTCTACGCGGGAGATCTCGTTCGTCAGGTCCCGGAGCTCTCGGTCTCCGGCTTCCGCTTCTTGCCTACGCTCCCTGAGCTCGCGGAGGGTGTCGCGAAGAGCGCGGTGGCGTGAGCTCCCTCGCTCGTTGGGGCGCCAGAGACGGTTGGCGGTGGCCCTGAGCTCCGCGATCACCGCGCGCGGGGCCCGTAGATCGCGGCTTCCCATCCCGATCACGAGCTGGTCGCGTACTGCGTCCCACGCGCTCCCTGCCAGCCCCGTCATGTCACCTAGCGTGACTCCGTAGACCCCCTCGTAGAGCTTCAGATCGACGTGCGCTGCGAAGGGGAGGGTCCGGTTTCCGAGTTCTTCCACCGCGCTTCCCCGGACGAGCTCGCCGCGGGGGGTGCCAGCGAGCCTCCGGTGAATTGCCCACTCCTCTCCCGAGGCCAGCACCCCGTTCCCCCGGATCTCGATGTCTCCCCCGCTCCACGGCGTGAAGGGATTCTTGTCCCGGCTTGCCGGATAGAGCCCGTAGATGAGGGCGGAGACCACTCGATGGAAGGCCGACTTGCCCGCCTCGTTCGGGCCATGCACGACGACCAGACCGGGGAGGGACCGATCCCCGCCCGTATCGACCCCGGAGAGGGGGCCGAACCGGGCGATCTGGATCCGCGTGAACCTCACGGCCTGAACCTCACGGATCGTCCGAGCCGAGAAGGGTCTCGAGGAGCGTGATGTCTCCTCTGTCGAGGAGCTCCCGCAGGTAATGATCGAGCCCTCCATGGAGCTGGGAAGCCGTGCCCGCGAGATCATGTTCTGTCACCCCTAGGAGCTCCGAAGGAGGCGCACCTCCAGAGCGCGCAAGCTCCCGGGCCCAGCGGAGTGCCTCGCCGAGCACGTCTTCGCGGCCGATGTGGTCCTCAACCCGGTGGGACGGGCGAACCGCTCCGACTCGGACCTCTACATGCAGGAGTCCCAGAGACGAAAGGACCGCCTCCCCGATCTCTTCGACGGTCTCGCTACGAGTCAGCTCTCGATAGAGAGGGCAGGGGCCCTCGAGCTCGGCGGTCAGGACCCAGCGGGTGCGCGCCTCTCCAGGATCCGCGTCTCTCGCTCCCTCCCACGCGCGCTCGATCGCCCGGGCGACCCCGGAGGCCGACGCCTCCTTGTCGAGGCCGCCCGTTCGCACCGTCTCCCACCGGACGCCGCCAAGCTCCACGAACTCGACCTTCGCGCCCCCTCGTGCGGACAGCTCGACCAGGAGCCCGCCCTTCGCGCCCGTCTCACGGGGGGTACGGCCCTGGATGTTGCCCGGATAGTGCACGGGTGGGTCGTCGTTCAGGGCCTGCCGGGTATGTACATGGCCGAGTGCCCAGTAGTCGTATCCCGACGTTCGGAGCAGGGCGAGGTCGGAGGGGGCGTACCGATGATGCTCCTCCTCTCCCCTCGCTCCGCCGACCTGAGTATGCAGGATCGCAACTTCCGGGAGCGCGCCTGCCGGACGAGGGAAGGCGGCGGAGAGATCGTCGCTCGTGTGCGCCGAGGGATGCCCGGCGCCCGTAACGTATCCCACTACCGTGCCGCCGCGATGGATGGCTATCCGTCTGGGCTCGGGAGTGCCCAGGAAGTGCACGTGGTCCGGCCACCCCGTGCCCGGAAACAGGTGGGGCGGACCCGAGGGGTCGTGGTTTCCCGATGCGTAGACCACCGCGATGCCGGTCTCGCCGAGACGGTTGAGCGTTGCGTGCAGGAACCGCTCCGTCTGCACCGAGACGTGCTCCCCGTCGAAGAGGTCTCCAGCGATGAAGAGGGCGTCGACTCGACGTTCGATCGCCACGGACGCGGCCCGGCCCAGAGCTGCCCGGGAAGCCTCCCTGAGCTCCCGCCTCAGCGCCTCCGAGCGGCCTCGGAAGGCCGTGTCCAGATGGACGTCCGCAATGTGGAGAAAGCGCATACCCGATCCTCAGGGGCGAGACGGCCGGAACCCACTACTGGCTTGGATATTGCACAGCATAGCTCGTCAACGGCCGTCAGGGGTCACGGACCACCTGAATGGTAAGGGAGAGTGCCGGGCCCCGGAATTGGTTTCCGGCCAGTTCGGGGATTGCCCTGGCGCCGAACGCGATCCGGTATCCCGCGTCCGCAGAGAGCCGTACCCGGCGATCCTGATGAAAGAGGAGGTGTAGCCCGGGTTCCAGGA
>SHZS01000053.1 GCA_009692105.1 Gemmatimonadota bacterium | reverse complement strand
GGGACGAACTTCCAGTGGACGCCCGCTGGCGTTTCGTGGCTCTCTTTCATGGGGAACGTCAGCTACGACCGGCAGGACGGGAAGACCAGGGCCTACATTCCCAAGGGGACGCCGAACTCGCTGACCGCTGACACTGAGTCGGACGGCTCGATGAGCCTGGGGAGCACTTCAACGGACACGTTCAACTCGGAAGTGCAGATGTCGCTCCGGCATAACTTCGACCTCTTCGGCGGGGCGGTGAACGCCAGGACGACGGTCCGTGCGCTCTGGGAATCGGCTAAAGACAATCGCCACACGTCGACGGCCAGCAACTTCTTCGTGGAAAGCGTGCCGAATATCAACCTGGGACAGATTCGTGACGCGACATCCTACGGAGAGGAAGCCAAGGCGTTGGGATACCTCTGGGACACGGCCTTGGACTACGAGGGGAAGTACATCGCAAGCGCTCTCGCGCGACGAGATGGAAGCTCCGTGTTCGGTCCCGACAACCGGTGGCACAATTACTACCGGACGGCGTTCGCGTGGCGGGTGGCCGAGGAGCCCTGGTTCAATATCGAGGGCCTGGACGAGCTCAAGCTGAGCTATTCCCGAGGCACGGCCGGCGGCCGTCCTTTGTTCGATGACCAGTACGAGACGTGGACGGTGGGATCCACCGGGGTCGCGAAGGGTGCGCTCGGGAACCGGAATCTCGCTCCGGAGCAGACGTTGGAGCAGGAGTTCTCGGTGAACATGATCGTGGCCCAGCGCTACGGGATCGAGGTCAACTACGCCCGCCAGAAGACGACGGATCAGCTCGTGTTCGCGAGAGTGCCGTCCTTCACGGGTTATACGAACCAGTGGGCGAACGGCGGGACGGTCGTAGGGCAGACGTTCGAGCTCACCGTCGAGGCGCAGGTGGTGGAGAAGTCGAACTTCCGCTGGACCTCGACGCTGGTCGCGGACAGGTCGCTGGCCCGGGTCACGTATTGGCCGTGGCCCTGTCTCAATTTCGGCTACGGCCTCTTCTGCGATGACACCAAGGCGAACGGAGGGATGAACAAGCAGTGGCTGAGCCACGTGATGAACAAGCCGGTAGACCTCTACGACCACCAGGGGGGCGTGCTTGTCGCCAAGCATTACGACGAGTTCGAGGTGAACGACGAGGGGTGGCTCGTCTGGGTGGGTCCAGGGAACCACTATACGGACAACCTCTGGGGCCGCGAGGCTGCGTACTTTGGTACCGTCTATCAGTTCGGCATGCCGATCTGGATCCTCCAGCCCAACGGAGCGCGCTGGAGGCCGGCCGTGGGGGACGCGACCCACACGAACATCGGCAGCATCAACACGTTCCAGCTGGGCTCACAGCTCTCCATCCATACGCACCTCCAGGCGTGGCTTGGGGGATCCATCACAAACGATGGTGCGACGTCGGCCTTGTGGGGGAACTTCCACGCCCCCGACATGGACCAGTTCGGAAAGCCCGAGGGGCTGAAGAAGCCGATCGAGTACTTTCAGGTGCAGGCCACGCCCACCGACAGCTCCGTGCAACCGCTAACCTCTCTCAAGCTGCGCGCGCTGTCCATCAACTACAGCTTGAGCTCCGCCCAGATCAGTCGTTGGGCGCTGGGCGCCGTGGGCATCAAGACGGCCACGGTGGCCCTCATTGGACGCGACTTGTTAACCTTGTCGCATTTTGCAGGCAACGATCCGGAAAGCGCGTGGAACTACCAGAATCGAAACCGGGGCGCGGGGAATTCCTACCCGTCTCTTCGGACCATGACAGCGGAGTTCAATGTCACGTTCTGAACGGCGATCCCTTGAACCGCCAAATCACCCTCTGAACCGTGACATGGGTGCCGCAATGAAGATCTTCTCTGAGGAACACTCTTGAGGAACCGATGCAAGCGGTTGCGTCTGTCAGGTTGAGGCGCAGCCGTTCGAACCAAATGAGCGGGCCTTCCCGAGCGGCCGGGAAGGCCCGGCTTGCGATGGCCGGAAGGCCGGTGGGATCGTGGCGAACGATCGAAGGCTCACCCCCCCAACGTTGGGTGATCATCGCTGTAGCTTCGTTGGGCTTCTGCGGGTGTGGGAGAGGGGACTTCGCGGGACCCCGGGACGACAGCAGCCCCCCCCCGGCGACACCTTGATCGCGGAGCTGGTGGCCCCCCCGCGGCGTCCCCCTCATTTCCTTCCCTCGCATCTCCCCCCGAGGTAGCCTTACGCCCATGAGGATTCCCGGGCTCCGAGGGGCCTACTGCAGCCTGGCACAGCCCCTTCTTGCCGTTTCGTTGGCGCTCCTTCCCGCGCAGCTTTTCGCCCAGGCCCTGGGGCCGGGAGCCGCGGCTGTCGAAACGGGGCTCCTCCTTCGACAGCTGGACGGGGAGAAGCGGGTCCTGATGATCGGGGCCCACCCCGACGATGAGGACACGGCCATGCTCACCGCCCTCGCCCGGGGCCAGGGGGCCCGGACTGCCTACCTCTCGCTGACCAGAGGGGAAGGGGGCCAGAACGGGATCGGGCCTGAGCTGAACGAGGGGTTGGGGATCCTCCGCACGGGGGAGCTGATGTCCGCACGGTCGCTGGATGGGGCCGAGCAGTTCTTCACGCGGGCATTCGACTTCGGCTTCTCGAAGACGCTGGAGGATACGCTCCGGCACTGGCCGGAGGACGAGGTGCTGAGGGACGTGGTTTGGGTGGTGCGTACCTTCCGGCCGCAGGTGATCATAGCGGTCTTTTCCGGCACCCCCGCGGACGGCCACGGGCATCATCAGGTGGCCGGGGTCCTGGCCCGACGGGCCTACCAGGCGGCAGCCGACCCCGCGCAGTTCGCCGACCAGCTCGGGGGGGGCGTCGAGGTGTGGGCACCCCAGAAGCTCTACCAGCTTCGGAGGGGGGGCGGCGGCGCTGCGGCCATGGTCGTAGTGGAGACGGGGCACCTCGATCCGCTGCTCGGACGCTCGTTCTATCAGGTCGCGATGGAGAGCCGGAGCCGCCACCGTTCGCAGGATATGGGGGCCGCGCAGACGCCGGGCCCCAGGACATCCGGTGGGGTGCTGGTAGAGAGCCGCGTCGCGTCCCCCGGAGTCGCGGACGACGGGTTCTACGCGGGGATCGACACAACGCTCGCCGGGATCGCCCGAGGAGCTCGAGCCCCGCGCGAGGCCGAGCTCCTCCAGCTCCTGTCCGAATATCGCGAAGCCCTCCGGGGTGCTGAGCAGGAGCTCGGCGTCCTGGATCCGGATCCGGCGGTCGCTCGCCTCCTGGTCGCGCCCGACCGACTCCGGCGTGCGGGCGAGCTCGGGGATGCGGCCCCCGAGGGCTCCGGCAAGAGAGAGCTCCTCTCCGTGCTACAGCGGCGGGAGGAGCTCCTTGCTAGCGCTCTCATCGCCAGCACGGGCGTGGTCGTGGAGCTGCGGGCAGGCAGCGATCGGGCTATTCCGGGGGAGGAGACGGAGCTCGACCTGCTGGTCTGGAACGGAGGTCCGCGGGAGGTGATGGTCTACTCGGCCGAGATCGGATTGCCCCCGGGATCGGTCGTGCATGGTGACGCGATCCAGTTCGTGCCGCCAGGGGAAGTGGGGTCGGAACCCTCGACGGTCCTATATCCCACGAGGCTCTCCATTCCCAGCGGGGACCTGCGGCGCTGGACATTCAAGGCGTTGCTTCCGGCGACGGCTGAACTGTCCCGTCTCTACTTTCTGGCGGCACCCCAAAACGGCGACATGTATCGCTGGCCCGAGAACCCGTCCGTGGTTGTCCATCCAGGCAATCCAGCACCGATCACGGCACGTGTGTCGCTCCGCTGGGACGGCTCGTCTCCGGTCGTGGTCGAGCGGAATGCGAACTACGTGGGGGTGAATCGAACCACGGGTGAGTTCAGGGTTCCGGTCTACGTCCTCCCCCGAGTTGCCGTCGCGCTGAACCGCTCAAGCATGGCCTGGCCAGTGGGGGAGGCGGGGCCCCGGGAGATCTCCGTCCGGGTCTCGGACCTGGCGGGCTCGGGGGTCGACGGTGAGCTCAGGCTCCAGCCGCCCTCGGGCTGGACGGTCTCCCCAGAGCAGCAATCCGTGCGTCTCGCCGAAGGTGATGGCGAGGCAGTCTTCCGCTTCCAGCTCCGGCCTGGGCCCGAGGTGAGCGAAGGCGTTGTCACCTTCCGCGCAGTGTTGTCGAGCGGGGGGCGGGAATTCGACGAGGGAGTGACGATGATCGATTATCCCCACGTCGATCCGACCCCCCTCTTTCAGCCAGCGACGCTCGAGATCTCATATTTCCCAGTGCAGGTCGCCATCGGGAGCCGAATCGGATATGTGGAGGGTCCCGGCGACGACGGCCTCGAGGCGCTGCGGGATCTGGGCCTCGAGGTCCAGCCTCTCGGGCCCGACGAGCTCCGCTCCGGACCGCTCGACGGCTTCGATGCGATCGTTCTAGGAATTCGCGCCTACGAGACGAGGACGGATCTGGCCGCGGCGAACGAGCGGATCCTCGCGTTCGCCCGCCAGGGAGGGACGGTTGTCGTTCAGTACAACAAGTACGAGTACCCTGACGGAGACTTCGCGCCCTTCCCGGTCACGATGTCCCGCCCGCATGATCGTGTGACGGACCCGAACGCCATCGTGACCTTCCTGGTGCCAAGCCATCCAGCGCTCACCTCCCCGAATCGTCTTGGCGAGGGTGACTTCAGGGGCTGGGCGCACGAGCGCGGCCTCTACTTTCTGAATCGCTGGGACGACCGCTACACGCCGCTTCTGCGGATGGCTGACGCAGGCGAGGCGCCGAACGACGGCTCGCTCGTCGTCGCCAAGGTGGGGGATGGGGCTTACGTATATACAGGCCTCGCGCTCTTCCGGCAGATTCCGGAAGGGGTTCCGGGCGTATTCCGGATCCTCGCGAACCTCGTCTCCCTCCGCGGCTCCGATCTGTAGCTCTCCGTTCCGGCGGCTCATGCCCCGACGTCCTATCGCCACGCTCGTCCGTCTCCTGCTCCTGGCGAGCGTCTGTGCATGCGGGGACGCGGGTGGGGACCCCCTGATCGTCTACACCCCCCACGGGGCGGACCTGCTCGAGCACTTTGCCGCTCAGTTCGAAGCGGTGCACCCGGAGATCACCGTCCAGTGGTTGGACATGGGATCCCAGGAGGTCCTGGACAGGCTCCGCTCGGAGCGGGCGAACCCCCAAGCCGACGTCTGGTGGGGTGCGCCTGCCGAAATCTTCGGGCAGGGCGCGGAGGAGGAGCTCCTAGAGCCATTCCGGCCGAGCTGGGCCGACCAGCTCCCCCCTGAGGCCCGAGGCCCCGATGACCTGTGGTTCGGCACCTACCTCACGCCCGAGGTCATCGCCTTCAACTCCGCCGTGGTCCCTCCTTCCGAGGCCCCGCAGGACTGGGACGAGGTCCTCGACCCCCGCTGGCGCGGAGAGGTGCTGATCCGGGATCCTCTCGCCTCGGGAACGATGCGCGCCATCTTCGCCGCGCTCATCTACCGCGAGTCCGAGGGCACGGGGAATCCGGAGGCGGGATACGAATGGCTCCTGCGCCTCGACGCGCAGACGAAGGAGTACGTGCTGAACCCCACGCTCCTCTATCAGAAGCTTGCGCGGCAAGAGGGGCTCGTAACGCTCTGGGCGATGCCGGACATCGAGACGCTCCGCGCAACGACGGACTACCCCATCGACTATGTGATCCCGGCGGGGGGGACCCCGGTCGTGATGGATGGGATCGCCGTGGTCCGAGGCGCCCGCCACCCTGAACTGGCAAGGGAGTTCGTCGAGTTCGTGGGGACCGAGGAGGCGCTCGTCGAGTCCGCCGAGCTCTTCTTCCGGATCCCGGCGCGAACGGATGTGGATCCCGAGCGGCTTCCCGCGTGGCTCCGCGAGGCACTCCCCCGCATCCACCCGATGGAGTTGAATGCCGAAGTGGTTGGGGACCGTACCCCCGAGTGGATGCGGTATTGGGACTCGAACATTCGCAGGAGGGGCGAGGCCCTCGGATATGAGTGAGAGGGAAGGGGAGGGGATCCTTCACCTCGAAGGAGTCACGCGGAGCTTCGGGACGGTCGTGGCGGTGGACCGGCTCTCCCTCACGATCGGGAAAGGGGAACTCATCACCCTTCTCGGACCGTCCGGGTGTGGCAAGACCACCGTGCTCCGCATCATCGCCGGGTTCGAGACCCCGGAGGCGGGCCAGGTCTTCTTCGAGGGCAGGAATGTCACCCGCTGGAAGCCGCAAGAGCGCGGCTTCGGCATGGTCTTCCAGAGCTACGCCCTCTTTCCTCACCTGAACGTTTTCGAGAACGTCGCGTTCGGCCTCAGGGCCCGCGGGATGCCCGAGACAGGAATCCGCGAGCGAGTCGCATCCGCGCTCGAACTCGTGGAGCTTCCCGATCATGGAGAGCGAGCCGTTCAAGCGCTTTCGGGGGGCCAGCAACAACGGATCGCGCTGGCCAGAGCCATCGCCACGGAGCCCCCTATCCTCCTCCTCGACGAGCCGCTCTCGAACCTGGATCAGACTCTGAGAGTGAGGACCCGTTCGGAGCTTCGGGCCCTGGTGAAGAAGCTCGGCATCACGGCCCTCTTCGTGACCCATGACCAGGAGGAGGCGTTCGACCTCTCGGACCGGATCGCGGTCATGAGATCCGGGCGGATCGTCCAGATTGGGAGCCCGCGCGCGCTGTACGAGGAGCCGGTGGACCAGTTCGTGGCCGGCTTCGTCGGCCGTGCCTCAGGGCTCCTGGTGACCCTGGAGCCCCACGGAGTGCGAATTACCGATGGGGTCGCATGGCCCTTCTCCGGTCCGAACGAGGGCACAGGGGGCCCCCTCCCAAACGGTTCTTCCGCCATGCTCCTCTTCCGTCCGGAGGAGCTGCATCTCGTAGACGGGGAGGCCGACCCGAGTCTGGGCGATCCTCTGGAGGGGGTTGTGGTGGACCGACGCTTTCGAGGAGGGGTGGCCCTCTTCCAGATCGAGGTGCGTGCGCGGGCTCCATCTGCTGTTACCAACCCGAGCGGGCGGCCTCCCATCGTCGAAGTGCTAGGGCCTCCAGGAGGACCGGCCCCGGGCACGGCGGTACAGATCCAGCCGAACCGCGGCGCCCGGCTCCACGTTTTCCCGGCGAGTGCTACGTGAAGCCGCGCTCCATCGCGCCGGGATGGCTGGCCTTTCCGGTGGTCGGAGTTCTTCTCTGGGCGATCCTCTATCCCAATCTGTTCGTCCTGCGGGACTCGGTGTGGGCCGGCGGGACGGCCTCCCTGGAGGGTTACCGAACCTTCCTTTCGAGCCGGGCCGAGCTCGAGGCCCTCTGGGGCAGTCTCTGGATCAGCGCGGGGAGCGTCGTGGCGTCCGCGGCGATCGGGATCCCACTCGCCTTTGTCTTCAGCTACTTCGACTTTCCCGGACGGGCCTTCTTCGGAGCGGTCGCGGCTGTTCCCGTGCTCCTGCCGCCCCTCGTGGGGGTGATTGCCTTCCACTTTCTCTACGGGGAGAGCGGCATCCTGACGCGTGCCCTGGAGCTGCTCTTTGGGCTAGACCAGCCCCCCTGGAGGCTTGTCGGTGGGTGGGCTGTGCTCTTCGTGCATGCCTACACGATGTACGTTTACTTCTACCTCTTCACCAGCGCGGGCCTCGCGAGGCTGGACCCGGCGGCCCAAGAGGCCGCGGAATCGCTCGGGGCCGGGCGTTGGCGCACTCTCTTCCGCGTCACGCTCCCGATGCTCGCGCCCTCCATCGGGGCAGCCTCGGTACTGGTTTTCATGACTTCCATGGCCTCCTTTTCCGCTCCGTATGTCTTCGGAGGTGGCTTCCGCGTGCTCACGACGCAGATCTTCGCGAGCAAGGTAAACGGGGAGCTCACGATGGCGGCGGTGGAGGCCGTCGCGCTCGCCTGCGCCTCTCTCCTCTTCCTCGTCCTCCTGAGGAGGCTGGAGCGGGGCAGGGAGTTCGCTGCGGTGGGAAAGGGGGTAGGGGCTGTTCGTCGGGCGGTTACGTCCCGGTTCGCTAAGGTAGGGGCTCCGCTCGTCGGAGTGGGAGCGGTGCTCTTCCTGCTTCTGCCGCACCTCACGCTCGTCCTCGTGTCTTTCGTTCCGGAGGGCTCGTGGACGACCCAGATTCTCCCGACGCGCTATTCGCTCGAGAACTACCGCTCACTCTTCTCTAGTTCAGACCTCTGGATCCCCGTCACGAATTCGGTTCGTATGGCTGCCCTGGCCACCGCAGGGAACCTCGTCTTCTGCTTCCTCCTCGCGTACCTGCTAGTTCGTGGGCGGGTCCGGGGGAAGGGAGCCCTGACGTTTCTGATGATGCTCCCGTGGGCCCTCCCAGGCACGGTCATCGCGATGGCGCTCGCGACCGCCTTCTCGGTGAACCAGCCCTGGTTCGGGAGGTTCGTCCTGGTGGGGACCTTCTGGATCCTTCCGTTCGCGTACTTCGTCAGGAATGTCCCGCTCGTGGCGCAGGCGGCGATGGCGTCCTTCCGGCAGTACGATGTGGTGATGGAGGAAGCCGCCGAATCTCTGGGCGCCAGCTGGTGGACTACTGTCCGGAGGGTGGCTATACCACTCGTGCTTCCCGGGCTCGCGGCGGGCGGCCTCCTTGCGTTCGTGGCAGCGCTCGGCGAGTTCGTCTCGTCCATCCTGCTGTACACCTACCGCTCCCGCCCGATCTCGGTCGAGATCCTCT
>SHZS01000009.1 GCA_009692105.1 Gemmatimonadota bacterium | reverse complement strand
GAGGCGGAAGACGATCTCCTCCAGATCCAGGAGGAGGTCCTGGATCCATAGGGTGGCACGCTTTCCGACCGTGGTCGGCTGAGCGGGCTGGAAGTGGGTATAGGCGACGGTGGGCAGAGCCCGATGCTCACGCGCGAAGGTTGTGAGGGCCCGGACGCAGCGCACGACGCGGGCCCGCACGATGGTCAGAGCCTCGCGGTGCAGGAGCAGGTCTGTGTTGTCACCGAGGAAGGCGGAGGTGGCGCCCAGATGGATGATTCCCCGCGCGGCCGGTGCCGCATCCCCAAAGAGGTGCACGTGGGCCATCACGTCGTGTCGGAAGCGCCGTTCGTAGTCGGCCGCCTTCGCGAGATCGATGTCGTCCACGACCTCCCGCATCTGGCGGAGCGCTTCCTCCGAGATCGAGAGCCCCAGCTCACTCTGCGCTTCCGCGAGGGCGACCCAGAGGCGCCGCCAGCTACCAAAGCGATGGCGGGGGGAGAAGACCGCCTGCATCTCCTGCGATGCATAGCGCTCCGCGAGAGGATGCACGTAGGAGCCGGACCCGGATGAGGGGGTCATCCGCGGCCCACCTCATCCTTGGGGCTCATAGCTCCTTCCCGAGCGACTTCCAGTCCGCCATGAATTGCTCGAGCCCCTTGTCCGTGAGCGGGTGCTTAAGGAGCTGGTACAGCACCTTCGGAGGAAGGGTCGCGCAGTCGGCCCCGATGAGCATGGCCTCGAGGACGTGGCGGGGGTGCCTGAGCGAGGCCGCGAGGATCTCCGTCTCCACGCCATACTCGTCGTACACCGAGCGGATCTCTTCGACAAGCTCCATCCCGCTCTGTCCGACGTCGTCCAAGCGGCCCACGAAGGGAGAGATGTACGTGGCTCCCGCCTTGGCCGCGAGCATGGCCTGCACGGCGGAGAAGCAGAGAGTCACGTTGACCCGGATCCCATCGCCGCGGAGGCTCCGGCAGGCCCGGAGGCCCTCCTCCGTGAGCGGGACCTTCACAACGATGTTCTCGTGGATGGCCGCGAGCTTCTTCCCCTCCTTCACCATCCCCTTGGCGTCCAGTGCAACGACCTCGGCAGACACCGGCCCGTTCACGGCTTCGCAGATCGCGAGGAAGATCCCTCTCGGATCTTCTTTCCCGGCCACCTGGGCCATGAGGGACGGGTTTGTCGTGATCCCGTCGATGAGCCCCGCCTCCGAGGCGCGCCGAATCTCGGCCAGATCCGCGGTGTCCAGAAAGATCTTCATCTGCTCCACTCTACCGTTTGGGTTCGAGCCGAGCCCCACTGATCGCCGTCCTGCTGGGGGGCACGGTCCGGGTGATCCCCGATGCGCTCGGGGGGATACTCCACGCGCCGGAGAAAGAGCCCCTCCGGAGGTGCGGGCGGCGAAGTCACCAGGGATCCGCCCGGGTGCTCCAGGAGATCCCGCATGTCCTGGAGTGGCCGCCTCCCCCGTGCCACCTCCACCATGGTTCCCACCAGATAGCGCACCATGTGGTGAAGGTATCGATCGGCTGTAATGAGGAAGCGAAGCCCAGGGCCTGCTCCCGTAGACCACGGGGACCACGCAGACTCCATGACGCGACAGCGCTCGCCGCGGGTGGGCTGTCCGGCCTTCGCGAAGCTGCGGAACGACCGTTCCCCCTTGATCATCTGTGCCGCCTCGGCCAGGAGCCTCGGGTCTGGCGAGTCTTCCGAAGTGTTCCAGCACCACCGCTGGCAGAAGGGCGATGCGGCCTCGCGGTCCGTTCCGAGCCGATACTCGTAGCTCCGAGTGATTGCGTCGTAGCGCGGATGGAATCCGGGTGCCGCCCGGCGCACCTCGGACACCCAGATCTCGGCGGGCAGTCGGGCATTCATTGCACTCCTGAGCTGGGCCGCGGACCACCGCTCAGGAACCTCGACCGAAGCCACCTGACCGAGGGCGTGGACCCCCGTGTCCGTGCGTCCGGATCCCACGACCGGGCGGCGTGCTCGCGTCAGCTCGAGGAGGACCGCTTCCAGCTCGCCCTGCACGGTCCGGTCGGCCTTCTGGCGCTGCCATCCGTGGAAGGGCGAGCCGTCGTACTGAACCGTCAGACAGAAGCGAAGGAGCTCCGGGGATGTCACGCCGCAAAGGTAGACCCGGGGTAGGGGATGTCAAGCGAGCTGCGAGCCCGTGAGCGAGGCGCTCAACCACCCGACGGTAGGGGGGCGAGTTGACCGTGTCCCGGGCCCCGTGTACTTGTTCACGGGGCGTGCGGTAGCCTGCTGAAAATCCTTACCATACAAGGGCGATATGGAGCTAACCCGGCTCATCGCGAAGGTCACCGATGGACACGATCTGACGGTCGCCGAAGCTGCGGCCGCCTTCGGCCAGGTCATGTCGGGTCAGGCGTCTCCGGTGCAGATCGCGGCCCTCCTGGCCGGGCTTCGCACCAAGGGACACGCGCCCGCCGAGGTCGCCGGAGGGGTTCAGGCGCTAAGGGGCGCGATGATCCGCGTGCAGGCGCCGACCGACCGCGTTCTGGTGGACACGTGCGGGACGGGCGGCGGGAGCGTGGGCACGTTCAACATCTCGACGGCGGCCGCCTTCGTCGTGGCGGGTGCGGGGGTGGGGGTCGCGAAGCACGGAAACCGCTCGTTCACGTCCCGGAGTGGGAGCGCGGATGTGCTCGAGGCGCTGGGCGTGAACATCCAGCTCACTCCCGAGGCGATGGGGCGTGTGCTTGCCAAGACTGGGATCGTCTTCATGTTCGCTCCCCTCCTCCATCCGGCGATGCGGCACGTTGGCCCGGTCCGGAAGGAGTTGGGCATCCCCACGATCATGAACCTGCTTGGCCCGCTCACGAACCCGGCGGGAGTCCGCCGGCAGGTGGTGGGCGTCGCCGATCCGGATGCCGTCCCCATCATCGCGAGGGCACTCCAGGAACTCGGGCACGAGAGAGCGATGGTCGTCCACGGCTCCCCAGGGATGGATGAGTTGAGCCCCCTCGGGGTGACCCGGGTGGCGGAGCTGCGCGATGGCGAGGTCCACGAGTTCGAGGTTGGCCTTGGGGAGCTGGGGCTCCCCACCGCCAGCGCGGAAGAGATCGCCGGAGGGACGCCCGAGGAGAATGCGGGCCGGATCCTTAGCGTGCTCGAGGGAAGGGACGTGGGCGGGGCACTTACGGTGACGCTCCTGAACGCTGCCGCCGGTCTGTACGTGGCGGGCGCCTCCCGATCCCTCGGAGAGGGCGTGGCGCGCGCTCGCGAAGTCATCTCCTCCGGAGCGGCCCTTCGTGCCCTCAACGCGCTGAAGGAGGCGTCGTCGGCAGAGAGAAGCTCTTAGAGAAGCTCTTAGGGACAAGAGGCCGCTCCGAGATCCTGATCACGGCCGCTAGCGACCATGGGCCGGGTGGGGGCCGCAGGGCCGTGCCCCGGGTCACGATCAGCTTCGAGAGGCTCCCGCAGAGGGAGCCGGCCGCGAACGGCGTGCGCATGGTTTCCTCCTCGGTGCTAGTATCGGCGGATCACACCCACGACCACACCCTGGATACGGACCCGTTCCGCGGGGAAGAATATCGGCTCGAGCGCCTCGTTCGCCGGCTGGAGCCGGACACGCCCTCCTGATTCGCGATAGAGCTTCTTGACCGTTGCGGACTCCCCGTCGATCAGGGCCACCACCATCTCCCCGTCCTCGGCCGTCGCCCGGCTGTTCACGATGATGTAGTCGCCGTCCCGGATCTGCTCATCGATCATCGAATTTCCTACGACCCTCAGGACGAAGTTCTCTCCGCCTTTCCGCAGCAGGTCGGGGGGAACCAGGATGGATTCCCGATTCTGGATGGCCTCGATCGGCTGTCCCGCGGCGACCTCGCCGAGGAGGAGGAGTTCCACTCCTGAGGGCGCCGATCCTGCCTCGACGAGCTCGATCGAGCGGCTCTCGTTGTATGCCTTCCGGATGTAGCCCTTGCGAGCGAGATTGCTTACATGTTCGTGGACGGTGGCCAGGGAGCCGTACTCGAACGCTCCCGCGATCTCCTCGAAGCTGGGCGCATACCCGTGATCCTCGATGTACCGACTCAAATAGTCGAGGATTTCCTTCTGTCTTTTGGTCAGCGCCATCGGTGCCTCCCATGAACGGATACCCCGAACAGGAACCGAAATAAAGGATACCCGAAGGTTGCCCGAAACACAAGCACCCGGGACGCACCCGTCTGGTCCCGCTTCGGGGTCGTCGGGAGAGCCCAGAGAGGACATCCTCGCCTGCATCGTTGCCACGAAGCGCCGCGAGATCGAGGGGCTCCGCCCCCAGAGGCGGGAGCTCCGGTCTCGGGCCGAAAGGGCTTCTCCCCCTCGTGACTTTGCTCGCGCCCTGCGGCGCGGAGGCTCAGTCGCGCTCGTGGCTGAGATCAAGCGGCGCTCCCCGGGAGCAGGCGCGATCCTTCCGGGCCTCGATACCGCGGCCCTCTCCCGCGAATACGCGGACTCTGGGGCCTCGGCGATCTCTGTCCTCACGGACCGCGAGTACTTCGGGGGGGCCCTCGAGGACTTGGAGCGCGTGCGGAACACGATCGCGGTCCCGGTGCTACGTAAGGACTTCGTGCTGAGCGAAGAGCAGGTTTGGGAGTCGAGAGGGGCGGGAGCGGACGCGATCCTTCTGATCGTTCGAATCTTGGACGATGCGGAGATCGCGGCGCTGCGGTCCCTCGCGGAGGAGCTTGGCATGGCTGCGCTCGTCGAGGTCCACGACGCCGAGGAGCTGGACCGGGGGCTCGGGGCCGGTGCCCGGGTGCTCGGCATCAACAATCGTGACCTCGGGACCTTCCGGACCCGTATCGAGATCACGCTGGATCTCGTTTCCCGCGTTCCGGACGACCTGATCATCGTGTCGGAGAGCGGCATCCAGAGTCGGCATGATGTCGAGCGGTTGGGTGGGGCCGGGGTGGACGCCATTCTCGTGGGCGAGGCGCTGCTTCGCGCCGGCACCCCGGGCGACAAGGCCCGCGAGCTCTCGGGAGTTCCGAAAGAGCTTCGCCGGAGGTCGCTGGGCCAAAGGAGGAGGGTGCCCTGAAGGTCAAGATCTGTGGGGTGACCCGCCTGGAGGATGCTCAGGTGGCGGAAGCAGCGGGAGCATCCTATGTGGGCGCGATGCTGGTGCCCGGGTCTCCGCGGGTCGTATCTGCCCAGCAGGCGGCGTCCATTTCTGGGTCGCTCTCCGTTCCCCTGGTGATCGTCACCGCGGACCTGATGCCTGCGGAGGTCGCGAGATCCGCGATCGTGTCCAGGGCACGCGTCATCCAGCTCCACGGCGATGAGAGTCCCGCAGAGCTGACGGAGCTCCGGCGACTCGGAAGCTGGGAGCTGTGGAAGGCGATACGGGTGCGGTCGAGTGCCGACATCACACGCGCGATCGAGCGATTCGCGGAGGTAGCGGACCTCGTTCTCCTGGACGCCTGGCACCCGACAGAGCTCGGGGGTACGGGAACGCGGTTCCCGTGGGAAGCGCTCGCGTCCCTGCGGGACGATCTCGGCGACCAGCTTCGTCTCGGGGTGTGTGGGGGACTCTCGCCCGAGAACGTCGCGGAGGCCGTCACTCGGCTCCGGCCGGACCTGGTGGACGTGAGTTCTGGGGTCGAGCGCCAGGCGGGGGTCAAGGACCCGGATCGGATCCGGGCCTTCGTTCGGAGGGCGCTCGAGGCGAATGCCGAGGCCTCGCACGGAAGCGGAGCCGGAAACCCGGACCGTGGGCGCCCCGCGTGAACCCTGATTCAGAAGATCGGTGGAGGATGACCCGGGCATGAAGAAAGGTCTCCAGCGTAAGGGTGAGAGCTTGGGCGGATCCATTCCGGAGCGGCGGTTTGGTCGCTTCGGGGGCCGTTATGTGCCCGAGACCCTCATCGCGGCTCTGGACGAGCTCGAGGTCGCGTACGTCGCGGCCCTCGCAGACCCGGAGTTCCAGAGTGAGTTCGATGCCCTCCTCCGGGACTTCGTAGGTCGACCCTCGCCCCTGACGCGAGCGCGCCGTCTGGAGGGCGCCGTGGGATGGGGCGCCATCTATCTCAAGCGCGAGGACCTGAACCACACCGGGGCGCACAAGATCAACAACACGATCGGGCAGGCCCTCCTCGCGCGGCGCATGGGAAAGCGCCGGATCATCGCGGAGAC
Source organism: Gemmatimonadota bacterium (assembly GCA_009692105.1). Lineage (GTDB taxonomy): Bacteria > Gemmatimonadota > Gemmatimonadetes > Longimicrobiales > Gaopeijiaceae > SHZS01. Next base: position 36,351 of record SHZS01000009.1, on the reverse strand, counting down.
GGGCGCCGGGCAGCACGGGGTCGCGACCGCGACTGCGTGCGCGCTCTTCGACATGGAGTGCGTGGTCTACATGGGAACCGAGGACGTCGAGCGTCAGGCGCTGAACGTCTTCCGGATGGAGTTGCTCGGAGCCGATGTGCGCCCCGTCGAGTCAGGTACGCGGACCCTCAAGGACGCGACGAACGAGGCGATCCGCGACTGGGTCACGAACGTCCGGACGACCCACTACATCATCGGTTCGGTCGTCGGGCCCGCCCCGTTCCCACGGATCGTCCGGGACTTCCAATCGGTCATCGGTAGGGAGGCAAGGGAGCAGATCCTCGCGACGGAGGGACGCCTTCCCTCGGCGATCGTCGCGTGCGTGGGGGGCGGCTCGAACGCGATGGGGGCCTTCCATGCCTTCGTGGACGACCCCGAGGTCGCGCTCATCGGGGTCGAGGCCGCGGGGGAGGGAATCGCCTCCGGGCGTCACTCGGCTTCCCTCGCGGCCGGCACGCCCGGGATCCTGCACGGATCGCTCTCGTACCTACTCCAGGACGCGGACGGGCAGGTGGCTCCCGCTCACTCGATCTCCGCGGGGCTGGACTATCCCGGGGTGGGACCCGAACATTCCTTTCTCAAGGAGGCTGGTCGGGCGCGCTATGTCTCGGTCACAGACGGCGCGGCGCTCGAGGCTTTCCATCGGCTGTCGGAGTTGGAAGGGATCATTCCGGCCCTCGAAACGGCTCACGCCGTCGCCTACCTCCTGGGGGCAGGGAGGGACGAGATCGGGGGTGGGCCGGTTATTCTTTGCCTGAGCGGCCGGGGAGACAAAGATGTGGCTCACGTGGCTAGGGTCGAGGGGCGCGGGCTGCCGCAGGATTCGCATGCCCTCGTGACACACCGAACTGCGGGACGCGTGTGACGGAGATTCCCGGAGAGTCCCCCGGCTCTGGGGGGCTCGACACGCTCGACTGGGCGGATCCGATCCGGTCCTAGTGAAAGCGCTCATGACGGCGACCGGCGTCTATCCGGTGGGAACCCTCGTGATCCTGGACACCTTTGAGCTCGCGGTCGTGACCCGAACGAACACCGACCCGAAGCGCCTTCACCAGCCCGAAGTGAAGCTCCTGGCCGATTCGATGGGAGTCCCGCTGGCGGAGCCCGTCGTCGCCCGCCTGGACGAGCTGAATCCTGTGACCGGAGAGCCCAAGCGCGCGATCATCAAGACGACCGATCCGGAGAAGTACGATATCAGGGTCGCGGACTACGTGACTTGAGGATCGCGGCCGCGTTCGCCGAGCGCCGGGCGAAGGGAGAGGCGGCACTCATCCCGTACAGCTGCGCCGGATTCCCCTCCAGGCAGGAGAGTCTTGAGCTCCTCCATGCGGCTGCGGGGGCCGGCGCGGACCTCATCGAGCTGGGGATCCCCTTCTCCGACCCGCTGGCGGATGGACCGACCATCCAAAAGGCCACCTTCGAGGCCTTGCGGAAGGGGATGACCGTCCGAGGGGTCTTGGACGTCCTCCGTGAGTTCCGACGATCGGCCGACACGCCCGTCGTCCTCATGACCTACCTGAACCCGATCTACCACTTCGGGCTGGAGGCCTTCGTGTCCGCGGCGAGGGAGGCCGGCGCGGACGGCCTCCTGATCACGGATCTTCCCGCGAACGCGGATCCCGAGCTGGAGGAGACGGTCCAGGGAAGCGGGTTGGATCTGATCCGACTTCTGGCTCCTACGACGTCCACTGACCGGATTCCCGTCGTGGCCAGCGGGGCCTCGGGGTACCTCTACTACCTATCTCGCACTGGAGTCACGGGCGCGCGGACCGAGCTTCGGGTCGAGCTCGCGCGAGAGATCGAGGCGATCCGGGCCGCCGTGGATCTTCCTGTCGCGGTTGGGTTCGGGGTCTCGACCCCCGAGCACGCCGCGCTCCTCGCGGAAGTCGCGGATGGGGTCATCGTGGGAAGTGCGCTGCTCGATGCGGTCGGGGCAGGGGGGGTCTCGAAGGGCGCTGCGTTCCTGTCGTCGCTTCGGGCGGCAATGGACGGAGTAGTCCGGCAGCGTTCCTAGCCGGGGCCTTCCTGGCGGGGGATCGGGTGCTCCCCCCCGTCCTCTTCCTCTCCCCATAGGAGACGCTCGAGGAGCGTCGGGTCGGGCTCGACGAAGAGGGTTTCGACCCGCTCCGCCACGACCGACCCGGGCCCCGACTTTCTTGGCTTCCGGACGTGCTTCCTCCGGGTCCAGGTGACCGCCACGCTCCCCGAATGGCGTGCCTCGGAGTGCAGGGCCGCGAGCGCCGCCGCCTCCATCAGGTCCCTTCCCGGTGGATTGTCCTTCCGGTTCCAACGAAGGATCACGTGGGCTCCGGCTGCCTGCTGTGCGTGGAGCCACACGTCGTCGGCAGAGGAGTGATGGAAGGTGAGGTCGTCGTTCCGCTGAGCGTTCTTGCCGACCCGGATCTCGAGGCCTCCGGAGCTCCGGAAGCGGCGGTAGGGCAACGAGTCGGAGGGTGTGCCCTTCCTCCCTCGGGCCGTCCCTCGGGCCGCTGCTGGGTCCCGGCCGAGGGCCCGGACGACTTCGGCCGCTTCGACCCGCCCCGCTCCAAGATCGTCTACGAGCTTGGTCCAACGCTCTGCTCTCTCCTCGGCTTCCCGAATCCGCTCCGGAAGGGCATGCCTTGCTCTCTCCACCCGCGCTGCCTCGGCATAGTAGCGGCTCGCGTTCTCGGCGGGCGGGAGCGCAGGGTCCAAGGTGACCTCCCGTCTCCCTCCGTCGAACCCCTCCAGGACGACCCGCTCGGCTCTCGGCGAGATTTCTCGGAACCGGGCAAGGATCAGGTCCGCCGTCTCGCGCAGCGCCCCCGGCTCGACGGTTGCCTCGAGCTCGCGCCGAAGCCCCTCGGTTCTCGCGCGGAGGCGACGGATTCGAAGCTCGGCGCGCCGGACGAGATTGGACGAGATCGAGAGCGAATGCAGAGGGGGTGCGTCCGTGGACCGTTCACGGGCGGCGGAAAACGCCTCGATCAGGGAAGGGAAGGGCTGGGCCTCGGCCCGGTTGAGCCCGACGGGATATGGCTGGAGCCCGTGCGCCGTGGGGAGGAGGAAGGCGCCCCAGCTCGTGGGCGTGGTAATTTCGCGCCACCGCTCGAAGCCATCCGGTCCCGAAAGGTATGGGGCGTTCAGAGACGACGCCCAAGCGATTCCGTCGAGTAGGCTTCTCTCCGGCCCGGCGGCGTCTCCGTCAGGCGGGCCCGTCAGCTCCGCCCAGTCTCTCTCGTCCGTGGGAGTCCGTCGCCCCGTCGAGGGGGGGGGCTCGTACCGCGCCCCCACCTGGAGAGGACGGCGTCCGCGCCCCCGGGGATGGAGCACGTGCCGGATCGCTCTGCTCCCTCCCTCGACGAGGAGCGCGTTCCATCGGTTTCCCACGAGCTCGATCACGATCTCCGCGCCCGCGCCCTTCCCCCTGGAAGGGCTGAGGTCCAAGACGAGGGCGCTCTCGTCCTGGAGGGTGCGGACCCCGGTGATCCGCGCCTTCAGGGGATGCGCCCCCGGAAGGGGATCCGACGGGGGGAGCAGGGAGACCCACCCGGCCAAGGGGTGGAGTTCGATGGCGAGGGTATGGTCGGGTGTGTAGAGGAGGAGCCTCCGGGGCTCTGAGTCGAAGAGCACACTCCGGGCACTGGACCCCAAGAGGGATCGAGACAGCTCCCGGGACAGGGCAGCGGCAAGGAGTGGATCCCAGCGGACCGACATGCCCGAAAGTAACTGCGAGCCGCCGATGTGCGCGGGGTTTGACACTCCCTGTAGGCGGCTCTATCCTCCGGCGACGATCTAGGGATCGAGCCTACTGCCCCCGAGCTTCCGACTCTGCCGCCTTCCATCCTCCTCTTCCCGCGATGACCGTACGTGACCTCCTTGAGATGAAGCGACGGGGAGATCCGATCGCGGTTCTGACCTGTTACGACGTGCTCTTTGCCCGGCTCCTCGAGGAGGCGGGCGTGGACATCATCCTGGTCGGGGACTCCCTTGGCCAGGTGGTGCTCGGGTACGATTCGACGCTGCCGGTGACGCTGGACGAGATGATCCACCACACCAAGGCGGTCCGGCGCGGCGCTCCCCATACCTTCACGGTGATGGACCTCCCATTCCTGAGCTATCAGGTCTCGGACGAGGACGCGCTCCGGAGTGCGGGTCGGGCCCTGAAAGAGACGGGGGTCCAGGCCGTGAAGCTCGAGGGGGGGGACGAGAAGGCTTGCTCCCGCGTGAGGGCGCTCGTGCAGGCGGGCATTCCGGTCATGGGCCATGTGGGCTTCGTCCCGCAGTCCATCCACGCCCTCAGCGGGAACCGCGTGCAGGGGCGCGGCGGGGACGCGGCTGCTCGGATCCGCGCCGAGGCGAAGGCGCTCCAGGCGGCGGGTTGCTTTTCCGTCGTGCTCGAGCTCGTTTCCGGGACCCTCGCAGCCGAGGTCACTCGCGAGCTCGCGATTCCCACGATCGGAATCGGGGCGGGGGTCGAATGTGACGGTCAGGTCCTGGTCCTTCCGGACGCGCTCGGCCTGAACCCGGCCTTCTCCCCTCGCTTCCTCCGCCGGTACGCCGAACTGGCCCGGGACGCGAGCCTCGGAATCGCCGGGTACGTGTCGGACGTCAAGGCCCGCAGGTACCCGGGACCGGAGCACACCTTCGCGGAGGAGGCGTGACGGCGACTCGCCCCGCGGAGGTGGCGATCGCCAGGACTCGGGAGGAGCTGTCGGCGGAGCTCGACGGACTGGCTCGGGCCGGTGCTTCTGTGGCCCTCGTCCCCACGATGGGGGCCCTGCACGAGGGGCATCTCTCGCTCGTGGATCGGGCGCACACGCTGGCCGATGCAGTCGTAGTGTCGATCTTCGTGAACCCGCTCCAGTTCGGTCTGGGCGAAGACCTTTCCCGGTATCCGCGGGAGCTCTCGCGGGACGTGGAGCTCGCCGCGAGCAGAGGTGTGAGGCTTGTCTTCGCACCCGGCGATGGCGACATGTACCCGGAGGGAGCGCCGATCGTGCGAGTGAAGCCGGGACCCATGGGAGAGGGGCTCTGTGGACGCTTTCGGCCGGGTCACTTCGAGGGGGTCCTTACCGTGGTTGCCAAGCTCTTCGGGCTTGTCCGTCCCCAGGTTGCCGTCTTTGGCCGGAAGGATCTCCAGCAAGCCGCGCTCGTCCGTCGGATGGAGCGGGATCTCGATCTTGGTGTCAGGGTCGACGTGGCTCCCACTGTCCGGGAGGAGGACGGTCTCGCCCTGAGCTCTCGGAACGCCTACCTCTCGCCCGACGAGAGGAGACATGCGCGGGCCTTCCATCGGGGCCTGGTGCGGGCGGACGAGGCGTTCCAGGGGGGTGAGACGGGGCGCCGAGCCCTGACTTCGCTCGTCGAAAGCGAGATCCGTGACCACGCGGGGCTTGAGCTTCAGTACGTGGAGCTCGTGGATCCGGAGACGCTCGTTCCGCTGGAAACAGCCGGAAGGGGTTCGGCTCTCGCGGTCGCAGGGTTCTCGGGAGCGACCCGCCTCATCGACAACGTCTTGCTCGGTGCGGATGCGCCCGACCCCGGGGTGGGGAGACCTACGTCTGTGGAGCGGGCTAGGTGACGCTCCACCCGCTGATCCGTCGGGCCGCCGAGGGGGAGTTCCCTGCTTGGAGTCGGGCGGGAGAGGCCCGGCGCTTACATATGGCCAGCGTGGCCCGTCTGATGGGGCAGTGGGCCGAGTCCCGGGGCCTTTCTTCTGAGGACCGATCGCGTTGGAGGGCGGCGGGCCTCCTCCATGACGTGCTTCGGGATGCGGCGCCGGAGGAGCTTCGCTCGATCGTCGGGCCGGAGCTCGCGGACCTTCCGGGCCCGCTTCTCCACGGTCCGGCGGCGGCCCGGTTGCTCGAGGGGGAGGGGGTTGGCGACGGCCCGCTTCTCCTGTCCATCGCCTTCCACACGCTAGGCCACCCCGATCTCGACGAACTCGGATGTGCCCTCTACGCGGCCGACTTCCTCGAGCCCGGACGCGACCACCTGTCGGAGGTCGAGGCCGAGCTTCGGGACCGGATGGTGAAGGACCCCGAGGGCGTCGTCCTCGAGGTGGCCCTAACCCGAGTATCGCAAATCGTGAAAAGGCGACGACCGCTCCGCTCGGAGAGTGTCCGTTTCTGGAACCGGCTCACCGCAACACGCGCCCTTCCGTCCCACAGGGGGACGGAATGAGCCGCCGTCGCTCGCGGCGCTCCCGCCAGGAGCCCGTCTGGCCGATCATCCTCGTCCTGGCCGTCGTGGGAGGCGGGCTTGGGATCGGGGCGCTCTTCTTCGGCGAGCCTGGAAGCGGAGACGCTGGCGAGCTGCTGAACCCATCATCGACGGATGACGCGGGGATTCCGACCCCTGGGGATCGGATTCGCGTGGAGGTCCTGAACGGGGGGGGCGTCCGAGGGGCCGCGGCAGAGGCGACAGACGTCCTGCGGGGGGAGGGGTTCGACGTGGTCTACTTCGGAAACGCGCTTGCCTTCGACGGGGGAGGCACTGTAGTGCTGGATCGAACTGGGAAGGGAGGGGTGGCCGATGCGGTCGCGAGCTCCCTAGGAGCAGCCGAGGTCCGATCCGAGCCGGATTCGACGCGGCTCGTGGATGTGACCGTGCTGGTAGGCGATGATTGGCCCCTCCAGGTCGGATCCGGCGCGCTCGGGGATTCCGCTACCTTCGAAGACGCAGAGCCCGTTGGGGAGGGAGCCTCCTGGTGGGACGTGGGGCGTTTCTTCGACGGAGCAAGGTGACGCCAGTGCCGAGAGACGATCGCCGAGCGCGGCGGCGGGAGCGGGAGGCCCGCGCCGGCCTCGCGATGGAGCCGGGGAGATCCCCGGTCGCCCAGGAGGCGTGGGAGTGGGGGAAGACCATCCTTCTCACCCTCTTCTTCCTGGTCCTGATCCGAAGCTTCCTGGTCCAAACGTTCGTGATCACTTCGGGCTCCATGGAGGGTACGCTCCTCGTGGGCGATTTCCTCATGGTGAATCGCCTGGCGCTCGGCACGCGCCTTCCCGGTACGCTGGTCACGACGCCGGGATACTCAGAGCCCGTGCGGGGAGATGTCCTCGTCTTCGATCCCCGCCACGAGGAGGGCATCAAGCTGGTGAAGCGGCTGATTGGGATGCCAGGGGACACCCTCGAGATGCGGGACAAGCGGCTCTGGGTGAACCGGAAATTGCAGGACGAGCCGTATGTGAAGTGGGCCGAGGGGAGCTTCAACGATGACGATCCGATCATGCGGTGGCAGCTGGATTACCTCGTCGCGGGTGCGGACAAAGCGACCTACCACCCGACCCGCGACAGCTGGGGCCCGCTCGTGGTGCCCGAGGGGTACTACTTCATGCTCGGGGACAACCGCGACTTCTCGTACGACTCTCGCTACTGGGGGGTCATCGAGCGGTGGCGTCTGGAAGGGAGGGCGATGTTCTTCTACTTCTCCTACGACCGTGACTCTCCGACGCCGTTCTCATTCCTCCGGGAGATTCGCTGGAACCGCATCGGACACGGCGTTCACTGACATCCGGGCTCGGCGCGGGCGACTCCCTTCCATCTGCACCAAGGCGCTCGCGCGGAGCTGACCGCACGCCGCGTCGATGTCCCTGCCTCGAGGCTCTCGTACCGCGGCCGACACGCCTGCCGCGTCCAACACTGCCCGGAAGCGCTCCAACCGTTCACGCGTGGAAGGGATCCAATCCTTGTAGGGGATGGGGTTGTAGGGGATGAGGTTCACGAACGCGCGCACCGAGCGAGCCAGCTCGGCGAGCTTCGGAGCCAGCTCCTCGGCGTCGTTCACCCCCCGGATCATTGTGTACTCGAAGGTGACTCGCCGTCCCTGCCCTTCGCGGAAGGTACGCACGGCCTCCATGAGGGCCGGAAGCGGGTAGCGTTTTTCCAGAGGGACGAGGGAAGCGCGGAGCTCTGGGACTGGGGCGTGGAGCGAAATGGCGAGCCCGAACTGCTCGGGACGGGCCGCGAGCTCGAGGATGCCCGGGACCACGCCCACGGTCGAGACCGTGATGCGCCGGGCGCCGATCCCGAATCCGCGGTTCAGGACGCTGAGGGATGTGTGGACGGCCTCCCGATTCGCCAGGGGCTCTCCCATTCCCATGTACACGACGTTCGAGATGGGTCCGTACCCGTTTGCCTCGGCCCATCGGCGGGAGGCCCGGAACTGAGCCGCAATCTCCCCCGGCGAGAGCTGGCGCGAGAAACCCGCCCAGCCGGTGGCGCAGAAGGTGCACCCCATGGCACACCCCGCCTGAGACGAGATGCACAGAGTCAGTCGATCCCCCGCAGGGATGAGAACGGACTCCACGAGCTCGCCGTCTGCCAGGCGCCAGAGGTGCTTGGCCGTCCCGTCTACGGATCTCGAGACGGTCACCTCCGCCGGATCCGTGAGCGTGAAGCTCCGCTGAAGGAGCTCGCGCTCGGAGGCCGGAAGATTGGTCATCCCATCGATCGAAGGGACGCCGGTCTCGTAGACCCATCGGCGCACCTGTTCGGCGCGGTAGGCGGGGGCCCCGGTGGATCGGAAATGCGCCTCGAGGCGGGCGACGAGTTCGGCGGGGACAAAGCCCAAGAGGTCCTGGGGCTCCGACCCTTCCATTTCGGCGCTCCGACTCCGCTCGAGCTTCTCGCTCATGGGCCCTCCGTCCCGTCCCCTTCGTTCCTTGAGCAGGCCCTCACCCGCGGCTAACTTAGCGGTCCCCTCAATCCAGACGGTATGCCGGGCCGGCGGGGATTGACTGCGTCCGCTGACGTCCCAGCGTGAGCGCTCGACCTCCTCCCGCGCTAGAATACCCTCCGATCCGGCGCGCGGACCGCCCCACCGGTCTTCGGCCCTCCTTCGGGCTTCTCCGTCCCCGCTACGGAGGGGGCCACGAGGGCTGAACCACCCTTGAGCTCCCGAGGGGCTGAGCCCGAGAACCCTGAACGGGATGAGCCTGGAATGAAAGGAAGAGGTGAGTCGGACCAGAACCGAGCCACGAGGCTGAGGAGCCGGATGGTCGGGACTCTTCGGCGCGAGGACGTGCCCGGAACCGAGCGCCTCGTCGGCTGGGTCCATCGGCGTCGGGATCTCGGAGGGCTCCTCTTCGTGGATCTGCGCGATCGGAGCGGCGTGGTCCAGGTATCGTTCGGGCCCGAGTGGTCGGACGGCGAGAGCCTGGAGCGGGCTCGCCACCTCGGGAGCGAGGACGTGATCAGCGTGGAAGGAGAGGTTGTGCTTCGCCCCGAGGCGGCCCGGAATCCGGAGCTCGCGACAGGGGACGTGGAGCTCAAGGCCCGCCACTTGGAGCTCCTGAACCCAGCGGTCACGCCTGCAATCCCGGTCTTCCGGGGGCCGTCCGAGGAGCTTCCGTCCGAGGAGCTCCGTCTGAGGCACCGTCACCTGGACCTTCGGCGCTCTGAGCTCCAAGGGAATCTCCGCCTGCGGCACCGGCTGATCCTCGCGGTGAGGAACTACATGGATGGGCTCGGATTCCTCGAGATCGAGACGCCAATCCTGACGAAGCCCACCCCCGAAGGTGCCCGAGACTACCTCGTGCCGAGCCGAGTGCATCCCGGAGAGTTCTACGCGCTTCCCCAGAGCCCGCAGCTCTACAAGCAGGTTCTGATGACGGCCGGCTACGACCGGTACTTCCAGATCGCCCGCTGCTTCCGGGACGAGGATCTCCGGGCCGACCGGCAGCCCGAATTCACGCAGATCGACGTTGAAGCCTCCTTCATCCAACCCGACGACCTCTTCGGGTGGGTGGAGGGACTGATGTCGACCTTGGCGGTCGTGGGCGAAGTGGATGCCCCGACGCCCTTCCCCCGGATGCGGTATACGGAGGCGATGGACCGGTATGGCTCCGATCGCCCGGACCTGAGGTGGGAGCTCGAGATCTCCGACTGGACGGGGGCGCTCGGGACGGCGGACTCGGAGCTCTTGCGCGGAGCAGTGGCGACGGGAGGTCGGCTCCGTGGGCTACGGCTCCCGGGAGGCGGCACCCTCAGCCGGAAAGAGGTGGAGGGGCTCGAGGTCGTCGCGAAGGCGGCCGGGGCTCCCGGGCTTCTCTGGGCGAAGCGCACGGCGGAGGGCGGAAGCGGCCCTCTCGCCCGATGGATGGAGCCCGAACACTGGAGCGCCACGGGTGCCGCGGAGGGCGATCTCCTGGTTGTCGCCGCGGGTCCCGATCGGGTCACGTCCCCTGCGCTGGCAGCTGTTCGCGCCGCTGTGATCCGGGCGCTCAAGCTGCCCAAGGTCCGGGCCCATGCGTGGCTCTGGGTCCTGGAGTTTCCGCTCTTCCTCGAGGAAGGGGGACGGCTATTCCCGGGCCACCACCCCTTCGTCCTCCCTCACCCCGAAGACGTCGGCCGGATCGAAGGGGAACCGACCTCTGTTCGGAGTCTGGCATACGACCTGGTGTACAATGGGGCCGAATTCGGTTCCGGAAGCATCCGGATTCATGATGCTGGACTCCAGCGCCGGGTGCTCCGCAGGTTGGGGATGGCCGACGAGGACATTGATCGGAAGTTCGGCTTCCTCCTCGAGGCGCTCGCATCCGGGGCTCCGCCCCACGGAGGGATCGCGCTCGGAATGGATCGGATCGTGAAGGACTTCGTTGGCGCGCCCAGCCTCAGGGATGTGATCGCCTTCCCGAAGACCACCGCGGCCCGCGCGCTGTTCGAGGGCGCACCTACGCCTGCGAGCCCGTCGGATCTCGCGGAGCTGCGGCTCGATGTCCGAGTCGGGCGGTCGGAGTGACGACCCGGAGCCAGATCGATAGCACGGAGCGCACGGAGCGCACGATCGCAGAGCGCCATCTGGACGCGGGCGGAGCCGACTACCTGCTACTCGCGGGGGTGAACGACGCGAACGTGCAAGAGTTGGCCCGGGTCTTTGGGATTCGCGTGGTGCTCCGGGGGGATGATCTGATCCTTTCCGGAGAGGCAAGCCGGGTAGAGCGCGCGGTTCCCGTCATCCGGCGCCTGATCGAGCTCGCGCGGCTCCGTGAGCCCTTCGATGCTCGTGACGTGTCGCGCCTTGCCGAGGAGTTCGAACGGAGAGGAGATGAGGTCGGGGTCCCGTCTCCTCAGTCCGATCTCCGGATCGCGCTCCCGGGAAGCCGGAAGCTCATCACGCCGAAGTCCGCGGGGCAGACCCGGTACCTGGAGACGATCTACGAGCACGACATCGTGATCGGCATCGGGCCTGCCGGGACCGGAAAGACCTATCTCGCGGTGGCCGCGGCCGTGGACATGCTCTACCGCAAGCGGGTCAAGCGAATCATCCTGGCGCGCCCCGCGGTCGAAGCGGGGGAGAATCTAGGCTTTCTCCCGGGCGACATGCAGGACAAGGTGGATCCGTACCTTCGGCCGCTCTACGATGCGCTCGAGGACATGATGCCGAGCGAACGGGTCCAACGGGTGCTCGAGGAAGGGACCATCGAGATCGCGCCGCTCGCCTATATGCGCGGCCGCACCCTTTCGGACGCGTTCGTGATTCTGGACGAGGCGCAGAATGCGACGACCGCCCAGATGAAGATGTTTCTCACGCGCCTGGGCGTGAACTCGAGGGTGGTGATCACCGGGGACAAGACCCAAATTGACCTCCCGAGGAGGGAGGATTCGGGGCTCCTCGAAGTGGAGCGCATCCTGACAGGGATCGAGGGGATCGCGTTCGTCTACCTCGATGGGGCGGACGTGATCCGACACCGTCTCGTGAAGGACATCATCCGCGCATACGCCCGGATCGATGAGCCGGAGGAGATCGCGTGACCCCGGCGTCGAGCTCCGCTCGGGGCGACGCTCGAGAGACGCCTCTGGCCCGCTTGTCACGGCCCCCCGCGAACCGATGGCCAGATGGAGTTCTCCACCATGGGAGCCGTGTCCTCCTCTGGATCCTCGTGGCGGTGGCTGTCACCTCCTTCTTCCCAGGCGCCCGCGGACTTCGGTTCAGCCCCTACCAGCTCGGGGTCGTGGCCTCGGAGGATCTGATCGCCGAGGTCACCTTCGGGGTTCCGAAGGACATGGAGGAGCTGGATCGGGAGCGGGCCGCCGCAGCTGCGGCCGTGCCGCCGACCTTCCGCTTCGATGCAGGGGCGGCGGAGCGGATGTCCCAGGCACTGGACGGACTCTTCGAGACGGCCGCGACGGCGGAGAGAGAGAGCCAGCCCGACCAGGCCATGGAGCGGCTCCTCTCCGAGCGGGGGCTCGTGCTCACGTCGGCCCAACGGGGGATCCTGCGGGACGCGGGGGCGCGAGCTGTCCTGGCTAACGCCTCGCGGCGGGCGGTAGCGGATCTCCTCCCTGAAGGCGTCCTCGACGAGGCGGCTCCCATCGAGCCAGGACCCACGGGGCGGATCCTCATTGTGGCGGAGGACGGATCGGAGCGATTCGTCGCACTGGACGATGCACGGACTACGCGGGAGTTCTACGAGGGGGCAGCGCAGGAGCTTCCGCGGGACGCTGGGTCGGAGCTGAACGAGGTCTACCGGCTGGCGCTCATTCGCTACATAGAGCCGTCGCTCCGATTCGACGCGGAGGCGACGGGTCAGGACCGGGACGCTTCACGCCGCGCGGTCCCCGTCAACAAGGCGACGGTCCTCCAGGGCGAGGCCATCGTGCGTGCCAACCAGCAAGTAGGAGAAGCCGAGGCCGAGCGGATCCGCGTGTACGAGGAAGCGCTTCGGGCGCAGGGTCGCCTGGAGGAGGGAGGGCTGGACATAGGGAGCCTTGTGGCGGCCATGGCGCTGAACATCCTCGTCCTTGGCGTGTTCGGCGGCCTGCTCGTTCTCTATCGACCGGACGTGTACGGGAACTTCCGCTGGCTTCTCCTCCTCGCGATCCTGATTCTCGCATTCACGGGTGCCGGGGGGGTCATCGCGAGGAACGAACTCGCGCCCGAACTCCTCCCCATCGCCTTCGTCTCGCTGGCCACCGCGGTCCTCTGGGACGGACGGCTGGCCCTCATCCTGGCAGCCACGCTGGCGGCCCTGGTCGGGACCCAGCCCCCCTTCTACGGGATGAACGTCTGGCTTCCGGTGTTCGTGGCCGGATCCGCGGCCGCCCTTTCGGTGCGGGCCGTTCGCAGCCGAGCGCAGACCTGGATCTTCATCGCGATCATCGTGGGCGCTTACCTCGCTGTCCTCGCGAGCATTGGGGTCGTGCTCCAGCGCAACCTCGCCCAGATCATGGAATCGTTCGCCTGGGCCGGCGGAAACGCGGTCGTGAGCGCGATCCTAGCGATGGGGTTCCTGCCGGTGTTCGAGTGGTTCACCCGTATCACCACAGACCAGACCCTTCTCGAGTGGGCGGACCCGAACAGGCCGCTCCTCAAGCGGCTCTCGATGGAGGCTCCGGGGACCTACGCGCACACGATCAACCTCGCAAACCTCTCCGAGGCAGCGGCCAATGCGATCGGGGCAAACGGGCTCCTCTGCCGCGTGGGCGTCTACTACCACGATGTGGGGAAGGTGGCGAAGCCCCACTACTTCATCGAAAACCAGCCGTCCGGCCGGAATCCCCACGACAAGCTGAAGCCGGCGACCTCTGCTGCGATCGTGAAGGAGCACGTGAGCGAGGGGATTCGGCTTGCCAAAGAGGCACACCTCCCTGAGGTCCTCGTGGACTTCATCCCGGAGCACCACGGAACCCAGGAGATTTCCTTCTTCTACGAGCGCGCGAGGGCGGAGTTGGAAAAGGGGGAGGAGCTGGATCCTGAGCAGTATCGGTACCCCGGGCCCCGACCGCAAAGTCGGGAGACCGCAATCGTCATGCTCGCGGACTCGGTGGAGTCCGCCGCCCGCGCCCTCCATGACCCGACGCGGGAGCGCCTCCGGGACCTCATGGACTCGATTGTCGAGGACAAGATCCAGCAGGGCCAGTTGGATGAGGCACCCATGACGCTCCGCGAGCTGGGGATCATCCGAGAGCAGTTCCTGAAGGTCCTCGCGGGCGTCTACCACACCCGGATCGACTACCCCCAGACCCGACACCTCACGGAGTCTCATTACTCAGACCCGGCTCGGACTCCGCCCCCGGCCTTCGGAGCCCCGGCCTTCGGAGAAGGGACGACGGAAGGGCCAGGCCGCCATCGTAGTGAGGGGGCGGGTAGCCGTCGCTTTCCCCGGCGTGGTTCTCTAGCGCCCGCGCTCGGGGAGGGGGAGCCGGCCCTCTTCCCGGTGGAGGGCCCCTTAGAAGGCACGGTCGGCGGCCCGGTGGACGGAAAGGCGATCGGGGGCGTGGATCCAGGGGACACCCGGGATTGAGGCGGCTCGGCCGGCCCGACCCGCCTCCTCCGCTGGCCGCTTCACACGTGCCCGCCGTGATCCGCCTGAACGCTCCGTCGGGGCACAGGCTTCCCCGCACTTTGATCGAGCGCGCGGTCAGAACCACCCTCCAGCAGGAGGGAGTCTCCGCGGCGGAGATCTCCGTCACCTTTCTCTCGGACGGCCCCATCCGGGATCTGAACCTCCGCTGGCTGGGGCACGACTGGGTGCCGGACGTTCTCTCCTTCCGGCTCCACGATCCCAGTGAACCATCGGTCGGCGACATCTACGTGGGTTTCGAGCAGGCTGCGCGTCAGGCAGCAGAAGACGGAATTCCGTTGGAGGAGGAGCTCTGTCGACTCGCGATCCACGGGGCGCTCCACGTCCTGGGGCACGACCACGCCCCGCACGGAGCGTCAGCTGCCACGGATAGGACGAACGACGAAGCGATGTACGCCCGGCAAGAGATGCTGCTCGGGCTTGCGCTCGCGGAGGGGGGAGCGGACGCGCCTCGCCTGAGAGGCCGGGGCCGGGAGAGTCCCACAAAGAGGAGAAAGGCGTGAAGCGGGTCGCGAGAGGGAGCAGGATATTCTTCGCGCTCCTCCCGTTCATTTTCGCGTCTCTGAGAGACCGCCAGCGCTTCATCCTTCTTGGGCGTCCCGCGCGACGGGGCGAGGGGCACCACGAGCGCCGTGCGCGGCAGCTCACCGAGACCATCGCCTCGCTCGGGCCGACCTTCATCAAGCTGGCCCAGATATTCAGCGCACGGACCGACCTCGTCCCCGAGCCCTACATCTCTTCCATCGGGACACTCCAGGACCAGGTCCCCCCCGTACCGTGGGACGATGCCCGTCGCGTCATCGAAGGGGAGCTCGGAGGCCCGGTGGGCGAGTTCTTCGAGGTGTTCGACCCTACCCCCATGGCTGCGGCCTCCCTGGGGCAGGTACATCGTGCGCGGCACCAGGGAAGGGAGGTCGCGGTCAAGATCCTCCGACCGCTGGTCGAGGAGACGGTAGCCCTGGACCTGGACCTCTCGTTCCGCATCCTCTTCTGGTTGAACATCCTCTTCCCGAACCACCACGTGCGAGGGATCACGAACGTCGTGCGGGAGTTTTCCGTGCGGGTCCGGGAGGAGATGAACTTCCTCATCGAGGCCGAGAACATGCGGCACGCGGGGAAGCTGTTCGCTTCCCTCGAGGGCGTCCGTGCGCCGGAGGTCGTGGAGGGGCTCACGACCCGCAGGGTGCTCGTGATGGAGTACCTCGAGGGCACGAAGGTGGATGCCCTCCACGCGCGATTTCAGTCGGGGGAGCTCCGGTTCGACGACGTCATGGAGCGACTCACCGGGGTCTACCTCCGCATGATGATGACCGACGGCTTCATGCACGCGGATCCGCACCCTGGAAACCTGATGGTCGCCGAGGATGGCTCCCTGGTCGTCCTGGACTGGGGGATGGTGCTAAACGTGCCCCGCTGGACGAGGGACGCGATCCTCTCCGTGGCGCTCGCGATCGAGCAGGAGGACTTGGACGGGATGATCAGCGGGATGTACCGGCTCGGGATGATCTCCCTCGAGGTCTCGAGGAGCGAGATCCGGGAGGCCGCGACCGAGATCATGAGGATCATGGACCGGGCTCGTGGCTCATCCCTGGAGCGGATCCAGGAAATCGTCCAAGAGCTCCTGGACACCTTCTACACGTGGCCGATCCTCCTCCCGCAGGAGCTCGTGTACTTCTTCCGCGCCGCGGTCCTGCTCGAAGGGATCGGCTTCCGGTATCGGCCTGACTTCAATGGGATCCACCTCGTCCGGAAGGTGATCCGCGTCACACGGGCCGAGTTCGTGAAGGACGTTACCCAGGCGCCCCTGACGGCAGTGCGGGACCTGTTCGGAGAGGTGACCCAGATGCTCCGCTCGGTGCGGGAGCTCCTGCAGCGCACGGAACGGGACGAGCTCAGGGTCCGAGTGCATCCACGGGACGCGCAGGCGCAGGAGCGCATCGTCCACCTCCAGGCGCGGCGACTTCTTCTCTCGATCTTCGCGACCGCCACGGCCGTCATCAGCTCGATCATCTTCCTGGCGCTCCGAAACGTGTGGCTCCTCGGGCTCGGGCTGGGGGTGGCCCTCGTGATGTTCGTCCTGACCCTGCTCATTCCGACCCACCTGCTCGAGAATCCGCTCAGGCACGCGAGGGGAATCCGACCCCGCTGAGCGGCGCAGGGCATACGGGTCCCTAACCCGGCTTCGTCTCTTGGCTGCCGAGGAGCGAAGTGGCACTATTACCTGCGTCTTCTTGAAGGCGCTCCCACCCGCAAGACGGAGACCCACTCCGCGATGGCCCAAGCTCGTACCGACTGGACCCGAGGCGAGGTTGAGCAGCTCTACCGCCTCCCCCTGATGGAGCTCGTGTTTCGGGCCGCGGCCGTCCATAGGGAGTTCCACGCGACGGGCGAGGTCCAGGTCTGCACGCTCCTGTCGATCAAGACGGGGCGCTGCCCGGAGGACTGCGCGTACTGCCCCCAGTCCGCGCATTACGACACGGGCGTCGAGGTGACTGGCGTTCTCGAGCGGGCGCGGATCGTGGACGCGGCCCGGGCTGCTCAGGACGCCGGAAGCACCCGTTTCTGCATGGGTGCAGCGTGGCGCTCCGTTCGAGACGGGCAGGAATTCGACCATGTGCTCGAGATGGTCCGCGAGGTTGCGGACATGGGTCTCGAGGTGTGTTGCACTCTGGGGATGCTCACCGACGACCAGGCGAGGAGGCTCAAGGAAGCGGGCCTCTATGCGTACAACCACAACCTGGATACCAGCGAGCGCTTCTACGGCGAGATCATCTCGACCCGGAGCTATCAGGACCGGCTGGACACCCTGGCGCGGGTCCGGCAGCACGACATCTCGGTGTGCTGTGGTGGGATCCTCGGAATGGGCGAGACGGAGGAGGACCGGATCGATCTCCTTCATACGCTCGCGACGCAGCCGGAACACCCGGAGTCGGTGCCCATCAACGCTCTGATCGCCGTCGAGGGGACCCCGCTCGCGGATCGCTCGAAGGTCCCCTTCTGGGAGATGGCCCGGGCGATTGCAACGGCCCGCATCCTGATGCCCCGCGCGATGGTCCGCCTCTCGGCGGGTCGTGTGGATCTCTCCATGGCCGAGCAGGCGATCTGCTTCCTCGCGGGGGCGAACTCGATCTTTGCGGGTGAGAAGCTCCTTACGACGGAGAACAACGACTGGGACGAGGACCGGGCGATGTTCGAGATCCTGGGGCTGCGTCCCAGGGATGCGTTCAAGGACGCCCGACCCGAGCATGTCCCGGCCTAGCGGTCCCCTCAGGCGCGCCCCACGGCCGCCCCCCAACGGTCGGGGCCGTTCAGGGAGCGAGGTGGGTGATCTCCTCGACCACGGCGCGAACGCCGGAGTACATCCCCTGCCTCTCCTCATCCGTGATGCAGTATGGTGGCATGAGATATACGGTGTTTCCGAGTGGACGGAGGAGGAGACCCCGATCCAGCGCCCGCTCCCTCACTGCGTCGCGGACTCGATTCAGGTATCCGGGCTCGCCCGTCTCGAGATCGAACGCAGCGATCGTGCCTGTCACTCGCGGCTTGGTCGCGATGGTCCCATCCAAGCTCTCTAGGAACCGCAGGTGGTGGGTCTCCATTCCGCGGAAGACCGCCTCCGCCTCGACGAGAAGCTCGAAGGAGGCCAGCGCGGCTGCGCACCCGAGCGGATTCGCCGTATAACTGTGCCCGTGCCAGAGCGCCTTCCCAGGATCGGGGCTCACGAAGGCCTCGTAGATCTCCGCGGATGCAACCGTGGCGGCCATGGGCAGAAAGCCGCCCGTAAGCCCCTTCGCGAGACAGATCAGGTCGGGGCGCACGTCAGCGCGTGCGCAGGCGAACCAGTCCCCCGAGCGCCCGAATCCCGTCATCACTTCGTCGAACACGAGGAGGACTCCGTGGGCTCGGGCCAGCCGCTCGACCCCGCGCAGGAACTCCGGCCGGCACATGCGCATCCCTCCGGCCCCCTGGACGAGCGGTTCCACGACGAGGGCGGCGTAGCGAGCCGGTTCCGCCTCCAGGGCCGCCTCCAGGCGTCCGAGCGCCGCAGCCTCCCGGGCCGCTACCCCCTCGTCGCCGATCCACGTGGCGGGGAAGGGGAGGTGGACGACCTCGAAGAGGAGTTCCGTGTAAGTCTCGGTGAAGACCGAGCGGGCCCCGGCCGCCATCGCGCCGAACGTGTCCCCGTGATAGGCCCCCTCGAACGCCAAGAACGAGCGGCGAGCCTCCCCGCGGTTCCTCCAATACTGGCACGCCATCTTGAGTGCCACCTCGACCGCCGTCGAGCCATCGTCCGAGTAGAACACGCGGGAGAGAGGGGCGGGGAGGGCGGTGGTGAGCACCTCGGCGAGCCGCTCCGCCGGCTCGTGGGTGAAGCCGGCGAAGATCACATGCTCGAGGCGCTCGGCCTGGTCGCGGATGGCCGCCGCGATCCGGGGGTTCGCGTGGCCGTGGAGATTCACCCACCAGCTCGAGATGCAGTCCAGAAGGGTCCGGCCGTCCTCGAGCTCGAGGTGAGCGCCCCGGCCGCGCACCACGCGGAGCGGGACGGGCATCCCCCCGATGGGCGAGTATGGGTACCAGAGGTTCGGGTGGGGCTGATCGGATCTCATGGGGAGCCCTCGATCTCCTCCCAATCGAGGGCTCCGAATGCCCGGAGGAGCCCCTGTCGGTCGATGGGGTCGAGACGGGGGATCCGGCCCAGAACCTGGGTGTTCCCGTAGTGCTCGATCGCCCGCCGGTTGCTCTCGTGGGCATCGCCGTTCAGGATCACTCCCAGGATCGGGATCTCGCGGCGTCGCATCTCCGAGAGGGAGAGGAGGGTGTGGTTCAGCGTGCCGAGCGTGGTGCGCGCCACCAAGACCGTGGGGACGGCCATCCCCACCACGACGTCGATCAGAAGGCTCTGGGCGTTCAGCGGAACCATCAGCCCTCCGGCGCCCTCGATCACGATGGGGGCGCCCCCGGCGGGGGGCGCGCTTCGGAGGATTCGCGCTGGGTCAATCTCCACCCCCTCGAGCTCCGCCGCGGCGTGCGGCGACGTTGGCTCGCGCAGCCGATAGACCTCCGGAAGGAAGCGGTGGCTCGGCAGGCCGGTCCAGCTCCGCACCTGCTCCGTGTCCGTTGGCTCCTTCGTCCCGGCCTGGACCGGCTTCCAATACAACGCTTCGAGCCCAAGCATCAGAGCTGCGCTCACCACGGTCTTGCCCACCCCCGTGTCGGTGCCGGTCACGAAGATGCGGGAGGGGGAGGACCGCGGCGCACCGACGTCCCTGGAGGGAGGAGAGCGCCGCGGATTTTCTCGTTCCGTCATGGAGTCTTCTCGGCTCCAGCGGAGACCTCACCCCGCCGCGGAGCACGACTCCGAAACTCCGAGAGCGTGTCGACGAGAGCGGCGAGGTGCTCGTCCGTGTGGTGGCGGCACAAGCTCACGCGCAGGCGCGAGGTTCCGGGCGGCACGGTCGGGGGGCGGATCGCCACGGCCAGGATCCCTCGGTCCTCGAGGAACGCTGCACAGTCGAGCGCGCTCTGCTCCGCTCCGAGCGCGATCGGAACGATCTGGGTGTCCGATGGAGAGGTGTCGACCCCCCCCCGCCGGAGCCGCTCGTGGGCTTCCGCCACGCGCTCGATGAACAGGTCCTGGCGCAGCTCGCCGCTCCTCACCTTTCCGAGCGCCACGCGCACGGCCCCGACCATTCCCGGAGGAGGAGCCGTCGAGTAGATGAAGCCTCCGCAGAAGTTCACGAGGTGCGACTGAACGGTCGGGGCGGAGGCGACGAAGGCGCCCGAGGCTCCGAACGCTTTCCCAAATGTTCCGAGGACGATGTCCACGCGCTCGTGACCGGCGGCGAGTCCCTCCCCGCGGGGGCCCCAGACCCCGATCGCGTGTGCGTCATCCACCAAGAGGAGCGCCCCGTGCCGCTCGGCGACCTCGGAGATCTCGGCAAGGGGGGCTCGGTCCCCGTCCATGCTGAAGATCGACTCCGTCACGATCAGCCGGACTCCGCGGTGACCCTGTCCGTGACCCGTGAGGAGAGCCTCGAGGTGATCGGGATCGTTGTGCTCGAAGCGCAGGAGCTTGGCCCGGCTGAGCACGGCTCCCTGGAGGATGCTGTGGTGCGAGCGCCGGTCGCAGAGGATGAGCCCTGAGCGGTCTACCAGAGCCGGGAGGACAGATGTGTTCGCCTGATACCCGGAGTTGAAGAGAAGCGCGGCCCCGCGCCTCGTGAAGGTAGCCAGCTCGGCCTCGAGGGCTTCGTGGATCTCCAGACCGCCAGACACGAGACGGGATGCCGTGGCCCCTGCCCCGTACATGCGAGCGAACGAGGCGGCGCCCTCCCGTACCTCCGGGTCCGTGGCGAGGCCGAGGTAATCGTTCGACGAGAAGTTGAGGAGGCGTACCCCATCCCGGAGCACGTACGGCGCCTGAATCTCCGGGCGGTAGTGCTTGAGCGACCGGAGCTGGTCCTCGCGAGCCCGGGCTTCGAGCCCCTTCTGGAACAGGCGGAGACGGCCCGGTCCTCGGGGATCCATTCCTCCGTCCTTCTCAGCCTGGCTCATCCGGTCTCGACTCGTGGAAATTCCCCGATCTTGGCGCGGAGCTCGCGAAGCTGACAACTTCGGTCGGGGTGGAATGGACCCCGTGTGCGAGGGGTCCGGTCTGCGGAGATCACAGGAGGCGAGTTCGTCATGTTCCTGGACCGGCAGGCGAAGGAAGAACGACCAGAGCGCCTCCGGTGGCGGGTACGGAGCTTCGCGGCTGGAGCCGGGCTCGCCCTCGCGGGCATGATGCTCGCAAGCACGTGGCTGATGCTCGCGTCTATTGCTGTGCTCGCCTCCGGCTTCCTCCTCCGCTTCGTCCCATCGGGGCACCTGGAGGAGCCCCCGGCCCCCATGATCTCGAGCGCCTGGATTCCATCCTTCGCTTCGATGACGGAACAACCCTCCATTTCTAGGAAGGCTTTCGCCAACGTGCGTGCGGTCGGCTCATCGTCTACGACGAGCACGAGAGACGATCCGTCCACAGTGCGTGCTGCCGTCACCGCTGGTCTCGTGGCCGATGTCGCAGCCGGAACCATTGGGGCGGCTGCCGGCCGCGCCGGAGGGGAGGCCGTCCGAGCCGCGGGGGGTGGCGGGAGAGGCTCGAAAACATCGAGGTCGATGGTCGACGAGCTTTCCCTGTCCGGATGGTCGTCCACCTCGCCCAGGATCCGCTCAAGCTCTTCCAGGGTCGTTTCCCCGTCTGCCACCCGGTCGATGCCTGCGTCCGCAAGGGAGCGCATGCCTCCATCCCGGGCCGCAAGTTTGAACTCGTCCGGGAAGCTAGTCCCGGTCGAGGCGGAACGACAGTGTAAGATGGGCCTCGACGACCCCGCTTCCCATGTAGATGCCCGAGGCCTGGGGCCATCCTCGGGCCATGAGCCCTCAGCTGTTTCCGCCCGGTCATCCCCAGGTTGAGTCTGTCCTAAGGGAGCGATTTTGGTACCCTGCCTTCCGCCCGGGCCAATGGGAGCTCGTGGAGGAGGCGCTGAACGGAAGGGACGCCATGGGAATTCTACCAACCGGGGGTGGGAAGACGGTCTGCTACCAGGTCCCGGCCCTTCTCCTGCCTGGCGCGACCCTAGTCATCAGCCCCCTGGTCTCGCTCATGGAGGATCAGCTTCGGCGAGCGCGCAGCGCGGGGCTCGAGGCCGTGGCCCTCCATTCCCCCAGCGATGCCCGGGTGCACCGCTCCTTCCTCGATAGCACCCCCCCTCCGAAACCTCCCCAAGGCGTGGGCGCTAGCCCTCAACGGGGGTCTCCAGCGCCACCTAGAGCTCCGGAGGGCAGGAAGGGCCAAGCTTAGCGCTGTCCAGCGGCATGCAACGTCCCGAGCGTGCCGTCGCCGCCTGATCTTGGAGTGGTTCGGCGAGCTCGGCGCGCCCCCCCCGATGCGGGGGGTGCGACCGATGCCTCGGGTGGTCCGGGGTGGTCCGAAAGCTCGCGATTCGGTAGTGTTTCAAGGTGCAACGGATGCCACGGAGGCTTCCATAGCCGAACTAGTGAGCCTTTGCTCGAGCGCTATTGTGAATGCGTGGCGCTCGAACGTGCGTGATGCTCCTTCCACGCTCCAGCGCGGAAGGAAAGCGGGACCTGGTGAGCTGGGCGGTTGCTTCCCTCGGGCCCTCGAGGCGGCCGACTCCGGTGTGTCCGATGGCTGATCGGACCTTGGGAGCGGTGCAGCGGGTGGCGCGGGTGGGACCCGATCTCCGGCCCACGAGGGACCGAGGAGCCCAGAAACCACTTGAAAAGAGAGATTTTGATCAGCGCGACTCCGCAGGAGTCGTGGGTCGCGTTGATGGAGGACGACCGGCTGGTGGAGCTCATGCTCGACCGGCCGGATCAGGGCCGCATCGTCGGTGACATCTTCCTGGGGACAGTGGAATCCGTCCTTCCAGGGATCCAGGCCGCCTTCGTGGACATCGGGACCGAGAAGGCGGGCTTCCTCCATGCGTCCGACGTCGTCTCGGACGAAGAGGACGACGAGGAAGAGGATCAGAACGGTGGCTCGCCTCGCGGGCGCTCCGGGAACGAGCGGCGCGGGCGTTCCGCCAAGGTCCCTCCGATCCAGGACCAGATCACCCGCGGACAGCGGATCCTCGTCCAGGTCACCAAGGAGTCGATCGGCACGAAGGGGCCGAGGCTCAGCGCTCAGGTCTCCCTCCCCGGGCGCTTCCTGGTCTACATGCCCTTCTCGTCCCACGTAGGAATTAGCCGCAAGATCGATCAGCGGGACGAGCGAGCCCGCCTCCGGAAGCTAGGGAAGGAGATCCGCCCCGAGGGTACGGGGGGACTCATCATTCGGACCGTCTCCGAGGAGTCCAGCAAGGAGAAGCTGGAGGACGAGTTCAAGCGTCTTCATGCGCTCTGGTCCAAGATCCAGCGGCGGGCGGATTCGTCGAAACCGCCGGCTCTCGTGCACGAGGAAGCCAAGCTCATCTCGGGCGTGATACGAGACCTGTTCTCCGATAAACTCGACCGCCTGGTCGTTGACGATAAGCAGATCTATAACGAGATCGTGCAGTACGTGAAGAACGTGGACCCCGATCTCATGGGTCGCGTCGAGCTCTACCAGGGCTCGGTCCCCCTCTTCGACTGCTACGAGATCGAGGACGCGATCGGCGAGGCCTTCCAGAAAAAGGTGATGCTTCCATCGGGAGGGCACATCGTCGTGGAGTCCACCGAGGCCCTCGTGTCCATCGACGTGAACACGGGGAAGTTCACCGGGAAGGGCAAGAAGGATCCGGAGGAGACGATCCTCCGGACGAACCTGGACGCCGCGCGCGAGATCACCCGCCAGCTCCGGCTGCGGGACATCGGCGGAATCATCGTCGTGGACTTCATCGACATGGATTCCCAGGAGAACCGCGACCGGGTCCTCCAGGAGTTCCGGACCCAGCTCGGGCGGGACCGGGCCCGCACAAAGGCCTTTGCCGTCTCGGAGCTGGGACTGATCGAGATGACGCGCCAGCGGGTCCGCCCCTCCCTTTCCCACACCCTCTCGCACCAGTGCGAGCACTGCGGCGGAGCTGGACGGGTCTTCACGGCGCCGACCGTGGTGAGGCGCCTCGAGCGGAGCCTCAAGCGGGCGGTCGCGGCGGGGAAGGAGCGCTCTCTTCTGGTGCTCGTGCACCCCGAGGTCGCCCTCCACGTGATGGAAGAGGAGCCGAATTTTCTGAACCGGCTGCGGAACCGGATGCGGATCCAACTCGATCTCCGGGACGATCCGCTGCTTCGGGAGGACGAGTTCAGGATCCTCTCCGGACCGGCGGAGACGGACGTCACGGAGAAGTACCTCACGCACTCTGCGGGTTGACCGCTGGCCCTGCCCAGCCGAAATTCCCAGGCTAGTGATCGGGACGTATCAGGACCTCAAGCTGGGCACACGAGGCTCGACGATGTACGCGGTCTTCCGAACGGGTGGCAAACAGTTCCGCGCTGGGCCGGGGGAATCCCTCCGAGTTCCGTCGTTGGCGGCGGAGCCTGGGGAAACCGTCACATTCGACGACGTGCTCCTGCTTGCGGACGGGGACGAGGTAAAGGTTGGGCGTCCGGTGCTCGAGGGCGTGTTGGTCAGTGCGTCCGTCGTGCTTCATGGGCGGGACAAGAAGATCATCGTCTTCAAGCGGAAGCGGCGGAAGAACTATCGCCGGAAGCAGGGACACCGGCAGGGATACACCGAGATCCGGGTCGACAAGATCGCGGGCTGATACGGGGGATGGGTTCCCATGGCACATAAGAAGGGTGTCGGGTCCAGTCGAAACGGCCGGGACAGCAATCCGCAGTATCTCGGCGTGAAGAGGTTCGGGGGGCAGGCCGTGAGGGCGGGGGGCATCCTCGTCCGTCAGCGCGGTACGCAATTCCACCCCGGCCGGAATGTCCGCCGGGGCGGTGACGACACCCTGTTTGCGATCAAAGACGGAGTCGTGCGGTTCGAGACTCTCCGCCATCGTCGCTCAGTCTCCGTCTATCCAGCGGAATAACATCTTCGAGCCGAACAAGATCGTCCGGCCCGTCCTTCGCGGACGGATATCATTGCCCTGGCCGGGGTCGTGCCCTCGGTCGAGTCTCGGTGCCTCGCACGACCAGAGTTCCATCGGCGGAATCTCGAATCTTGTTGCCTCACAAGGCCGAACGCCCCAACCGGGACCTTTTTCACGGTCCCTGATGTACCAAGGGCGTCTGGCAGCCTCAAAAAAGTAGGCCCGCTCGTGAACGACAACGACGAACGCCGGAAGGGAAGGCCGCTCAGCAGCTTGTCACCCCCGTCGCAAGGGCCGCCTCGTAGAGGCTACCTGGCCACGCTCCCGACCCCGGTGCGCGTTGCACTCTCCGCCATCGGGCTCCTCTGTGTCTCCATCGTCGTCCTCGCCTGGTCCGCCAAGCCGGCCCAGGCCCCAGCGCCAGAACTCGCACCTCCAGTCCCCGGAATTGCCGCCCTCATCGACGGTCGGCTTCCGGTCACGGTCAACGACCGAGTGGATTACTGGATCCACGAGTTCCTCGGTCCAGGGCGGGTACGGTTCGAGGGATATCTCGTGCGCGAAGGGCTCTACGGCGGAATGATCCGGGACCAGCTCCGTGCGCGCCGGATGCCCGAGGATCTCCTGTACCTCGCGATGATCGAGTCCGGCTTCTCTGCCACGGCGACGTCGAAGCACCAGGCGTCAGGAGTCTGGCAGTTCAAGGACGCGACGGCCCAGGAGTACGGGCTCATCGTGAATGATTGGGTCGACGAACGCAGGGACCCGATCCGCGCCACAGACGCCGCTCTGGACTATCTCGAAGAGCTCCACGGCATGTTCGGATCTTGGTATCTGGCCGCTGCGGCGTACAACGCCGGGCCCTCAAGGGTTGCGCTCGCTCTCGAGCAGGACCAAACGGGTGGCGGCGCGGGTGGCCGCATCGACGAAGAGGTCTATTGGAAAATCAGCGAGCGCCTGCCGCCCGAGACCCGGGAGTACGTCCCGAAGATGCTCGCAGCGAGCCTCTTGGCACAGCAGGCAGAGCACTTTGGTCTGGAGGTAGAGAAGTCGCTCCCGTACCTCTACGAGCGGGTCTTTGTCCCGGGAGGGACGCCCCTGATGCGGGTTGCACAGGCGCTCGGCGTCGAACCCTCCCTGATCCGGGAGCTGAACCCGCACCTCATCCGCGAGGTCACGCCGCCCGGGGGGTCATACCCGGTGCGGGTGCCGGTGGGCGACTCCAACCGGTTCGTAGCCGTGCTGGATCGGCAGGCAGACTGAAGGCGGACAGACTGGGTGGTCGGGGCCCGTGCCCGGCCTACTTTCGGCCCTCTTCCTCGGTGAGGCCGTCGGTGCTGGGCGTATCGGTGGTGGGCGCATCGGGCCACCTGGTCGGGCGGCTCTCGCGGCCTTCTTGGATCGCCCTGGCCGAAGCGATGATCCGCCAGATCACATCCCTCGTCATCTCCTCGTCCACGCCCAGATCCCTCGCGCGAGCGGCCGCGTTCCGGACCACCTGGGCCTCGCGGCGCGGATCCATCACCGGGAGTCCGAGCATCGCCTTCAGGCGGCCGATCGCGAGGACCAGCTCCCGCCGTTCTCCGATCGTGCGGATCAGGCGGTCGTCCAGCTCCGTGATCCGCGAGCGCGCGGTCTCCAACTCCCGCTCGGCGTTCTCACGAGCGAGGGGATCGGAAGGTTGGCCCGCATCCGCGCCCCTCATGGCTTGTGGCCTCTCATCTCCTCCAACGCCTCCAGGGACTTGATGAGATCGTCCAGGAGGGAGCGGGTCCCAGCGGGTGAGAGGCCCTCGGCGCTGACCTGCGAACGGAGCCGCCGAAGCCGGGTCACGGCAGCGCGGAGCCGGGCGCTCGGGGCGCCCGCGGAAGGCCCGTCGCCGAAGGGCGAGGGACTGGGCTCTTCGTCCGAGGGACCCCCGGCGAAGAGGCGATCGAATGACTTTCCCTTCGCGTTCTTGTCAGGGGCGTCCTTTTCAGGGCTCATGGCGGTCCAAACATCGGGAGCGAGGGTGCGCCGGGCAAGAAGTCCGGGAATTGCCAGACGACCCGAGCGGCATAGCTTTCATGTCCACGGCGATCGTTTGACCCTAGCGCGAGCGCAGCCATGCTCCCGGGTGTGATGACGCGATCGGGATCGGTTGCCCTGAGCCTACTGCTCATCGCGGGCCTCGTGCCTTCCGAAGTCTCCTCCCAAGTCCCGAGCCGGTCGGGGCCCGTCTACCGCATTCCGGTTCAGGGCGAGATCGAGCTGGGCCTTGCTCCCTTCATCGAACGGAGCTTGATGGAGGCGGCGGAGGCCGGCGCTTCCGTTGTCATCCTGGACATCGACACCCCCGGCGGCAGGGTAGACGCCGCCGAGAGGATCGCGGACGCCCTGAACGACTCCGAGGTCCCCGTGTTCGCGTTCGTGAACCGGAGGGCGTTCTCGGCTGGCGCGATGATCTCCCTCGCCACGCAGAAGATCTACATGCGTCCGGGGTCCGTCATCGGAGCCGCCACGCCTATCACGGGCGAGGGGGAGAGAGCTCCGGAGAAGATCGTGTCCGCGATGCGCAGCACGATGCGAGCGTTGGCTGAGGCTCGCGGGTTGGATCCCAGAGTTGCGGAAGCGATGGTCGACGAGAACATCGGGCTGCCCGGCGTCGTCGAGGTGGGGCGTCTTCTCACGCTGACCACCCAGGAAGCGGTGCGGCTGGGTTACGCGGTCCAGGTCGAGGACTGGGACGTTCTGATGACCACTCTCGGCACCTCCGGGAACCAGATCGTGGATCAGACGGTGAACTGGGCGGAGAGGGTCGTCCGATTCTTCTCCAACCCGATTGTGGCACCCTTCCTACTTACCCTCGGCTTCCTGGGGCTTCTCGTGGAGCTTCATATTCCAGGCCTCGGCGTAGCGGGAGCGGTCGGCGGGCTCGCGCTGGTACTCTTCTTCGGATCCCATGTGATCGTTGGCCTGGCGGGCTTCGAGGAGTTGATTCTGTTCGCTGTGGGAGCGGTGCTCCTCTTGGTGGAGGTGTTCCTGATCCCGGGGGTGGGGGTGGTCGGGATCCTTGGAGCGCTCGCGATGCTCGCGGGAGTCTACATGTCCATGCTCGGCGGGATCCCAACGATCGTGGACTTCACGCGAGCTGGGACCGTGCTCTCCACCTCGCTGGCGCTGATCCTAGTCAGCTCGTGGCTCATCATCAGGCGCCTGCCCGCCAGCCGTAGGCTCATGAACCTGGGGATCCTATTGGGTCAGGCAAGTAGGCGGAACACGGGGTTCACCTCCTCGGTACCGCGCGTTGACCTGCTCGGGGCCGAAGGTGTCGCAGCCACGGATCTCCGGCCCGCCGGGACAGGGCAGTTCGGCGAAGAACGGGTGGACGTCGTTACCGAGTCGGAATGGATCGCGCGCGGAAGCCCAATCCGTATCGTGGCGTCCGAAGGGTACCGACAGGTGGTGCGGCTAGTGCCCTCGCCGGAAGACAAGGTCGAGGACCCGAAGTCGGTCGGGTAGTCAGCGGCCGCTGGCCGCCGGCGTCAACCGGTTCTCTCTACTGGAGGCAAGTCGGAATGCCGGAAAATCTGCTCTTCGGGACCACGACCCTCGCTCTGATTTTGATGGTCGTCGCCATCGCCGTGATTCTGTGGACGATCCCGCTTCGCCTCTGGGTGGAGGCGATCTCAGCCGGGGCCACGGTGGGGATCGGCTACCTGATCGGGATGCGGCTCAGAAAGGTCAATCCTCCCGCGGTGGTCCGGCCGCTCATCTGGGCCACGAAGGCCGGGCTGGATGTGACGGTGGGTGATTTGGAGGCCCACTATCTGGCGGGTGGAAGAGTGGACCGAGTGGTTCGGGCGCTGATCTCGGCTGACAAGGCGAACATCACGCTCACCCTGCAGCAGGCCTGCGCCATCGACCTCGCCGGTCGGGACGTCTTCGAAGCCGTCCAAGTCTCCGTAAACCCCAAGGTGATCACAACCCCTAGGGTCTCCGGTATGGCCAAGGACGGCATTCAGCTCATTGCCATGGCGCGGGTCACGGTGCGCGCCAACATCAACCGCCTGGTGGGTGGGGCCGGAGAGGAGACCATCCTGGCCCGCGTGGGCGAGGGGATCGTCTCGTCCATCGGCTCCTCGGACTCCCACAAGGCTGTGCTCGAGAACCCCAACTCCATTTCCCAGACCGTGCTCTCGCGGGGGCTCGACTCTGGAACCGCCTTTGAGATCCTCTCGATCGATATCGCCGACGTGGACGTAGGGAAGAACATTGGCGCGCAGCTGCAGACGGACCAGGCGGAAGCCGACAAGCGGGTAGCCCAGGCCCGGGCAGAGGAGCGGAGGGCCATGGCCGTCGCACTGGAGCAGGAGATGCGGGCCAAGGTCGAGGAGATGAGGGCGCGAGTGGTGGAGGCGGAGGCGGAGGTCCCGAAGGCCATGGCTGCGGCGTTCCGCGACGGGCACCTTGGGATCATGGACTACATGCGGTATCGAAACGTGGAGTCCGACACCTCGATGAGAAGCGCGATCGCGAAGAGTTCGGCGGATGACCGAACCGATCCCATGCCGGGGTCCTCCCCGTAGGCGAGGTGAACTAGTCCCGTGAGCTTTCAGCTCCTTTTCATCCTTGCGATCATTGCCGCGTCTGTTTTCGATGCGGTGGCGAAGGCCCGGCGCCAGCGCACGGGGCCTCCTCCGGACGCCGACGCCAAGGTAGAGCCAGGGCGAAGGGTCCCGCGCCGGCCCACGGACGGGGAGCGGGAGGAGAGAATCGAGACTAGGCGGGCGGAGGGGCGGCCGGACGCGTCGGAGCAGACGGGGGAAGGGAAGACGGCCGCCTCGATGATCCCCCCGGATCTCTGGGCCGTTCTCACCGGGGAGGCTCCTCCGAGCTCCAGCGAGGCCCCCGGCTCCACGGACAAGGGCGCCAAGGACAGGGGCTACGTGGATTCGGACTCCATGGATCACGACTCCATGGACATCGAGGCGGAGCCGTGGGACGATACGGGAATCGGGAGCGATTCCGCGGATCTGGAGCCGGCCGACGTTGCAGGGATCGAGGGAGATTCCCTCGAGATCCTCCCCGAGGGGCCGGAGCAAGAGGGGACCCGCAGTCCTACCACGGTCCCCTGGAAGCCGGAGCCCGCGCTGGTCCCCGTAGCCCCTTCCGTGAGTGACAGGGAGCGGCTTTCGATTGCTGCGCTGGCGCCGGGCGGGCAGAAAGCGCGGCGGCTTTTGCCGTCCTCGGGGCGACCCTCGCGACCCTTGGGAAGGGTGCGGTATGCCGATGCCTTTTCGAGGGGTGGCTCCGACGAGCTACGGAGGGCAATCGTCCTGACGGAGATCCTGGGGCCGCCAGTGGCGCTTCGTGGTGGGGGAGGGCTCCGGGAGGATCCATAGCCCGTTGGAGGCGGCCCCGCGCAGCGCGCGGGAATGTGCCTACATCTCCCCTCGGCCCATCTTCCTCAGGACCGTCTGAAGGATTCCTCCGTTCCGGTAGTAGTCCACGTCCACCTCGGAGTCGAGCCGGACATCCGCCTCGAACTCGACGACCGAGCCGGTCTCTGCTCGCGCCGTCACCGTGACCCTGGCGTTCGGAGCCAAACGGCTCTCGATCCCCACGATGTCGAAGGTCTCCTTTCCCGTGAGCCCCAGCGACTGGGCCGACTTTCCCTTCGGGAACTGGAGGGGAAGGACTCCCATCCCGACCAGGTTCGAGCGGTGGATCCGCTCGTAGCTCTGCGCGATCACGGCGCGCACGCCAAGGAGGCTGGTCCCCTTGGCCGCCCAGTCTCGGGATGATCCGGACCCGTATTCAAGGCCCGCGAGGATCACGAGGGGGATCCCTTCCGCCTGGTACTTCATGGACGCGTCGTAGATCGAAAGCAGCTCCCCGTCCGGGAAGTGTTTCGTGAAGCCGCCTTCCTTCCCTTCAAGGAGGAGGTTCTTGATGCGCACGTTCGCGAACGTTCCCCGCATCATGACCTCATGGTTCCCGCGACGAGCGCCAAAGGTGTTGAAGTCCCAGAACTCCACCCCATGGCCCATCAGGAACTTGCCCGCGGGCCCATCCTTCGAGATCGCCCCGGCCGGGGAGATGTGGTCGGTCGTCACGCTGTCGCCCAGGACCGCGAGCACCCTCGCTCCCTCGATGTCGCGGACTGGCGAGACGTCGAGCGACATCCCATCGAAGAAGGGCGGGTTCTGGATGTAGGTGGAATCGGCGTCCCACTCGTAGAGCGAGACGTTCTCCTTCGGAAGGGGGAGCCCCTTCCAGAGGTCGTCTCCCTCGAATACTTCGCCGTACCGGGCGCGGTACATCTCGGGCTTGAGCGCCCGGCGGACCGTGTCGCGGATCTCCTTCTGCGAGGGCCAGAGCTCCTTCAGGTAAACGGGCTGATCGTCCGATCCGATCCCGATGGGCTCGGTCAGGAGGTCCAGATCGATCCTTCCCGCGAGCGCGTAGGCCACGACGAGCACGGGGGAGGCGAGGTAGTTCGCCCGCACCAGGGGATGGATCCTCGCCTCGAAGTTCCGGTTTCCCGACAAAATGGAGGAGACTACGAGCCCCTGCTTCTGGATCGCTTCCGCGATCGACTCGGGGAGGGGCCCCGAGTTCCCGATGCAGGTGGTGCAGCCGTAGCCCACGACGTTGAAGCCGAGCGTATTCAGGTGCTCGAGCAGCTCTGACGCCTCGAGGTAGTCCGTCACGACTTTGGACCCCGGTGCCATGGAGGTCTTCACCCACGGTGGCACGCTGAGTCCCCTCTCGCTCGCCTTTTTCGCGAGGAGCCCGGCCCCGACCATGACCGAGGGGTTCGAGGTGTTCGTGCACGAGGTGATGGCCGCGATCACGATGCTCCCGTCCGTGATGCTAACCTCCTGTCCGTCCACCTCGATCGTGGCGACCCTCGGATGGGGATCGAGAACGGAAGTCGGGGCGGACTGCCCTCCATTCTTGCTGACTCTTCCCCCTTCGCCGTTCCAGCTTGCGAGGGCCTGCGAACGGGGGCCCTCGGGGAGGGAGAAGCCCTGGGGGAGGAGTCCGACCAGATCCCTCTCGAACGAGCTCTTCAGGTTGCCGAGCGCGAGCCGGTCCTGCGGCCGCCGGGGCCCCGCGACGGAGGGCTCGATAGAGCCGAGGTCGAGGTTGAGCGCGACGGTGTACTCCGGATCGGGAGTGTCGTCCGTGCGGAAGAGGTCGAGCTCCTTCGAGATCCGTTCCACCCGCTCGACGAGTTCTGTGCTTCGGCCTGTGCCCTTCAGGTACTTGAGTGCCTCCTGGTCCACGGGAAAGAATCCGATCGTGGCACCGTACTCGGGTGACATGTTCGCGATCGTGGCTCGGTCTGGGAGAGTGAGCGAAGAAAGCCCCGCCCCGTAGAACTCCACGAACTTGTCGACCACCCCCTGCTTGCGGAGGAGCTCGGTCACCCGGAGCACGAGATCGGTCGCGGTCGCGCCCTCGGGGAGCCGCCCCGTGATCTTCACGCCCACCACCTCGGGTAGGAGCATGTAGTACGGCTGGCCCAGGAGCACCGCTTCCGCCTCGATCCCGCCCACGCCCCACCCGACCACCCCGAGCCCGTTGATCATCGTGGTGTGCGAGTCCGTTCCTACCAAGGTGTCGGGGAAAGCAAGAGCGGTCCCGTCCACCACCCGGCGATGCACCACGGAGGCCAGGTACTCGAGGTTCACCTGGTGAACGATTCCCGTTCCCGGCGGGACTACCTGGAAGTCCCGGAATGCCGCCTGCGCCCAGCGGAGGAGGGCGTAGCGCTCCCCGTTCCGCTCGTACTCCTTAGCCACGTTCCTGCGGTACGAGTCGGTCGTCCCGGAGTAGTCCACCTGAACCGAGTGGTCGATCACAAGGTCAGCCGGGACCTGCGGGTTGATTCGCTCGGGGTCGCCGCCCAGGGCGGCCAGTCCTGCACGCATGGCGGCCAGGTCTACGACCGCAGGCACGCCCGTAAAGTCCTGGAGAACCACTCGCGTGGGCATGAAGGGAATGCTCGCCCCCGCATTCTTCGGGCTCCACGCGCCGATGCTCCGCACGTCGTCCTGGCTCACATAGCCCTTTCCGGTGTGCCGCAGGGCATTCTCGAGCAGGATGCGGATCGAGAAAGGGAGGCGCTCGATGGAGGTGACACGCTCGTCCTCGAGCCGACTAATGCGGTAGAACGAGGTCTTTCCCTCAGCCAGATCCAGCGTTGCCAGGGCCCCGAACGGGTCCTTTTTCCCGAGTCCCATGATGGCTCTCTCGACGGAGAAACAGCGAGATCTTTCCAGAAGTCGCCAGAATGCGACGATAGGTGCTAATTCTATTAATAATGGAAACAGGTAACCTGGGAGGTCAACGTGCACTTCTTGTTGATGTACGAGTTCGGGGAGGATTACCTGGAGCGACGTGTTCCTCTGCGAAATGCCCACCTCGGTCTCGCTTGGCAGGCTCACGAGCGAGGGGACCTCGTCCTCGCCGGCGCCCTCGCGGAGCCCGTGGATTCCTCGGTCTTCTTTTTCCAGGGGAGCGGACCCGAGGCCGCCAGGGCATTCGCCCTGTCGGATCCGTACGTCTTGAACGGGCTGGTGAAGAAGTGGAGCGTCCGCCCGTGGACGACTGTGGTGGGGGATGGGGCAAGCTCACCGATCAGGCCGGAGGGGGGGCGAGCGGCAGCGGCGCGTTCCCAGGGCCGGAGCCCCTCCACAACTGCTGGTTGAAGGCCTAGGTTACGAAGTTCGGCGTGCCCTCAGGGCCGGCCGAGCCGGGATGGCGGAATGGTATACGCGGAGGTCTCAAAAACCTCTGGGAGCAATCCCTTGCGAGTTCGAGTCTCGCTCCCGGTATTATAAGTGCCACAACGAGTTATGAGGTGTTGGGCCGCTCCTATCGGGGCGGCCTTTCTTCTTGGTTGGTGTGCCGGGTGTGTCCGGGTACTGCTCCGGCGGGCGTGAACCCCTCCCGCTCCGGGCAACACGGGGGGTGGTCTCCTCAGGCTTCCGATGAACAGCCTATTCATCGACGAAGACGCGGAGTAACCGAAGCCCGGACGGTGACGTCGGAGCTCAGGGAAGCGAGCGGGGCAGAAGATTCCGCCTAGTCGATCCCCATGCGGTTGGGCTGCCACTCCAGGCCGAGCGCCATGATGCGCTCGAGCAAGTGGGCATACGACAGCCTGACGTGGCCCGCCGACTGCGCGAAGTCTTCCTGCTCGGCCAGTTGCGGGTTCGGATTGGCCTCGATCACGTAGGCCTTGCCGCTCTCGTCCATGCGGAAGTCGATGCGGGCGTAGCCCGAGAGCTCGAGCGCGCGGTAGGCGCGCTTGGCCAGGTGCTGGACCTTGGCAGCCAAGCCATCCTCCAGCTTCGCCTCGGCTGTGTCGATCCCGTGTTTCTTCTGATAGGCCACGCTCCACTTCACGCGCTCGGTGGCGATGCGCCAGTTGTCGTCTGGCATCTTGGCGAACGACATCTCCCACACCGGAAACACGCGCAGCCGGTGGTTCCCGAGGACTCCGACGTAGAGCTCGCGCCCGTTGACGAACTGCTCGACGATGGCTGCGGTGAAGAGCGTGTCGTGGATGAACTTGACGCGCTTCTCCAGCTGCTCCTCGTTGGCGACCACCGAAGCCTGCGAGATACCGGTGGAGGACTCGTAGGTGAGCGACTTCACGATGAGCGGATAGCTCATGCGCTTGGGCAGCACCGACCTCCTTTCGAGTGGAACGACCGTGAAGTCCGGCGCCGGGATGCGGTGATACGAGAGCAGCTTGCGGGCCAGCGCCTTATCGCGCGCCAGCGTCAGGCCGCGCGGGTTGCAGCCGGTGTAGGGGACTTTGAGCAGCTCCAGGTAGCTGACCACGTTCTGGTCGAAGACGCCGACGTCGTCGAAGGCCTCGAGCAGGTTCCAGACGATGGTCGGCTTGAATTCCGCGATCGAGGATTTGATGGGCGTCAGGTCGTCGTGCACGCCGACCACCAGCAGAGCGTGCCCGCGATTGCGCAGGGTGGTCACCACGTCCCATTCCATCCGCGAGACGGAGCCCTCGTCAGGCTTAGGGGCCCCCTCCTTGGGAATCAGGTCTTTGTGCACGAGCACGAGCACGCGGTGCTTTTTCACATCGCCACCCGGTGCCGGCCGCTGTGCAGGTAGTTCATGGTCTGGACGGTGAGCAGGACGGTGAACTCGTTGCGTGCCTGTTCCTCGGGGACGGCCAGGCGGAGCTTGAGCTCGCGAGCGCGCGCGATCATCCCTTCCAAGACACGGTCGATCGTGTATTGGTAGATGCCCGTCCAGCTCGCCACCATCTGGCGAACGGGGCGCCTGTTCTTCGAGAGAAACTGTGCGGCGGTGATGTTGCCGACGAACTCGGGGGCGTCCGAAAAGAGGCGGCGCAAGTCTCGGTCGTAGAATTCCGGGTCGATTCCCTGATGCCGGCGCCTGTGTCGGTAGTGATGCCTCAGCGTGTGGCGCAGCTGGGGCAGGGGATCCACCGCCCGCACGCTGGTGACCAACGGCTCCTTCCCACGCAGCTCGCCCATGAGCGACTCCATGTACAGGAGCTTGTCCAACGCCGGCCAGCCCGAATAACGCTTGCGCCAGTCCGACTCGGGCGTCAGCCAGACCGCGAACGTCTCCGCGAAGTCTTCGTCAGGATGGCTCTGTGCGTACCACGGGTCGAGATGGATGACGAAGCTCTTGCTGTAGGGCTTGGGGTCGTAGTACTCGGGGTAGGGTACGGAAGAGGGGCCGAAGAGAGAGCGGCGGCGGCGCTTGAGCACGAGCCGGTACACGTTGTCGATGACGTGGCCGGCCTCGTGGCGCAGGATGCGCATGCACCAGTCGTGGTCGCCGCCCTCGACCTCGAACATCTGAGCCCTTTCCAGGCGCTCCAGCCGAGGGTGCGTCAGGTAGAACGGCACGGCCAGGGAGGCTGAATCGTTCGCCGTGAACCACTCGTTGGAGATGTAGAAGTTGATGGGGAAGCGGAGCTCGCGCGCTTCCAGCTCCGACTTCAGCTCCTGGATGCGGGACTCCAGCACCGAGCCTTCGATGCGCAGGGGAAGGTCCGACAGGCGGAGCCCCTGAAGCTCCTCGTCCGGGAGCTCGCTCCAGTTCGCGGGTAGTTTGGGCGGCATCGGACGACAAAGTCGCCCGACCGCCAGGCGATTGGCAACGGCTTCGGCTGTCCCGCAGAGCGAGCGCCGGGGCTTGCCATCGCAGCCTGGCGCGCCGGAATGGCGGTCCAAACCCGCGGCGGTTACACAACCCTCCCCTTCTCGGACGTCTTGACGATGTGCCGCGACTGTGCCGTTAAGATCCGAAACGACCGGGGAAAACCGGGACTCGGCTTGTGCTGGGAAGGTCCTAGAAGTCCCGCTGTGTCTGGATTGGTACCGGAGAGACTAAGGGGCAGGGAAGCCCTGTTCCGGTCTCCGAAACCTCTGTGAGCAATCCCTTGCGACTTCGAGCGGCGCTCCAGGTATTGCAAGTGCTACAATGACTTACGAGGTACGGGG
>SHZS01000052.1 GCA_009692105.1 Gemmatimonadota bacterium | reverse complement strand
ACTTCTGGTTGGCTCTGGGAGGGGCGCTCGGAGGGGTCTTCAACACGCTCGTCGCTCCCCTCCTCTTCACCGACCCGCTCGAGTACCCGCTCGCGTTGGCGCTTTTCGCTTTCGTGGCCACCTGGAATTCGAGGAGATCCACCGACCGGGTCCGCCTGAGCGATCTCGTGCTCGGTGCAGCTCCGGGCGCGGTCGCGCTCGCGATTTCGCTGACCGCCCCGCGATGGGGGATCGATCCGCGGGTCCTCCTCCCTGTAGCTGGAGCGGTGTGCCTGGCGGTGGCCGGAAGGCCCGTCCGGTTCGGTCTCGCCCTGGCCGGGCTCGTTCTCGTTGGGTTCACACTCCCGACGCGGGACGGACAGGTCGTGCACAAGGAGCGGAGCTTCTACGGGATCCACAGAGTCTACTGGGACGGCGAACGGCTCTGGCTCGCCCACGGGACGACGGTCCACGGAGGTCAGGACGTCCGGGAGCCTGGAATCCCGCTCACCTACTATCATCCGGATGGACCCGTCGGATCGCTCTTCCGGGAGTTCTATGCACGCGGGAGCGATCCGGGCGACGCCCGGATCGCCGTCGTCGGCCTCGGCACCGGGTCCCTCATCGCGTACGCGCGGCCCGGGCAGGCCTGGACCTTTTACGAGCTCGATTCCGCGGTCCTTGGAATTGCGGAGGACCCGGTCTTCTTCACCTTCCTCAGGGACGCCCTTGCGACCCACCGCACGGTGATTGGTGACGCGCGGGTCTCGCTCGCGGCGGAGACCGAGCTTTACGACCTGATTGTTGTAGACGCGTTCTCGTCGGACGCGATCCCCGTGCACCTCCTCACGCGGGAGGCGATCGAGCTCTACCTCACCCACCTCCGCCCTGGTGGGTGGATCGCCTTCCATACATCGAACCGATACGCCGACTTCTCGTCCGTGCTCGCCAATCTGGCACGGGAGTTGGGCCTCTCCGGGTACCAGGGGATCGACGAGGCCGGGGACCCGGCCTCGGGGCGAGACCCTTCTCGGTGGGCGCTCCTGACCCGGAATCCAGTCTCGATCGCGGATCCCAGGTGGAATGCCCTCCCCTCCTCCGAGGGTCGCGCCTGGACGGACGCCTACTCGAGTATCTTCGAGGTCCTTCGTTGACCCCCAGCAGTCACCGCCACCCTTTCATTCTGCCAGAGTCTTGCAAATTCCAAGGCGCAAGGGGGCGGCGAATGCATCTACGAAGTCCTATCTACATACGATATGTCATTACACATAAATACCTTACGTTATATATCCCGTCATTTGGTTCCTGACTTGCACCCAGGGTGAGCAGCAGTGGCGTGTCGAACACCTGGTTCGTCGCCTGTACCGTGAGAGTTTCCTAGACAAGGAGAATACCATGAATAAGAAGGGGTTCACCCTCATCGAGCTCCTGATCGTGGTCGTGATCATCGGCATCTTGGCAGTCATCGCGATCCCAAAGTTCGGTCAGGCCCGTGAACGTGCCTACGTCTCGGCGATGCAGTCCGACATGAACCAGCTGCGCACCGCGATGGAAATGTGTCATCAGGACAGCGGGTTCACCTACGCCGGGTGCGATGATGGCCTGATCAACGGGTCGACGGGCGTGAGCCTGGTGGTGGCCGGTCAGAACACGACGACCTACACGATCGCGGCCAAGCATGACGCCACGGCCAACCGGACGTGCGCCTACGACCACACGGGCGGTGCCACTCCCGGCCAGATCGTCTGCTCGTAATGACTCTGGCTTGAACGGGATCGGGTGCGGATTAGGGTGACGATCTCCCCTTCCGCTGCCGAAGAGAGAGAGGGGCGGGGTGCCCAGTTGCACCCCGCCCCTCGCTTCTTGCGGGACCTTGCGAGCGCGGAAGCCCTAGGCTTACAGTGATCACCGAAGGAATCGGTAGGGAACGAAGGGGGATCCGGGCACTTATGGGAACGGACTGCGAGGGGTGCGGTGCGGTGAACCTGGGAGGCCTGTCCTCCCGGGGGTTCACACTCATCGAGCTCCTTATCGTCATGCTGATCGTGAGCCTCTTGGCAACGATCGCGCAAGATTTGCGCAACCTCGGCGCGTCGCCTTCAGGACCCTCCACCGCCATGGGCCCGTCCACGATGGGCGTCCTGACGTCATGACCCTTCTCCGTTCGCTCTCCTTCCGGACCGCAGGGGAATCGCACGGTCGCGGGCTCATTGCCTTGCTGGAGGGCATCCCCGCGGGTCTCTCTCTCGAGATGGAGCGGGACGTGAACCCCGACCTTGCCCGCCGGCAGGGGGGATACGGGCGCGGGAGGCGGATGGACATCGAATCGGATCAGGCAGACCTGATCTCGGGAGTACGGCTCGGCGAGACGCTGGGTTCTCCGATCTCCATGGTGATCTGGAATCGCGACTGGGAGAATTGGACGGTCGCGATGAGCCCGCTCCCGCCCGACGCCACCGAGAACCCCAAGGCGTTCCGCGCGATGTACCTCCCGAGGCCCGGGCACGCGGATCTCGTTGGCGTACTCAAGTACGCCCGAAAGGACACGCGGGACGTCCTGGAGCGGGCGAGCGCCCGGGAGACCGCCGCCCGGGTGGCGTGCGGGGCCGTGGCTCGGCGCCTCCTCGGGGAGTTCGGGATCCAGATCGGGAGCTGGGTGCGCTCGATCGGCGGGATCGAAGCGCAGACTCCCGACGAGCTACCGGAAGGGCTGAATGCCGTGGCGGACGCCTCTCCTGTACGGACGCTGGATCCAGAAGCCGGGGCCCGAATGGTCGCGGCCATCGACGAGGCGAAGGAGGCGGGCGACACCCTCGGGGGGGTGTTCGAAGTTGTTGCCACGGGGGTTCCGGTGGGCCTCGGGAGCTACGTCTCCTGGGACCGGAAGTTGGACGGCCGCCTCGCGGGCGCCGTCATGTCCATCCAGGCGATCAAGGGGGTGGAGATCGGGCTCGGATTCGAGGGGGCCCAGCGCCCAGGCTCCCGGGTCCACGACCCGATCGTGAGAGACGATGAGGCGACCTGGAGGGGAGGGTTCGCCCGCTCGTCGAACGGGGCCGGGGGCGTGGAGGGGGGAGTGACCACCGGCGAGCCGATCGTCGTGCGCGGGGCGATGAAGCCGATCTCCACACTTATGAAGCGCCGGCTTCCGTCTGTCGACCTGCGGGACGGGAGCGCCCAGGAGGCCGCGACGGAGCGGAGCGACGTCTGTGCGGTCCCGGCGGCTGCGGTTGTCGGGGAGGCCATGGTCGCTCTCGTGCTCGCAGACGCGCTCCTCGAGAAGTTCGGGGGAGACTCCATGGACGAGGTGCGCCGGAACTTCGACGGGTACCTTGGTTATCTGTCCGAACGCGGATGGGGGGAGCGCTGAGGGACTCCTTAAACGCATCGAGCGTCCCCTTCGCGCGGATCCTCCTCGTCGGGTTCATGGGGAGTGGGAAGAGCACGGTCGGTCCTCTTCTCGCCTCCCAGCTGGGCTGGCAGCATGTGGACCTGGATGAAGAGATCGAGCGGCGAACGGGCCGCTCGGTCCCGAGCATCTTCCGGGAGGACGGGGAGCCGGCGTTCCGCGCGATCGAAGAGCAGGTCGCCCGGGAGCTCCTCGGCCCCGAAGAAGTCGTGGTCTCGCCGGGGGGAGGATGGCCCTGTCGGGACGGCCGGATGGAGGCCTTGTCCCCGGGCACGCTCTCGATCTGGCTTGTGGTCTCGCCCGAGCGCGCGGTCGAGCGCGCGAAGCGCCATGGCGCCGAGAGGCCCCTCCTCGCGGGTGAGGATCCCGTGGCGCGGGCCCGCGAGCTGCTCGCCGCGCGGGAGCGTTACTATGGGGTGGCGCATTGGCGGGTGGACACCGAGGCGCGCTCCCCTGAGGAAGTCGTTCGGGTCGTGATCGAGCGCCTCACCCAGGAACCAGCGCGGCCTCTCCGAGCGTAAGGGCAGGGGCCGTTTTTCGTTCACTTAAGATCTATCCAAGGTCGGCATGGGGAAGGGCAGCGTAAGCAGATTGAAGCACCTCGTCATCGTCGAGTCACCGGCGAAGGCGCGTACCATTGGGCGCTACCTGGGCCCGGGGTTCGATGTGGCGGCGTCCGTGGGACACGTGCGCGACCTCCCCACGAAGGAGCTGGGGGTGGATGTGGAGAACGGATTCGAGCCGCACTACGTCACGATCCGAGGGAAGGCCAAGATCCTCTCCGAGCTCAAGCGGAAGGCCAAAGACGTGGACATGGTGATCCTGGCCACGGACCCGGACAGAGAGGGCGAGGCGATCGCCTTCCACGTGGCCGCGCACCTTGGCTTCGAGGAGCACCCCGAGCGCTTCCAACGGGTCGAGTTCCGGGAGATCACGAAGTCGGCCGTCGAGAAGGCGCTACAGTCCCCGGGGGCCCTCGACATGAAGAAGGTCGAGGCCCAGCAGGCGCGTCGCGTCCTGGACCGCCTCGTGGGTTACCAAGTCTCGCCCTTCCTCTGGAAGCCGATCCGGCCTGGGCTGTCCGCGGGGCGGGTCCAGACCGTCGCGCTCCGCCTGATCTGCGAGCGAGAGGACGAGATCCGGGCCTTCCAGACCGAGGAGTACTGGTCCATCACGGCCCACCTCGAGAAGGACGGCCAACCCTTTGAGGCGAGGCTTCACCAAATCGAAGGGAGGGCGTTCACGCTCGGGAACGAGGCCGCCTCGACCGCCGTGGTGACCGATATCGCCGGAGTCGTTTTCCAGGCGAGCGAGGTGAAGCGTCGCGAGAGGCGGAAGAATCCGGCGCCTCCGTTCACGACCTCGACCCTCCAACAGGAAGCGGCTAAGCGCCTCCGCTTCTCGGCACGCCAGACGATGGCCGCTGCCCAGAGGCTCTACGAGGGAGTAGAGCTCGGAAGCCGCGGAGCCGTGGGGCTCATCACATACATGCGGACGGACTCGACGCGTGTCTCCGCGGAGGCGGCTCAGGCCGCGCGCCGGTGGGTGGAGAAGCAGATCGGAGCCGCATACGTGCCTTCTGCCCCTCAGCTCTGGACGGGAAAGCAGCAGAAGGGGGCGCAGGAGGCCCACGAGGCGATCCGCCCCTCGGACCCGACCCTCCTCCCCGAGGAGGTTAGAGGGCACGTGGAGGAGTCCGACGCGCGTCTCTATGAGCTGATCTGGCTCCGCTTCGTGGCGAGCCAGATGGCATCCACGATCTATGACACCACGACGGCGGACTTCGATCTGTCCGGGAAGAGTGAGCGCGGATACCGGTTCCGCTCCACGGGATCGGTCGTGAAGTTCGACGGGTTTACGCGCCTCTATCGAGAGGCGACTGAGCAGGGGGAGCACCGTCGCCTGGAGGACCTGGATCCCCTCCCCGACCTTCAACAGGGCGACCGTCCGAGCCTCACCAGGGTGGAGCCCAAGCAGCACTTCACCCAACCTCTGCCCCGGTTCTCCGAGGCGAGCCTCGTTCGCGAGTTGGAGAAGAGGGGGATCGGCCGCCCGTCCACCTACGCGCAGATCCTCACGACGATCCGGGACCGCGGGTACGTCGACATGGAGGAGCGCCGCTTCTTCCCTACGCCGCTCGGGGACACGGTTGCGAAGCTCCTCGTGCGCGTCTTTCCGGACCTCTTCGACCCGGCGTTCACCTCCCGCATGGAAGGGGAACTTGACCGGGTGGAAGACGGCCAGGTGCCGTGGAAGACGGTGCTCGAGGAGTTCTACCCGCCCTTCCGGAAACGCCTCGAAGAGGGGAAGGCGTCTTCAGAGGAGATCGTAAAGGAGATCCTCGCCGCCGAGGGCGAGACGTGCGAGAAGTGCGGGAGCCCCATGATCGTCAAGTGGAACCGGTTTGGTCGGTTCCTCGGGTGCTCTGCCTACCCCGAGTGCAAGAGCACGCGCTCCCTGAACGGCGCCGGGGAGAAATCGGAGGATCGGGTGTTGGGGCCGGATCCGAAGACGGGGCTCCCAGTCCTCGTGCGGGTCGGGCCGTATGGGCCCTACGTTCAACTCGGCGAGAAGGGAGCGGACGCGGAACGCCCGCGCCGGGTGAGTCTGCCTGCGGGAGTCGAGCCGGGCGCCGTGCCGATGGATCTTGCCCTGAAGCTCCTCTCTCTCCCGCGGACGCTCGGGCTCGACCCCGAGACGGGGAAGCCTGTCACCGCGGGGCTCGGGCGCTACGGCCCCTACGTAGAGCGGGCGCGCACCTATCGTAACCTGAAGCAGGCGGAAGACGTCTTCACCGTGACGCTGGAGGAAGCGATTGCGCTGCTGGCGACGAAGGGAGGGCCGGCGGTCGTGAAGGCCCTTGGACCCCACCCTGTCACTGGCGTCGACCTGAACGTGCTCGCAGGCCGATACGGTCCCTACGTGACCGACGGGAAGGTGAACGCGAGCCTCCCGAAGGGGGCGGAACCCGAGGCGTTTACGTTGGAGGAGGCCGTGGAGCTGCTCGAGACCGCGGGAAAGAAGCCCGGGTCGGGACGGGGACGGGGAGGTCGGTCCGGCGCGGGTGGCTCGCGTGCGGCAGGGGCTAAGGTGAAGAGGGGAGCCAGGGCGAAGAAGGGCCGCGTGAAGAAGGGGTCGGAGGAAGAAGCCGAGGCGGAGGAAGGTGGCTGAGGCTCGCGTGACCGTGGTGGGGGCGGGGCTCGCCGGGTGCGAGTCCGCGCTCCAGCTGGCGAGTCGCGGGCGTGAGGTACGGCTGCTCGAGATGCGGCCAGGGCGGGCGACTCCCGCTCACCAGACGGGGGGGCTTGGCGAGCTCGTATGCACGAACTCGTTCAAGAGCGAGGATCCGGCGACGGCCCATGGGCAGCTCAAGTGGGAGATGGCGGCGCTGGGCTCCGTTCTGCTTAGTTCCGCGGAGGAGGCGCGGGTGCCCGCGGGGCAGGCGCTGGCCGTGGATCGGCACGTCTTCTCCTCGGCGATGACCCGAGCCGTGGAGGGCCATCCCCGCATCGAGCTCGTCCGCGAAGAGGCGATGGGGGTGCCCGATCCCCCGGTCATCGTAGCCACGGGTCCGCTCACCTCGGACGCGCTCTCCGAGGCGATCCAGAGGGAGCTCGGCGACGGGGGACTCTCGTTCTTCGACGCGATCGCCCCCATCGTGGACGGCGACTCGCTCGACCGGGAGATCTTGTTCGCGCAGGGGCGCTTCGAGCAGGCCCCGGACTACCTGAACTGTCCCTTCTCGAAGGACGAGTACCAGACGTTTGTCCGGGCCATTGCGGAGGCCGACGTCCACGAGGGCGGCCACGACTGGGACCGAGTCCCGTACTTCGAGGGGTGCCTCCCTGTCGAGGTGCTCGCCGCGAGAGGGGTGGATACGCTCCGATTCGGTCCTATGAAGCCGCTCGGCCTCGAGGACCCGCGGACGGGGCGGCGCCCCTATGCCGTCGTCCAGCTGAGACGCGAGGATCGGGCGGGGCAGATGTGGAACCTCGTGGGGTTCCAGACTCGGCTCCGGATCGCGGAGCAGACGCGGGTCTTCCGGACGATCCCGGGTCTCGCTCAAGCCGAATTCCTGCGCCACGGAGCGATCCACCGGAACTCGTACCTGAACTTCCCGGCCCGGCTGAGTTCTCACGGATCCATGCGGGGCCGTGCCGACATGATCTTCGCAGGCCAGTTGACGGGAGTGGAGGGCTACACCGAATCCGCTGCTTCGGGGATCCTGGCGGGAGTCAATCTGGACCGGGTGCTTTCGGGGCTCGACCCCGTCGTTCCCCCGCCCACGACCATGCTGGGTGCTCTCTACCGGTACCTCTCGGAGGCCGATCCCAAGCACTTCCAGCCGATGAACTCGAACTGGGGGCTCGTGGAGCCGCCGGACGACCCCGTCCGGGACAAGAAGCTGAAGCGAGAGCTGCTTGCCGCACGGGCGCGTCGGGACTTCGCCAACTGGATGCAGGGAGCGGGTATTGACCGGGCCGGGGCTGACCGGGTCGAGCCCAGCGCTAAGCGCGCCCATGCCGGCGGCGACCCCAGAGCCGCCGACTTGGATGCGGCCGACATGGAAGCCGAGGGAGTGGTGCCGTGAGCCACTCTGGGCGGGGCGAGGCCGCGATGTTCCTTAGGCATGTCGCCGACGAGCGGCAGTTGTCCGCGCGCACGGTGACCGCGTATCGCCGTGACCTCGAAGACCT
Source organism: Gemmatimonadota bacterium (assembly GCA_009692105.1). GTDB lineage: Bacteria > Gemmatimonadota > Gemmatimonadetes > Longimicrobiales > Gaopeijiaceae > SHZS01. Next base: position 1,263 of record SHZS01000052.1, on the reverse strand, counting down.
CGATGGGTTCCTCACCGAGTACTACGGTGCTCCGGATTGGGATTGGACGCAGGTGGACCGACTTTCCCTCAGGAGCTTCCTCGGGTGGTGCTCGGCCCGGGGCCTTTCGAAGCGGACGATCGCCCGGAAGCTCTCCGCCGTCCGGTCCCTCTTCCGTTTCCTCCACGGGGAGGAGCGGCTCCCCGTGAATCCCGCACGAGGGATCCGGGCGATCCGGGGCGAGCGCCGCCTTCCGGCTCACCTCCCCAAGGGAGGCACCGAGGTCGTATTCTCACTCGCGGAAGCCGCGGCGGAGGAGAATACGTTCCGGGGCACACGCCTGCTCGCGATGCTCGAGCTCCTCTACGGGAGCGGCCTCCGGCTCTCAGAGCTCCAGGGGATGAACGTGGACGAGCTGGACTACATCACAGGGCAGGTGAAGGTGAGGGGGAAGGGCAGAAGGGAGCGGATCGTTCCCCTGACCTCTTCCTCCGTGCGGGCCCTTCGTCGCTACGAGTTGCGCCGAAGGGAGGTTGCTGGGGCCTCACATCGGGGTCCTCTGCTTGTGAACGACAAGGGCGAACGGCTCTCGCGGCGCACGATTCAGCGCTGCGTGGGGCAGCTCCTCTCCGCGGCGGGAGAGTCCGAGGGGGTGAGCGTCCACTCCCTCCGGCACTCCTTCGCGACCCACCTCCTGGACGCGGGTGCGGATCTCATGGCGGTGAAGGAGCTGCTTGGGCATGCTTCTCTCTCCACCACGCGGATCTATACGCACACGTCGCGGGAGCGGCTGCAGCGGGTGTACCGCGACACCCATCCGAGAGCCTGACCTCCAACAGAGAATGCCTGGGAAACCGAGATGACAGCTCCGAGAATCCGCAGCACGACCGTCGTGGCCGTTCGACGTGGTGGAGTCGTCGCCATGGGGGCAGACGGCCAGGTGACGATGGGGGACACGGTCGTCAAACGCACGGCGACAAAAGTGAGGACGTTGAAGGGTGGGAAGATCCTGGCTGGTTTCGCGGGCGGCGTGGCGGATGCCTTCACTCTCTTCGAGAAGCTCGAGGAGAAGCTGGAGCGCTTTCCCGGCAACCTCACGCGGGCATCCGTCGAGTTGGCGAAAGACTGGCGGCTCGACCGCTACCTCCGGAGGCTCGACGCCCTGCTCCTCGTCGCCGACGAGCGCCACCTTTTCATGGTGAGTGGCGACGGGAATGTCATCGAGCCTGACGAGGATGTGGCTGCGATCGGCTCCGGGGGAGCGTTCGCGTTGGCGGCCGCGCG
>SHZS01000008.1 GCA_009692105.1 Gemmatimonadota bacterium | reverse complement strand
ATGACTGCATGTGCGGAAAGTGGCGAGCAGACCGAGGCTGCTTCGGAGGTTGGTCAGACCGTAGCGGTCGCCGGAGGCGCCTACAAAGATGTTACCGTGCCCGAGCTGCAGGCCATGCTCTCCCACAAGGATTTCCCACTGATCAACGTGCACATCCCCTTCCAGGGTGACCTGCCGGACACGGATGCCTCCATCCCCTTCAATGAGATCGAGCAGCACCTCGACAGGCTTCCGGCTGACAAGAATGCCAAGATCGTCCTGTACTGCAGGACCGGTCGCATGAGCACGGAGGCGGCCGCCAGTCTAGCGAAACTCGGGTACACTGCCGTCTATAGCCTGACGGGCGGTTTCACGGCTTGGGGTGACGCGGGTCTGCCGTTAGAGAGTATGTGATATGGTGACGGCCTTTACGGCTTCCGGCGGCCTCCGGTTAGACCGGCCTTTGTCTGACGGCGCCGGCAGTTTACAGGGTGCTACCTGGATCGACATGCTCGATCCTTCGGCGGAGGAGACGCGGGCCGTCGAGTCGGCTCTGGGGATCGAGCTGCCCACGCGGAAGGACATCGAGGAGATCGAGATCTCCAGCCGCCTGTATGTGGAGAACCAGACGGTGTTCATGACCGTGACGGTCATGAGACGCGCGGACACTCCGCAGCCGGGCACTACCTCCGTGACTTTCGCCTATCAGTCGGGGCGCCTACTGACGTTGCGCTTTGCGGAGATAACGCCCTTCACAGCGTTTGAGTCCAAGTTTCGGAAGACTCCCGCCGCCTTCTCGACCGCTCAGAAGGTCTTCATGGGAGTGCTGGACGAGATCATCGACCGCGTGGCGGATATTCTGGAATTCGTCGGCTCTGATCTCAACGCTGTTTCCGCGATCATCTTCGCAGATCCCAACCAACATCCGGTTAGGAAGCCGACTGTGGATCATACGGCGGTGCTCACGCGCATCGGGCGGAACGGTGAGCGAGCGGCCAACGCCCGCGAGAGTTTGGTAAGCATCGGCCGGCTGCTCGGTTTCGTCGGCGAGGCGACCCCAACGGTCGTCGGCGAAGCTCTGGATGAGCACTGGCGCACCATGAGAAGAGACGTCTCCGCGCTCTCGGATCACGCGACGTTTCTCTCCGACAAGGTCAATTTCTTCCTCGATGCCACGCTGGGGAGCGTCAACATCGAGCAGAACAACATCATCAAGCTCTTCTCCGTGCTGGCGGTCGTTTTCCTGCCGCCGACCCTGATCGCCAGCATCTACGGAATGAACTTCACGTACCTGCCCGAGCTGAGGTGGGTGTTTGGATACCCGTTCTCCATCGTGCTCATGCTCGTGGCTGCGGTCCTGCCCTATTATCTCTTCAAGCGCAGAGGATGGTTCTAGGGAGTCTTCGCTGGGTCCCTTCTCTCCGACGAGATCGTGAGCTTGAATCCGTCCGGGTCCTGCAACCGAAACACGCGTGCTCCCCACGGCATGTCGGTCGGCTCCGAGTCGAGGGTGCCACCGAGCTCTTTGATCCGTGCCGCGATCTCATCGACGTTCTGAACTGTCGTGATCTGCAGAGAGAGCCCCTGGCCCTTGACCCGGTCCCATCCCTTGGCCCCGTCGTCCTGGCCGATCAAGATCCGCACGTCCCCGGCTTTCAGCGCCACCGCCCTCAGCGTCCCCTCGCGCTCGTACCTCTGGTCGATGGTGAAGCCCACCACCTCGTGGTACCAGGTCAGGCTCTTCTGGAGGTCCTTCACGGTCAGCGAGGCCGAGAGGGAGTGGGCGCGAAGGGATTCAGGCTCGTGGCGCTTGGTGGAGTCGGCTGCGATGGGTGAACTGGTGCTCATGGGATCTCCTGTACGGGGCGGACGTATGGGATATGCGCTCGTCTGGGGCCCATGAAGAAGTGGCGTTCGTCCCGAGCGGACAAGGCCGGGATGTCCATCGATGTAAGGAGAAACCCATGAACTGGAAGCTCGTCCTCCAGCTGTCGCTGTTCGGGCTGGTCATGGCTGTCGCCACCGTGTTCTGGATTCCATCCACAGTCGAGCCGGCGTTTTGGCTCGTGATCTTCGGGTTCAGTGCCTACCTGATCGCACCGCGCACTGTGGGGCCCAGCGGGATGATGCTGGTGATCGGTCCCGTGATCGGCGTCGTGTCCGGTGTGGTGATTGGACTATTCGTCCTCCTAGCCGCCAAGCTCATCAAGGTGCGGCCATCACGGAAGGCGCCTTTCCCTGGTACGACTCCGTATGGCTAACGAAGTATCGGGCCGCCGAAGCGATCATCCGGAGGGTCAAGCCAGGGGCGCTTGCCGCCTTCGTGGATGCCTTCGTCGTATTCCGAACCAGGCCGAATTTCGAGCCGACCCTCCTCACGTGCCCACTCGACGACGCATCCCTCGCTGACGTCAGACGTACGGTGGCGTCTCTGCGGCCGACCGACCTGGAGCTCCATGAGGCGCAGCGGTTCGGGCGCCTTGTGGTTCACGACCATCCTTCTCTCACCTCTCTCCAGGAACGCACGGCCGTCCTCGTGAGTGAGGTGGCGGGCGAACCCGTCGAGGCGGCGTACAACTTTCTGAGTTTGTACACGGCGAAGGGCGTGTGCGCGGTGCACATGGATGCGCCCGAGGGCCAAGTGGACGTTCGACCTATGCGTCGACCAGAGCGCGCCCTGGCCGATTCACTTCAGTCAGGTGCTTCCCTAGCCGGATCCGGAAACAGACGCCTGAGGGGCGGATTGGGAAGAGAAGATCAGGCGGTCTCCGTCCCATCGTTTCACCACCCACTCTCTGGAGCCTGGGCAGGCCATGGTCTTCTCAGGAAGCAGCCAGTGGCACTACCGAGACCCCATGCCACCGGCGAGTGGAAGGTCCTTCTGCAATCTGCTGTTCTGCCACTACATCCCGCGAGGCACAGCGGAACTGGTGCGCCCGAAGAACTGGGCCCGGCTGTTCGACGTGCCAGAGCTCAGCCAGATCACCTGAAGATTACCCGTACGCCGCCTTCAGTCCCTTGATGTCGATCTTGACCATCCGAAGCATCGCCTCCATGACCCGCTTCGACTTCTCGGGGTCCCGGTCCGACATCAGCTCCATCAACACCGAGGGGATGATTTGCCAGGACAACCCGTACCTGTCCTTGAGCCATCCGCACTGTGACGGCGCACCGCCACCCGATATGAGCTTGCTCCAGAGCTCATCCACCTCCTCCTGGGAATCGCAGGTCACGAATAGGGAGATGGCTTCCGTGAACTTGAAGTGCGGGCCACCGTTCAGAGCCATGAACTGCTGCCCCGCGAGCTCAAATGTGCACATCATGGCCGAACCATTCGGTCCCGGCCCTGCATCTCCGAAGCGGGAAACGCCGAGCACCTTCGAATGCTTGAAGATCGAGACGTAGAAGCTCATTGCCTCCTCGGCGTTGTCATCGAACCAGAGGCAGGTGGTGACTTTCTGCTTCGCGGACATGAGATCTCGTCCTGCGTTTGGGGTGGCATCTAACCATGCGAGGAAGCAACCACGAGATGTTGCTCTTTCCCATGACAACTCCAATTGTTCATTGGTCTCACGCTGAGATGCGACGGCCGTTCGCTTTCATGGAATCCTCTACTTAGACACAGCGAGGTGTCGATTGCAGTCCGAACTCTGGAGACGCGCCCTGGCGGAGTACGTCGGTACCTTTGCGCTGGTGTTCGCTCTTACCGGAGCAATTGTTGCGAACGATCTCTCCGGAGGGGCCGTTACCCACGTAGGCGTGAGCCTGACGCTCGGGCTCACTGTCATGGCAATGATCTACGCGGTCGGTCCGATTTCTGGGGGACATTTCAACCCAGCGGTGAGTTTCGGGGTTTGGCTGTCCGGGCGTCTTCCGCCCCGTGATCTCCTCTTGTATGTCCTGTCTCAGTGCGCTGCGGCGGTGACGGCGAGCTCAATCCTCGGCCTCATGTTTCCGGGCCATGCCACACTGGGAGCTACGGTGCCGACGATGGGGGTCCCTCAGGCCTTTGCGGTCGAGGTGATCCTCACCTTCTTCCTGGTTTTCGTGATTCTGTGTGTAACCACGGGAGGGAAAGAAGCCGGTATCATGGCCGGGGCGGCAATCGGAGCGACATTGACGCTTGGCGCCCTGTTTGGCGGCTCCATCAGCGGGGCCTCCATGAATCCCGCCCGATCGCTGGGCCCGAGCGTCGTGACGGGGAACGTGGCGGACCTGTGGCTCTACGTGGCCGCCCCCCTGCTGGGCGCCGCCGGGGCCGTGATGATGTTCCGCCTGATTGCAAACCGTGGTCAGGTCTCGAAGGCACCATTGCCATGAGTCTCTCGCGGCAGCTCTCGATCGCGTGTGTCCTGCTGGGGGTTGCGGTGGAAGCCTTGATCCCTCTCCTCACCGGGGTTCAGGCGTCGTGGGAGCATTGGAGCTATGCGTGGGTGGGGTACCACCCTGATGGGTGCGCTCGCCGCGTTGGTAGGGTTTCTGATTCGTCAGAGGCCGTGGAGGTGGGCGATCCTGCTCCTGACGGGCCAGTTCGGGGTCGTGCTGGCAACGAACCCTGCGGCGGTGCTCATGCCCTTCGGGGTGGTCCTGGTCGGGACCCTCGGGATTCCCCTCGTAATGGTGGCGTACCTGGGGGTCCTGATGCGCCCCCATCTAAGGCCGGGTCCCGTCGCGCCAGACGGTTCGTAGGCGAACGGCTCATAGCACCGAGACCATGTTTGTCGGTCACTTGGCGCTCGCGTTCGGTGCAAGGCGCTATTCGCCGGCCGTAGGCCTCGGCTGGCTTATCGCGGCGGTGGTGGCCCTCGACCTCGGGTGGCCGATCCTTGTTCTGGCGGGCGTGGAGGAGGTGAGAATCTCCCCCGGCGCCACCGCCTTCACGCCCCTGGTCTTTGAGTCCTATCCATGGTATCACAGCCTCATCATGGCGGGGGCCTGGGGTGTCGTGCTCTGGCTGGCCGGACGCCGGTGGGACGAGGCGCTCCAGCAGTTCGTGGATCTGATAGAATGACGCCGCACGGGCTGACCCGTGGGTCGCACCCGGTGCTCGCGGGCGCCGGAAAGGGAAGATGTCAGCGTGACGAAGCGTTCCGACGCGGTACGCGCGAGTGAAGAAGCCGAGCGCCTGAGTTATCCGATCGGGCGCTTCCGGGCCCGCACCGGGCTCTCCGCGGAGGAGCGGCGTGCCCTGATCGACGATCTCTCGGCCCTGCCTACGGATCTCCGGACGGCGGTCTCGGACTTGTCCGCCGAGCAGCTGGATACCCCCTATCGGCCGGCCGGCTGGACCGTGCGCCAGGTGGTGCACCATCTCCCGGATAGCCACATGAACGGGTACGTGCGGTTCAAGCTCGCGATGACCGAGGACGAGCCGAAGGTAAGGTCGTATAATGAGGCGTCGTGGGCGCAGCTCATCGACGCACGGGGAGAGGACATCGAGTCCTCTCTGGTGCTCCTGGAGATGCTTCACCGTCGCTGGGTGCGGTTCCTGCGCTCTCTTGCCGAGAACCAATTTCGCCGGATCGTTCTCCACCCTGAGCGAGGGCGGCTCACCTTGGAGTACATGCTCCAGCTCTACGCCTGGCACGGACGACATCACCTGGCGCACATCGAGCGTCTGCGCGAGTGGATGGGGTGGTAGGACGGGGTGCGCTCGTGACCGACCTCGATGCGCTGAAGCAGATGTGGGAGCGTGCCGCCCGCACGGATCCGCTCTTCGCGGTCTGCTCGGACCCCTCCATAATGGCGTTTCGTCGTCTCCCGGAATCCGATGCCCGATGCGGCGGAGGGGGACCCTGGCCACTACGTAGTGACCTTCCTGAAGGAGACGCAGGGGAAGGGGAAGGGGAGCGCGCTGCGATAAGTGATTCAGGGCAGCGAGGTCGTCCATGTGAACGGCAGGCACGCCTACATTTACTATCCCGACGGGATCGGCCGCTCGAAGATCACTATGACCCGGATCGAGAGGACCCTCGGCACCCGGGGAACGGCTCGAAACTGGAATACGGTGCTTCGCGTGGCTGGGCTGGTCGATGATTGATCGAAACGATCGGCAGGCGGCGTGAGTTTCGCCGCGGTGAGCGCGCGCGGCCCGCACACCTGCGGGATCGCGGCTGCAGGCGCCGCCCATTGTTGGGGCCATTAATCCTACGGTGAGCTCGGGGCGGGACCGCGAGCTGCCGGTCGACACCAGGGGAATTACCCATGAGAAAGCTTTGCTCGATCGGGCTCCTTCTTGCCGGAATCTTCGCTGCCAAATGGGGCTCCGCTCAACAGGCGCCCGTCCCGGACGCGATGCCCTTCGACATAGCGTACGGTGAACCGGTCACGGCTGCGCAGGCGGCCCCAATCGTCCAGGCCGTGATTGCGAGCGCAGCGTGCGGCCCCGCAACTGGAAGCTCGCGATTGCGGTCGTGGATCCAGCGGGTGAGCTCGTCTACTTCTACCGCATGGACGGGACCCAGAACGCCTCGAATCAGATCGCGATCAACAAGGCCCGGACGTCGGCTCGATTCCGCCGTCCGACGCAGGTGTTCGTCGACCTGATGCAGACGCCCACCGGTGCCTACGTGCCGACGCTGGATCCCACGATCGCGGTTTCCCCTGGTGGATTCCCCCTCGTGGTGGGTGGACGGATCGTGGGCGCGATCGGGTGCAGCGGGGCCATGGGTACCCAGGATGGCGTGGCCTGCCAGGCCGGGGCGAACGCGGTTCGCTAGGCTGCTGGGCCCCGGGCGATTGGCGGGACCGGAACGTCCAGCGCCTCCGCGATCGCACGCACGACCTCGACCTCAGCCGGTCGGAACCGCCCGTCCCCCAAGGCAGCCTCGACGGCGGCCTCGAGGATCCCCTTCCGGGCTCTCGGGGACGCCATGCGCAAGCGCTCGAGAGCCTCGTCCACTCGGTCCAGGTCCAGCTCCATCGCCTCGTCGGTTCCGTCCTCGGGGATAGACCCTGCCCGAGCGACGACCGAGAGTACGATCTGCGCCTCCCTCCGCAGTTGGGTCAGCTCGAGGTGTCCCCTCCGCGCGTTCAGCCTCTGGGTCCCGGGAGACGGGAGGTGTCGCTGGAGGATGTGGAAGAGGGCGAACTCGAAGGGGAGCACCCGTCCGTCCGCCCGGATGAGGCGCGACACCGTGACTTGGAGGGCCGCGGACTCCCCGGCGGAGACCTCACGAAGAGCAGGCAGGGCCAGGTCGAGAAGGGGGAGGCGCGCCTCTGACCCCAGCGGCTCGATCGCGTCCCACATCTCGAGCGCGTCTTCGGCCTCCCCGGCACCCCTCGACGCAGCGACGATCTCGAGTTGCCGCTTCCGTAGATCCGGGTCGTGCGAGAGAAGTAGTGCGCAGACGAGGTCGGATGCGCCGGGGGGCGTGCGGATGGCTTCCCGTACACCCTGTGGGACTCGCTCGACGAAGCCACGCGCCTGGAGGAGCGATGCGGCCCCGAGCGTCCCAATGCTCCCCAGGAACGCGGGGACGCTAGGCCGCGAGTCCGGGGCGGATCTCTCCGAGAATCCGGCGACGGCCGAAGGGGCGGCTACGCTCGCGTCCGAGGTAGCGCTCACGGGCTCGCTCAGCTTCGCGTCAGCATCCTGGAAGCGACCGTCCCAGGCGGGGTCGATCCGACGGATCCGCTCCGAGACCGGAGGGTGCGTGGCCAGGATGCCGGCAAGGGCGGCCCCGGCACCCTGAGCGAGAAAGAAGTGCTCCGCCTCGGCCGCGTGGGCATCTCGGATCCTGGACCCGCGCTTCCCTCCGATCTTCTTCAGGGCTCCCGCGATTCCATCGCGGCTGCGGGTGAACTGCACGGCGGAGGCATCCGCCAGGAACTCCCGCTGCCGGGAGACCGCGGCCTGGATCAGGCGACCGAAGAGGACACCCAGATACCCGAGGAGGATGAGCACGACTCCCACGAGGGCGATCTGGCCGGCGCGGTCTCTTCCACGGCGGCCACCCGTCTGGGCGAGCACGCGCCCTGCGATGGTCAGGAGGAGGATTCCGTAGAGGAGCCCCATGAGCCGCACGTTCAGCCGCATGTCGCCGTTCAGGATATGGCTGAACTCGTGGGCCACGACCCCCTGGAGCTCGTCTCGGGTGAGAGACTCGAGGCTCCCTCGCGTCACGGCCACTGCGGCATCGTGGATCGTGTGGCCCGCAGCGAACGCGTTGATGCCATTCTCGTCGCCGAGCACGAACACGGCCGGGACCGGCACCCCGGACGCGATAGACATCTCCTCGACCACGTTCAGGAGCCGCCGCTCCGCTGGATCGCGGGTGTCCGATCGAACCCGGATCCCTCCCAGGAGTCCGGCCACCGCCGAGCCCCCCTTCCGGAGCTGCGCGGTCCGAATCGCCGCTCCCATTCCGATGACAGCGATCATGCCGCCGGCGACCACGGCAAGGAGGTCGGGGTGGAGCCACCCCCCGCTCCCTCCGAAGCCAACGCCTAGGACGACTAACGCGGTCGCATACACGACGGCGATCATGGACAGGACGGCGCACAGGAATAGAAAGAAGAGGGTGCGGCTTCGGACGACCGCCTCTTCCTGTGCCTCGAAGAAATCCAAGTCGTGCCCTAGGTGAAGGAGACGCGGGGGGCTCCCCGCTCTCCCGGCGCGTCGATCTCGAAGAACTCGGCGGGGAAGAAGCCGAGCGCGTTCGCCACGAAGAGCGTCGGCACGGAGCCGCGAGCCGCGCTGTAACGCATGACTGCGTCGTTATAGGCCTGGCGGGCGAAGGCGATGCGGTTCTCGGTGGACCCCAGCTCTTCCTGGAGCTGGAGCATGTTTTCGCTCCCCTTGAGCGATGGATACGACTCGACCAGCCCGAAGAACCGGCCGAGCTGCTGCCCGAGGACCAGCTCGGCTCCGCCGAGACCCTGCATGGCGGCCGGGTTCCCCGGATTCGAGGCCGCCTTCCCCGCCGCGGCCTGCGCGTTGTTCCGGGCCCGGATGACTGCGTCGAGAGTTTCCCGCTCGTGTTGGAGGTATCCCTTGGCGACCTCGACCAGGTTCGGGATCAGGTCGTAGCGCCGCTTGAGCTGGACATCGATCTGAGCAAAGGCGTTGCGGTAGCGCTCCCGGAGGCGGACGAGGCGGTTGTATGGCAAGACGCCGAGGACGAGCGCTGCCGCCACGATCCCGAGGATCAGGTAGGTAATCACGCTCCCCTCAGAGCCGCTCGCGGCCGGGGACCCGGACCCTCACCCCAGACACCTTGGTAGAAGGGGCATCCACGTGCGGAAGCTCTTCACCGGGGTTCACGAACGCATCCATCTCGACCCGGTACTGCATCTCATAGAGCCGCTGGTAGAGCCCCCCGGCCCAGCGCAGCTCCGCGTGGGCCCCCCGCTCGACGATCACCCCCCCGTCCAGCACGAGAATCTGGTCGGCGGAAACGATCGTCGAGAGGCGATGCGCGATCACGAACGTTGTGCGTCCGCGCCGAAGGGCGAGGAGCCCATCCCGGATGAGCGCCTCGGACTCGGAGTCGAGGGACGAGGTGGCTTCGTCCAGGACGAGGATCCGCGGGTCGGCCAGGATCGCCCGGGCGATCGCGATCCGCTGTCGCTGCCCTCCCGAGAGCTTCACCCCTCGTTCCCCGACGATCGTGTCGTAACCATCGTCGAAACGATTGGTGAATTCGTCGGCGTGCGCGACGTGGGCGGCGTCCTGGATCTCATCGTCTGTGGCCCCGAGCTTCGAGAAGCCGATGTTGTCTCCGATCGTGCCGTCGAACAGGAAGTTGTCCTGGAGGACTACGCCGAGCTGGGACCGATAGTCCCCGAGGCGGAGCGTCGAGAGGTCACGGCCGTCCACGAGGATCCGCCCCGCCTTCGGGCTTGCGAAGGCGAGGACGAGCGAGATGAGCGTGGACTTTCCCGAGCCGGATGGTCCGACGAGGGCCGTGGTGGTGCCCGACGGCGCTTGGAACGACACGCCGCGAAGGACGGGAGCCCCATTCTCGTACTGGAACGAGACGTTCTCGAAGGTGATCTCCCCGTCGAGGGGCCCGATTGGCTCCCGGAGCGCATCCCCGTCCCGCTCCGTGGGTAGCGCCATCAGCTCACGGATCTGGTCGAGCCCCGCGAAGGCCTCCGTGATCTGCGTGCCGATCCCCGCCAACTGCACCAGGGGTAATGCCATGAGACCAATCAAGAAGACGTACATGATCAGGTCGCCGAGGGTCATCGTCTCGGCGATGACGGCGCGTCCCCCCCAGACCAGAATCAGGATAAGGATTGCACCCACGATGACGGTCGAGGCGGCCGCAACCGCGCTTGTCCAAGTGATCGTGCTCGCGATGCTCCGGAAGAGGGCGAAGATCCCCTTGGTGAAAACCCTGTCTTCCCTTCGCTCCGCTGTGTAGACCTTGATGGTCCGGACCCCGCTCAGGGCCTCCCCCAGTCGCCCGTTAAGGGTCGCCATCAGCTTGTACCGCTCACGGTATTTCAGCCGGAGTCTCCGGAAGGCATACACCAGGATGCCCGAGAACCCGGCGAGCAGGACGATCGCGGCGGTCGTCATTGGCCAGTTGAGCCAGAAGAGGACCCCGAGTGCGATCGCAGCCGTGAGGAAGCCACCCACGAGATGGATAATCCCCGTTCCGATGAGGTTCCGGATCCCATCCGCATGCTCCATGACCTGGGTGATGAGGCCCCCGCTCTTCGACTGGTCAAAGTAGGAGGTGGGCATGCGCATGACGTGCGCGTGGACACGGCGGCGCATGTCGGCGATCGCTCGCTGCCCAGTGACGCCTATCACCTGGCTGAGGCCGAACGAGGTGAGCCCCTGAAGCAGGGTCGCGGCGCCCACCGCGATGGCGAGGGGGACCAGGAGCCCCGCGTTCCCCTCAGCGAGGACGTTGTCGATCAGGAACTTCGAGGATGCAGGAAGGACGAATCCGGCGGTTCGGTTCACGAGCATCAGGGCGAATCCGAACCCCAGCATCGCGCGATGACGCCAGAGGAGATCCCTCACCTCCTGGTTGACGCTCGAGATACGGAGTCCCTTCTGCTTCTGCACGGCCGTGGCCGACGAGTCGCTTCTTTCAGACATGGCGCTCTCCTACCCCGGAGCGACCGTACCGTGCCTGCGCGCTATTGCTTCGCCGCGTTCCTGGATTGACGTTGAGTTCGAGTCGGCCGTCCGCATCCTTCGTCCGCACCCCTCAACCGAGGCTCCCATGAGGAGCACCACGGGAAGGATCCTGGCGCTCGCAGCGCTGCTGGGCCTCGCGCTGGGCGTGGGTGCTCCGGCTTGGGTGGTGGGCCAAGAGGCCTCCCCCCAGCGCGGCATCACGTGCCCCGCTCCAGCGGGGCACGTGGGGGACCTGGAGCAGCCGTTCGCCGCGGTCCGCTACCTCTCCGACGACCTGCTCGAGGGGCGCCTGGCGGGAACTCCCGGGGAGCGCTGCACAGCCGAGTACGTCGCCAATGAGTTCGCCAGGATTGGGCTCCGGCCCGTGAGTCCAGGGGGGCCCGGAGGGGGCTACTTCCAGGCGGTCGATCTGACCAGCGTGGTGAATCCGCACGCCATGGGCGGCACTGGGATGAATGTGAGCGGGATCCTAGACGGGACGGATCCGGACCTTCGGTTCGAAGTCGTCGTCCTGGGGGCCCATCACGACCACTTGGGGCGGGGAGAGGGCTTCGGCTCTCTCGCCAAAGCCCCCGGGCAGATCCACAACGGGGCGGACGACAACGCCTCGGGCGTGGGCGCGGTCCTCGCGGTCGCCGAGGCGCTCGCCGCGAAGCGGCCAGCCCGCTCGGTGGTGTTCGTGACCTTCTCGGGGGAGGAGTCCGGGCTCCTGGGCTCCAGCCAGTATGTCCGGGATCCTCCATTCCCCGTCCAACGGACGGTCGGGATGATCAACCTGGACATGGTGGGTCGGCTCGGGAGAGGTCCCCTTATCGTGAATGGGACCGGGACCGCAGCGGAGTGGAACCAGATCCTGGACACGCTGGAACCCCAGCACGGGATCACCCTGGCCCGCTCTCCAGAGGGATACGGCCCGAGCGATCACGCCGCGTTCTACGCCGGTGGAGTTCCCGTTCTGCACTTCTTCACGAACGTGCATGGGCAATACCATCGCCCCGAGGACGACTGGGAGCTCATCGATCGCGATGGGCTCGAGCGGGTCGCCGGGCTCGTGGAGGCCACGCTTCGGGCTGTCGCCGACCGGCCGATGCGCCTCACGTATCTGTCCGGGGCTGGTGCTCCGCAGGGCCCCGTATCCACGGCGAACCGTGCGTACCTGGGGACGATCCCGGACTTCGCCCCCGTGGCATTCGGGGTTCGCCTGAGCGGGGTAACCGGAGGCTCGCCGGCGGACGAGGCGGGGCTCAAGGCCGGGGACGTCCTGATTCGGCTGGGGTCCATCGAGATCGAGGACCTCTACGTCATGACTGCGGCGCTGGAGCAGTTCACGCCTGGGACCGAGGTTGAAGCCACGGTCGTGAGGGGAGGCGCGGAGCTGACGTTCCCCGTCCGCCTGCGGGAGCGCCCTACGTCGCCCCTACTACTCCCCCCCCGCTGACGCCGCCGGTCCCAATCTCGATTCCCGCCAGACGCTCGAGCGCCTTCGCGAGGGCCTGATTTCCCTCGCGTCCGAACCCTGCGTGCTGAAGCGTGCGGTACAGCTGGAACACCAACCCCGCTCCGATGAGCGGAACGCCCATCTCGTCCGCGACCTCGAGCGCGAGGCGAAGGTCTTTCTGTTGCAGGTCGATCATGAAGCCGGGGCGCCAGTCCCGCGCCACCACCTGCGGCCCTCGGTTGGCGAGCATCCAGCTCCCGGCCGCGCCCCCCGTGATGGCCTCGAGCACCTTGTCGAGATCGACTCCCGAAGCCTCCGCGAAGAGGAGGCCCTCGGCCATGGCCAGCATGTTCACCACGGCCACGATCTGGTTCACGAGCTTGACCGTCTGACCTGCGCCGGCGGGTCCCACATGCGTGATCGTCTTCCCCATGGCGCGGAAGGCCGGCATGGCTCGCTCGACCTGCGTGGCATCCCCGCCGACCATGATGCTCAGCGTTCCTCGCGTCGCACCCTCGCTCCCCCCGCTCACCGGGGCGTCCAGCATGTGAACGCCCCGCTCCTCCAGGCGCCTCGCGATCTCCCGGGTCCTGGCGGGGCTGATCGTGCTCATGTCCACGACCAGGCTTCCGGGGCGTGCGCCAGCGAGCACCCCTCCTGGCCCCAGCACGATCTCTTCCACGTCGGGAGTGTCGCTCACGCACACGATCACGACGTCCGAGCGCTGGGCCACGTCGGCCGGCCCCGTGCCGACGCGCGCCCCCTCGGCGGCGAGGGCTGCTGTCTTGCCGGCCGTGCGGTTCCAGACGAGGAGCGGGAAGCCGGCCTTGAGGAGGTTCCGGGCCATTTCATGGCCCATGATCCCGAGGCCGAGGAAGCCGATGGACGGGAGCGGCTGGTTCATGGCTCCGACACTAGGCGCGGGTCAGATCGAGGTCAACGGGCGGACGCCACCTTGACGTCCCAACCTCCCCTCCGTAGCCTTCCAAGCATGGCTTCTAGCAACTACATGTGCCGCTATTCGATGTCGGCTCCCTCCTTGGAGGGGGGCGGAATGGGTACGGTCGTGTCCGGAGGCTCTCGGAGCTAGAAAGCGGACTCGACGGAGTGCGTGAGCCCCAGCCACCTTCCACGGAGGCCGGGGCTCGTTCTTTTGGACCCTACGCAGGCGGGTTGCCCGATCGCCGTTTCTGGCGATCTTTCGCCCGACCGGCAGGGAAACAGGCGAGGCGTCTCCACGGGGGCACGTCGCAAGGGAGACGATCGAGGAGATGAACACGACCAAGACGTTGCTCGGCCAGTCGGCGGCGCTCGACATGCTGCGATGTCGCATGTGCGGGACCGAGACCGAGAGCGGGCCGTATCACGTCTGCGAGGAGTGCTTCGGCCCCCTCGAAGTCATATACGACACGGAGGGGCTGCGCGGGAAGCTGACGCGAGAGAAGATCGCCTCCCGCCCCTCGGACATGTGGAGGTACCGGGAGCTCCTGCCGGTGGCGGAGGAGCCAACTCGCGGGCTGGGTGTGGGGTGCACGCCCCTCCTTCGCGCCCCCCGCCTTGGGAAGGCCATCGGGATTCAAGATCTCTGGATCAAGGCGGACTCGTCCAACCACCCCACCCAATCCTTCAAGGATCGAGTCGTCGCAGTAGCGCTGCAGCGGGCCGGCGAGCTCGGGATCAAGGTCGTGGGGTGCGCCTCCACCGGGAACCTCGCGAATGCAGTCGCTGCCCAAGCGGCGACCGCGGGGCTCCAGGCCTGGATCTTCATACCGGAGGATCTGGAGCCCGAGAAGATCGTGGCTACCGGCGTGCACGGCGCCCGGGTGATCCGGGTGAAGGGTGTCTACGACGACGTGAATCGCCTTTGCGCGGAGGTCGCCGACCGATTCGGTTGGGGAATCGTTAACGTCAACCTGCGCGCTTACTACAGCGAGGGCTCGAAGTCGATGGGGTTCGAGATCGCTGAGCAGCTCGGGTGGACCCTTCCAGCGAACGTGGTGGTTCCGATGGCGGGAGGCTCCCTCATCACGAAACTTCGGAAGAGTTTTTGGGAGCTGACGAAGGTCGGGTTGGTGGACGAGGGCCCCGAGCCCCGGATCTTTGGGGCGCAGGCGGCCGGTTGCTCGCCAATCGTGAGCGCGTTGCAAAGGGGGGAGCGGCAGGTGCGACCGGTCCAGAAGCCCGACACCATCGCCCGTTCCCTCGCGATCGGGAACCCGGCGGATGGGTTATTCGCGCTGGAGACGATGCGAGAGACAGGGGGGTGGGGGGAGGCGGTGTCGGACGAGGACATCGTGCGCGGGATCGGGACCCTAGCCACCCTCGAGGGCGTCTTCACGGAGACCGCCGGAGGCGTTACGGTTTCCGCGGCCGCGCGGCTTGCGCTGGATGGGCGGCTCGCACCAGGGGGGCCGACGGTGCTGTGCATCACCGGGAATGGGCTCAAGACCCCGGAGGCCGCCCGCTCCACCTTCCGGTTGGAGGACCCGATCCAGCCGAGGCTTTCCGAGGTGGAGCGCTTGGTGGGAAATGGGGCGGCGTAGGTACGATGGATTCGCGGCGTTTCGGGGGACCCGGACGGAGCCCCGCTGAGCTCGCGCAGCGTGAGGAGGCGATAGGATGAGCGTGACGGTTCGGGTTCCCAGCGCCCTAAGGAAGCTCACGAGCGGGCTGTCGGAGCTGAGTGCGGAAGGGACCACCGTGAGGGAGCTATTTGCGGACCTGAAGAACGCACACCCGCAGCTGCTCGGCCGGATCATGGGCGACGATGGGCAGGTCCGGCAGTTTCTGAACGTGTTCGTGAACGGCACGGACATCCGATACGAGAAGGAGTTGGAGACGCCGGTGAAGGGAGGCGACGAGGTGTCCATCGTGCCCTCCATCGCGGGAGGGTGGGGGACGGCCGGGTGAGTGATGGAGAGGGAGGGATCCGACGGGCCTTCCTCTCGACCAACGCGCGGAACGCCGTCATCGAGGACGCGAGGGACGCGTCGCCCGACGAGGCATGCGGGCTCCTTGTGGGTCGGGTCGAGGAGGCGAGGGTTCGGGTCCTGCGCGCGGTTCCTTGCACGAACGAGGCGCCCGCTGACCGGAGGAGCACCAGGTTCACGATCGATCCCCGCAGGGTGATTGAAGAAGAGCGTGCGCTCCGGGGGTCGGGGGAAGGGATTGTGGGCTTCTATCACTCCCATCCGGCGGGCCAGCCGGTCCCCTCGTCCGTGGACCGCGGGTACATGGAGTTCTGGCCCGAAGTGCTCTGGCTGATCGTGGGGGTGGGCGGGGCGGATGGAGATGCCGCCCTGCGAGCGTGGGGATGGGACCCCGGGGCTCCGGAGTCGCCGCGAGAGCTTCCGATCGGGTAGCTCCGGGGACACGGGAAGGAGGGCGAGTCAGGTAGTCAGGGCGGGGAAAGTAGACAGGGACCGACGAGGGGAAGGATCAAACCGAGGGTGGCCAATGACCTACATCATCGCCGAGCCGTGCATCGGTACGAAAGACGCGAGTTGCGTGGATGTCTGCCCTGTGGACTGCATCTACGAGGCGGACGACATGTTCTACATCCAGCCTGAAGAGTGCATCGACTGCGGGGCGTGCGAGCCAGAATGCCCAGTCCAGGCGATCTTCCCGGATACGGACGTGCCCTCGGAATGGACGGCTTACATCGCCAAGAACTACACGCACTTCGGGCTCGCGGCGCCGTGACGCGGTGGCGACCCGAGCCTAGGCTCGGGGCAGGTGTCGCCTGACGCCTGACGGTGGGATGGGTCAGTCGCGGATCCGGAAGTTCCGGATTGCGATCCCCAGCATGACGAGCCCGAAGCTGAGCAAGACGGCGAGCTCGACCCCGATCGGAAGTACCCTCCCGAACACTGTGAGGCCCAGGCTCCCTCGCACTTCCGCGGGGAGGAGTCCGGCCAGCGCGACCCGCCGAAGCGGATCCATCCCATAGCTTGCCGGATCCAGCCGGGTCAGGACCATCATCCAGCCCGGAAGGCCCCGAAGCGGAAAGAGTGCTCCGGACAGGAAGAACATGGGCATCATGATCAGATTCGTCACGACCTGAAAGCCCTGCATCGAGCGCATCCTGGATGCGATGGCCACGCCCATCGAAGAGAGGGCGAACGCCAGCGCGAAGGTGATCGGGATCAGCTCCACGATCGAGAGGAGCGAGAGCCGGACGCCAACGACGGGCGCCAGGAGCAGGAGTACCAGCCCCTGGATCATCGCCTGGGAAGTGCCTCCCAGCGCCTTCCCCACGGCGACGGTCGAGCGGTCGATCGGAGCGGCCAGCACCTCCTTCAGTAACCCGAACTCCCGGTCCCATACGATGCTCATGGCTCCGAAGATCGAGCTGAAGAGCACCGCCATTCCCATGATCCCCGGGAAGATGAACTGCGCGTAGCTCACGCCAGGCCCGCCACCGTCGCGCTGCCGGAGGTCGCACGAAGGAGGGTACACAGGATACCGATCGTGGTCGACTTCCCGGCCCCGTTCGGGCCGAGGAAGCCGAAGATCTCCCCCGGCCGCACCTCAAGATCGATGCCGCACAGGGCCTCGATCGTCCCGAATCGCTTGGTGAGGCCTTTCACCGCGATCACCGCCTCGTGGCTCGTCATCCCGGTCTTCCGCCTTCCTCCTGGAACCAGCGGATCCGGTCTCGAAGTGCCACCACCTCTCCCACCACGATGAGCGCCGGCCCCGAGACCTCGATCCCGCGGAGGCGGTCGCCGATGTCGGCGAGCGTACCTGTCACGGTTCTCTGAGATGGGTAGGTCCCGGACTCGATCAGGGCGGCGGGGGTCTCGGGAGAGAGCCCGCGTTCGACGAGGCCTCGGGCGATCGCGTCGACCCGAAGGAGTCCCATGAACACGACGATGGTCCCGTCACCGATGAGCCATGCAGTACGCTCTGAACCCGCCGCGATGGGGGAGGTGACCTGGTGTCCGGTCAGGAAGGTCACCGACGAGGCGATTCCTCGGTGAGTGAGGGGGATGCCGGCGTACGCAGGGACCGCCACCCCCGAGGTCACCCCCGGCACCACTTCGAAGGAGACTCCGGCCGCCTTCAGGGCGATGGCCTCCTCGCCGCCCCGCCCGAACACGAACGGATCTCCCCCCTTCAAGCGAACCACCACCTCGTGCGAGGCGGCCAGTTCGATCAAAAGCTCGTTCACCTGGGATTGCTCGAGGCGCTTCGTGCCAGCCCGCCTGCCCACGTCGTGGAGCTCGGCGCCGACGCTCACCTCGTCCAGGAGCTTTGGGCTCACCAGGGCGTCGTGTACGACGGCCCCGGCAACCTTCAGAAGTCTCGCGCCCTTACGCGTGATCAAGTCGGGGTCGCCCGGGCCGGCTCCCACCAGGTATACGGTTCCCATGCGTCAAACTAGCATCATGCCCAGCGAGCCCGCTCCCTCCCGAGAGGCGCTGCTCGAATGAAAAAAGCCCCGGCCTCTCGAGAGGTGGGGGCTTCGTCCGGTCCTGGTCGCAAATCACCCTCCGCCGATCCCTTCAGCGCCGCGGTAGAGCTGCGTTAGGTTGAGATCGAAGGCACCGTGGTGATTCTCGGGCTGCGCGCCTCGAACCTCGGAACGGCGCGCCTCTGGCACAAAGCGTATGTGGGGGAGGCGTTTCGACCTTGTCAAGGACGCGAGGCGGGGGATCCGAGAGGCCAGAGTCGGCCGCAGCGCTACTCCTCGTCGGGCACGGTTCTCAGCACAGCCCGGACTCGGCTCGCCCGGTGCACCAGCTTGCGAGACGCCTGCGAAAGGAGCGGGCGTTCGCTGAGGTCCGGGTGGGGTTCTGGAAGGAGGACCCACACCTCCACTCCGCCATGGACCTGATCGAGAGCCACGATGTGTTCGTCGTGCCCTGCCTCACGAGCACGGGCTACTTCACGGAGAGCGTCATCCCGAGGGAGCTCGGCCTCACGGGCCGGACCACGCGGCGCGCCGGAAGGACGATCCGGTACTGCCGCCCCGTGGGAGCACACCCAGCGATGGAAGGGTTCGTGTTGGAACGGGCGAGGGAGGTGGCCCCTCTCGATCCGGCGGACGAGGCCCGGGCCACGCTGGTAGTGGTGGGGCATGGAACCGAGAAGCACCCAGGATCCGGAGGCACCACGCGATCCCTGGTAGAGCGGCTCCAAGGCCGAGGGCGGTACCGACGGGTGATCGCGGCCTTCCTGGACGAGGAGCCACGGGTGGAGGGGCTCTTGGACGCCTTCGATGACTCGTATCTGATCCTCGTCCCCTTCTTCATGTCGGATGGGTGGCACGTGGGGACGACTCTGCCGCGTGCGCTGGCGCTCTCGGGGGGGAGGACGGAGCGTGGCTCGACCACGATCTGGTACGCGCAGCCCGTGGGCACCCACCCCGCCTTGACGGATGTGGTCCGGGAGTTGGTAGCCGAGGAGAGAGCACGCCCGGGGAACGCGACCGTGCCCCCGGTAGTGGAGGGAGCTGGAGCGACTCCGGCCGATGTGACGAATGCCCGGTACGAATTCCTGGATTGGATCTCCCAAGCGGGCGTGGGGGGTAGGGTCTTCCTCCAGACGGCAGTGCGGTTGTGCGAGAGCTCAGCGTCCGGCGAGCCACGGTTCGAGGTCCGACACCTCGCGGACCGCGATCGGGATCCGTCGGAGCTCAGGAAGTTCCGGGACCTCGAGGAAGCGGTGGAATTGGCGGCCCTCTCGAACACAGGCGGGCACCGGCCCCTGAAGACCGCCCCGGACCTGGTGGCGGGGTGGCGGTTTGCCGGCCTCGGCCCGGAGGGCTTGTGGGAGGTGTTCACGCACCTGTATCCCGCGGCTCCGGTCCACCGTTACCTGGCGGCCCAGGGCCGGCTCAGCGTTACACCCTTCGAGCAGGTCGCCGCCCGCCAGAGCGGGATCTACGCGGGGATAGGCAGGATCTCCGCGGCTGAGGTAGGGGAGCTGGTGGGCGTGTGCTGTGCCCGCGAACATTGCCTTCGCACCCCCACCTGGGCCGGGGTCGGGGAGGACGACGACGGAGAGGGGCCGGACGTCGATCGGACGCCCTGTCCGGAGCCTTGCTCGGTGCTCCTCGGCAGGGCGAAAGAGACCCTAGATCTTGCCGGACGCGCACTTGACGCGACCCGTGGCCGGGCCTAGACTCCCAGGCCATGACCCGAAACGCTGCTACCTGTTGCGCGATGTGTTGCTATCAGACCTTCCCTTTGGGGGGTGGGTCCGGGAGACGCTCCGCGTAGACACTAGATTGCGCTGAGGACTTCGGCCCCGACCTCTCAAAGAAGAGGTCGGGGTTTTTTGTTTGTGGCGGCACCGACGACCGAGGGTGAACACCGAGGGCGGACAAGGGCGAGGTGGAGACGGCGAGGTGGAGACGACGGTGGAAGGCATCCCCGAGGCGGGAGTCGAGACGATGGGCATCACGGCGGATGGCATGGCGGCCGATCCCGTGGTCGGTCCGGCTCCGCTCACCCCGGAGGAGGCCGCGGAGCTGAACCAGCAGTTTGAGACCGCCCATCCTCGAGAGGTGCTTCGCTGGGCCACAGCCGCCTTCCCCGATGGGCGCGTTGCCATATCCTCGACCTTTGGACCCAGTGGGATGGTGCTCATCCACATGATGGCCGAGGAGGACATTCGAGTTCCGGTGCTCTTTGTCGACACTCTCTACCACTTTCCGGAGACGCTGGCGCACGCGGAGCACGTCCGAAGCCACTATGGACTGGATCTCCGGGTCTTCAAGCCCGCCGCGTCGAGGGAGGCGTTCGAGGCTCAGCATGGCCCGCGCCTCTGGGAGCGGGACGAAGAGCTCTTCCATCAGCTCACAAAGGTGGAGCCGATGAAGGAGGCCTTGACCGGGTTCGAGGGGTGGGTCAACGGTCGCCGGAGGGACCAGTCTCTGACGCGCGCCGGAATTCCGATCGTCGAGCAGAGCGGCCGCACAAAGGTGAACCCCCTCGCGCGTTGGACGCTCGATCAGGTCTGGGAGTTCGTGATGGTGAACCGGGTCCTCTACCACCCGCTGCATGACGAGGGCTACGCGAGCATCGGGGACGAGCCCCTGACCACCCCGACCCTTCCCGGTGAGCACGAGAGGGCCGGCCGGTGGCGGGGGAGCACCCGAACGGAGTGCGGGCTCCATCAGCTATGAGCCGGGTATCGAAATCTGTGAGGTGGGGTTCGAAGTTTACGATGCGGGTCTTGCATCTCTACGTGGATCGGGACGGCAGATAATGAGCCAAGCACAGCGTAGTTGGAAGGAGGTCCTCGCCGATCGGATCCCCCCAGCAATGGCGGAGGAGATCGACTCGTTCGAGGCGCAGATGGAGCTCCGAAAGCAGCTCAAGATCGAGGAAAAGGTCTTCGCCGAGTTGCGCCTCCGGAGAGGCGCGTACGGGCAGCGCTACGACAACGGCCAGCGCTACGACGGCACGAAGACGCAGGAGATCCTCTTCCGGCGCCGGGGCCTCACCAAGGGTCCTGAGACGGAGTTCGATGCCCCCGGGATGCAGCGGATCAAGATCCCGTACGGGCGGGTTACGGCCGAGCAGCTAGAGGTGCTTGCGGACTGTGCGGAGGAGTACTCGAACGCCGTCCTCCACATCACGACGCGCCAGGACGTGCAGTTGCACTACGTGGACATCGAAGATACCCCCGACATGCACCGGCGGCTCGCCTCGGTCGGGATCACGACGCGGGAGGCGTGCGGGAACTCGGTGCGGAACGTGACCGGCTGCCCGAAGGCCGGGATCTGCACGGACGAGCGCTTCGACATCTCGGCCTACGCGAAGGCCGAGACCTATTTTCTCCTCGGACATCCAGACGTCCAGGACTTCGGCCGGAAGTTCAAGATCGCCTACTCGGGATGTGGGCACGAAGGCTGCGCCCGCGTCATGATGCACGACCTGGGGTTCATCGCCGCCATCCGAGAGGTGGACGGGAAGGAGGAGCGCGGGTTCACGGTGGTCGTGGGGGGAGGGCTCGGTCCCGTCCCTCACGTCGCCAAGGTGCTCTACGAGTTCATGCCCGAGTCTCAGATGCTTCCGGTCTCCCAGGCGATCGCTCGCGTGTACGCCCGTCTCGGGGAGAAGCGGAACCGAAATAAGGCGAGGATCAAGTTCCTCGTGGCTCAGCTCGGGATCGAGGAATTCCACCGCCTGGTGGACGAGGAGCTCGCCGTTCTGGAGCGGGATCCCCGATGGGACGCCTGGCTCGACGAGGCGCACCTCCCGCAGATCGAGGGGCTTCCGAAGGCCGCCACGGACGGGTCGGCAAAGTCTGCGGCCGGATTCGAGGAATGGTCGAAGACGAACGTGTATCGCCAGCGTCAGAAGGGCTTCGTGGGAGTGACGATCAACCTTCCGCTGGGCGACATCACCTCGCGCCAATCGCGGACGCTCGCCGACCTCGTGCGCCGTTATGCCCCCGGGGCACTCCGGACGAACGTGGACCAGAACTTCTTCCTCCGGTGGATCCACGAGCAGGATCTCATCGCGCTCTACAACGACCTGCACGTGGCCAAGCTGGTCGTCACGGGAGCTGGATCGATCACGGACGTGACGGCGTGCCCTGGCACCGACACCTGCAAGCTAGGGATCGCGAGCGCGCGGGGGCTCGGCGCGGAGCTGAGGGAGCGTTTACACGATCGGGGCCTCCACCTGGATCCGGTCTTGAAGGACGTGCACGTCAAAGTGAGCGGGTGCCCGAACTCTTGCGGGATGCACCACATCGCGGACATCGGGTTTTACGGCTCGAGCCGTAACATCGGTGCGTACAAGGTCCCCCACTTTCAGCTCCTCCTGGGCGGATCACTCGAGGAGAACGCGGGGAATTACGGCCTCGCCATGGGCGCCGTGCCGTCCAAGCGTGTCCCCGAGGCCGTGGATCGTCTCCTGGAGCTCTTCACGAAGGAGCGCCAGCCGGAGGAGACATTCCGCGGATGGGTGATGCGGGTCGGGAAGAAGGAGATCAAAGGGAAGCTCGAGGATCTGATCGCCGTTCCGGCGTACGAGACGGATCCCAGCTTCTACATCGACTGGCACGACGCCCGTGAGTACTCCATCGGAGACATCGGCGTGGGCGAGTGCGCGGGAGAGGTCGTGACTCTCACGCAGTTTAGCCTCGCCAACGCGGAATCGAAGGTGTTCGACGCCTCCGTGCTGGTGGACGACGTCAGGGCGGGCGATAACCGGTTCGACGAGGCCGGGAGGCTTGCCTACCAGGCGATGATCTTCGCGGCCCAGGGGCTTCTCAAGGTGGAGAACCCGGACCAGAAGGGCGATCCCCTGATCGTCTTCCCGGAGTTCGAGGCGAAGTTCATCGATACGGAGATCTTCTTCGAGCGCTTCGTGGGCGCGAAGGAATGGGGTTATCTCCAGAGTGCGCACGAGGCGGGCGGGCGGGTCCGCGACGGGGACGAGTCCCGGAGGCGAGTGGAGGAGGCCCAGCTCTTCATCGAGGCGGCCCACGGGTGCTACACGCGGCTCCTCGAGGCCCGGGCGGCCGCAAGTGGCTCGGCCGTGAGGCTCACGAAGGGAGTCACGAAGTGAGTAAGGACAAGCTGACCGGGTTCTACCGGGTCTGCGTGAAGCTTTACGCTTCCGCCTCTCCGGAGATCGTGGACGACGCGTCGCTCTTCGTGCCCATCTTCCACGAGTGGATCCGGGACCGGGCCCTCGACCTCATCCTCCTCGATGTCGCCGACTACGCGCACACCCCCGACAGCCCAGGGATCATGCTGGTCGCCCAGGAGCTCAGCTTTGCCTTGGACCGGGCGGACGGGCGGTTCGGGCTACTCGCTCAGCGCCGGGTCCGGATGGCGGGAGACGCGAAGGAGGCCGTGGCCTCCACGTTCAGGTACGCGCTTCTGGTGGCCGGGCGCCTCGAAGGGGATCCCCGGATCGAGGGGAAGTTCAGATTCGACGCGTCGCTGGTTCGGGTCGAATCGAACGACCGGCTCCGAGCCCCGAATACGGACGCCGGATTCGAGGCCCTGAGCGAAGTGGTGCAGGAAGCCGCGAGCTCGGTTTATGGAGGGCGCCCGGTCCGGGTGTCCCGGGTGAAGAACGATCCCCGGGACCGCCTCGCGCTCGAGGTCCGGATCGAGGCGGCACAGCAAGTCCATCAGCACCTCGTGGCTTGAACAGAACATGAGCGCGCAAGGCGGCAACTCGACCGGACCCGGGGGTCTCCCTCCGTGGGTCGTCCCTTCCGGAGACCTCCCCAGGTTGGGTCACGAGGAGATCGAGCGCTATTCGCGGCACCTCATCATGCCCGAGGTGGGGATGACGGGTCAGCGTCGGCTGAAAAACGCGAGCGTCCTGATGATCGGCGCGGGCGGGCTCGGATCCCCCCTGGGGCTCTACCTGGCTGCGGCCGGGGTCGGGAAGATCGGGATCGTGGACTTCGATGTGGTGGACACGACCAATCTGCAGCGGCAGGTCCTCCACGGGACGAAGGACGTGGGCCGCCCGAAGATCGAGTCCGCCGCGGAGCGCCTGAACGACGTGAATCCCCACGTGGAGATCGTCCCGCACGAGGTGCGGCTCACGAGCGAGAACGCCCTCGACGTGATCCGGCCCTACGATGTCGTTGTTGACGGGACGGACAACTTCCCGACCCGCTATCTCACGAACGACGCCTGCGTGCTCCTAGGGAAGCCGAACGTTTACGGATCCATCTTCCGGTTCGAGGGCCAGGTCTCGGTCTTCGACGCCCGCCACGGGCCGTGCTATCGGTGCCTCTTCCGGGAGCCCCCGCCCCCCGGAATGGTCCCGAGCTGTGCCGAAGGAGGTGTGCTTGGCGTGCTCCCGGGGATCATCGGGGCCCTCCAGGCGCTGGAGACGATCAAGCTCATCATCGGCCGCGGGGAGCCCTTGATCGGTCGCCTCCTCCTCTTCGACGCCCTGGCCATCGAATGGCGGACCCTAAAGCTCCGAAAGAACCCGGAGTGCCCGGTCTGCGGCACGAACCCCACGGTGACGGAGCTCATCGACTACCTCGAGTTCTGCGGCGTCCCGAGCTACGAGGAAGGAGCGGCCGAGGATCACGCGGACGTTCCGACGATCTCCGCGAAGGAGCTCCACGAGCGGCTGGAGCGCGGCGACACGATCCGCGTGGTGGATGTGCGGGAGCCGCACGAATGGGAGATCGTGAACTTGGCTGTCTACGGGGCGGACCTGATCCCCCTCGACACCCTGCTCGAGCGTCTCCCGGAGCTTGACTCTGCCGAGGAGATCGTCTTTTACTGCCAGACCGGGGCAAGGAGCGCGAAGGCCCTGAAGCAGCTGCGGGATGCAGGATTCCGGAAGGTTTGGAACCTCAGGGGTGGGATCCGCGCCTGGCAGAAAGAGGTCGATCCCAGCCTACCGAGGTACTGAGGCTCTACCTCTCGTAGACGAAGCTCTGGTTGTCGTAGCCGGTCATGTTGAGCCGGTTCCCGAGGATCTGGTCCGTCGCGCGGTATCCGTCCTCGCGCGCCATCACGAGCGTGTTCCCGGTACGTTCCCAGGAGCAGTCGCGCACGCTGACGCGAGCCCGCGCCGAGTCCGCGAACGTGTCCAGAAACTCGAACCCCTGTTCGCAGCTGCCGTTCGCGCGGACCTCGAAGCCTCCCAATACGAGATCGACCCGCACGTTCGTGGCTCTCCGACTGGATGGTGGGGAGCTCATCCCCGGCGACCAAGAGGAGCGCGTACACCCCCACGGGCGACGGCTCTGAGCCGGTCGACGAGTCCTCACACGCGGCGAGCGTGAGTGAGAGTAAAAGCCTGGAGGCGAGCAAAGGTCGTCCCCACGGACCATCGGGGCAGCGGATCAAGCGCGAGACACCGGCGGGGGGCGTGATGGTGTGTATCCGGGAAACCTCCTCATATTAATACTCGGTAGGAACGTGGTCACGAGCTATTCTGGTCCTGTGGCCCAGCCTGGGCCGTGTTGGTCCTCCGGGAGGAGCATCGAGAAGAGGAGACTCACGATCGAGATGAGCACGCTCCCAACTAGGGCGGCCCACCACCCCTCCACCGCCAAGGCGTCCACGAGAGTGGCTGTGAGCATTAGAAGGAGCGAGTTGATGACGATCGTGAAGAGGCCGAGCGTGAGGATCAGGAAGGGCAGGGAGAGGAGGATGAGGAGCGGCTTGAGGAGTGCGTTCACCAGCCCGAATACGGCCGCGACCAGAAGCACCTCCCAGAACGCACCGCTGAGGGCGATTCCGTCCACCATACGCGCGGCGACCCAGAGGGCCACTGCGTTTACGAAGAGTCGGACGATCAGGTTCCGCACGGGGGCATCGGCGTCTGGGGTGCGAGGGCGGAGTGGACCAATCTAAGGCCGCAGAAGGTGGGTGCCACCTCGGGTACCTGGGGTGGCGGCAGCCCATCCTCTGGGCCGCGGCGGACGCGCTCCTGGCGAGTGCCCCCGAGGGCCATGTCGCCGATCTCTCGAACCACCTCGTGGTGCTGCCCGTAGCCCGGGCCGGGCGGCGGTTGGTCGAGATCCTCCTCGCACGCACGGAGGCGGACGGGAGGCCGCTGCGGCCCCCCGGGATTACGACGGTCGGGGGCATGCCGGAGCACCTGTACCTGCCCGCCCGCCCCCTCCCCGATCCCGTGGCCGCTCGGAGCGCATGGCGCCAGGCCGTTGGCTCGATCCGGCCGGACGAGTTGGCCGTCCTTGCGCCCGCGCCCTCGGAGCTAGACGTGGACGGCCTGCGTTCGTCCATCGCGGCGACCCTCGAGAGCCTACACGACCGGGTGGGTGCCGCGGGCCTCGGGTTCCACGAGGTCGCGGAGAGGTGTCGGCAAGGCCTCCTCTTCAGTGACGAGGAACGGTGGATGGTTCTGGCGAGGGCCCAGCAGGAGTACCGCGCCCTCCTCGCTGCGGGGGGGTGGTCCGACCGGGAGGGTTCGCGCCGGCATGCCCTCGAGGAGGG
The DNA here is from genome assembly GCA_009692105.1 of Gemmatimonadota bacterium. GTDB lineage: Bacteria > Gemmatimonadota > Gemmatimonadetes > Longimicrobiales > Gaopeijiaceae > SHZS01. Next base: position 17,935 of record SHZS01000008.1, on the reverse strand, counting down.
CCGGGTTCTGACCACTAACCGACTCTGGGTCATTGGTGCACCCGATCTGCCTCCCGTTGCTCGGGCCTTCCTCGAGGCGGTCCGGGCGCCTGCGCCCGTCGAGATCCTGATCGGGGCGCCCGCCGACCTCGCCGCATACTTCGATCACCTGGGGTGCCTCATCCCGGAGGCGTGGGAGGAGGAGGGGTGTGTGCTTCCGGATTCGGCCATCCGAGTGGTGACCGCCCCCGGCGAGCAAGCGGATGTCCTGGTGGAGCACCTGAGGCATGTGGCCCGCGGTCGCTCTGCTGAAGAGATATCCGTGGGAGTTCCTGACCGGGACGTGGTTCCGTACGTCGTCGAGCGGCTGGAAGAGGAGGGGATCCGGGCGCGCCACGCGGAGGGACGGCGAATAGAGCGGACTGCGCTGTACCGGCTGCTCGCCGGGGTGGCGGTCTACCTGGAGGGCGGGCTGGAGGGCGGGGGCTTCGAGGGCTTTGCGGACCTCATCCGCCATCCCGAGGTGGAGCGTCGTCTCGACCCCCGTCCCGGCGATGGAGGGAGCGTCCGCTCGGCCGTGTCGCGAGTGCTTCCCTCCGTCGCTGATCGTTATCAGGCGCTCCACCTCCCGTCCCGGCTGGGGCGAGTTGGCGAGCGCCTGCCCATGGGTGGGGAGCGGGTAAGCGAAGCACTGGGACGGAGTCTCGGTGAGTTCCGGGACGGTTTCCTCGAGCTTCTCCGCCCGCTCGAGGGCTCGCGGCCGCTCTCACAATGGGCGGAGCGGATCCGGGGCTTCCTGGTGTCCGTCTACGGGAGTGGAACGTACCACCGTGCACGCGCTCGAGATCGGGAGCTCGTGGAGGTGATGGCGAAGGTCGGCGGGATCCTGGAGGGGCTCGAGGGGCTGGCGGACCTCGAGGGGGGTCGCGCCTCCGCCCTGGACGAGGTCGTCTCGGCGTCCGGGGCACTCCGAACCGTCATCGAGGGGCTCTCCGGGGAGTTCGTGCCACCCGCGGCGGACGAGGAGGCGATCGAGCTCCTGGGTTGGCTCGAGCTGGCGCTGGACGATGCCCCGGTCCTCGTCGTGACCGGGGCCAACGAGCCTCACCTTCCACAGTCCGTCACCTTCGATCCCTTCCTCCCCCACGCGCTGGAGCAGGCGCTGGGGCTCCTCGACAACCGAGGGCGCTGGGCTAGGGACGTGCTATACGTGAGGACCATCCTCGCGACCCGGCCGGACACGCTCTTCGTCGCGGGGCGGCAGGACCCGGAAGGGAACCCGCTCCACATCTCGAGGCTCCTCCTCGCGGACGAGCCCCTGACAGCGGCCCGGCGGATCCGGATGTTCTTCGAGGGGAGGGGCGAGCTGCGGGCGGGGGCGGTCCCCGGTGGAGAAGGAACGCCTCTCGTCCTCCCTCCCGAGCCGGTGATCTCCGCACCGGCGCCCCCCAAGCGGATCCGGGTCACCGCTTTCCGGGAGATCCTGGCGGATCCGTACCGCTACGCGCTCGAGCGGATCTTGGGCCTCGAGAGTGAAGACGACCGGGCCCGTGAGCTGGACCCGCTCCGGTTCGGGACGCTCGCCCACGAGGTCCTCCGGCGGTACGGGCGGGGGGATACCGTGGAGCTCGTCGGCGAGAGCGAGATCCGGCATGCGCTCGATGGAATTCTGGAATTGGAGGCCCGCGAGCGGTTCGGATCGCGTCCCCTTCCAGCCGTCACGATCCAGGTGGAACAGCTCCGACGACGCCTACACGCCTTCGCCCGATGGCAGGCGGAGTGGATGAGCGCGGGGTGGCGGATCCAAGGGGTCGAGCTGTCCTTCGTGGGTGAGGGTGCATCCCTCGCCGTGGATGGAGAGCCGATCGGCCTCGCGGGGAAGGTGGATCGCGTGGACCAGAACGTGGAGACGGGAGTCTTCTGCATCCTGGACTACAAGACCGGGGAGCGGGTGCTCACCCCCGACGAGGTTCACCGGCGGGGACGGGATGCCGCCAAGGTCTGGGTCGATCTCCAGCTTCCCCTCTATCGCTACCTGGCCCCCTCCCTCCTGCGCGATGGGGGGGAGCCCGTCGTGCCGACCCCCGCTCTGGAGAGCCTCCGGGTCGGCTACCTCTCCCTTCCAAGGGATCCAGCGTTGGCTGGCGTAGCCTGGGCAGAGTGGACGCCGGACGAGCTGGGCCAGGCGCTCGAGCGGGCTCGGGAGGTGGTCCGCTTCCTCCGGCAGAATCGCTTCGAGCACAATCCGGCGACGTCCAGGATCGAGCCGACGCACCCCCTCGCCCCGGTTGTGGGTGGGGGTGTGCTCCGTCTGGAGGAAGACGAGAGGAAATCGCATGCCTGACCTTTTCGACCTCCCGCCAGGGCCCGTCCTAGGCCGAGAGCTCGTCCTCGCCTCGGCCGGCTCGGGGAAGACCCACCGGCTCTCCTCCCGCCTGATCGGACTTCTGGCCATCGGGGTGCCCGCCGAAGAGATCCTCGCGTCCACATTCACACGGAAGGCTGCCGGGGAGATCGTTGACCGGGTCCTCCTGCGACTGGCTCGGGCGGTCGAGGACCCGCTCTTGGCAGCGGAGCTTCAGGCGTCCCTCCCGGCCGAGGTTCCGCGCGATCGGCTCACTCAGGAAGGGTGCGGCGAGCTCCTTACCCGTACGCTGCGGAGTCTCCACCGGCTCCACGTCCATACGCTCGACGCCTTCTTCCATCAGGTGGCCCGCTCGTTCGCCCTGGAGTTAGGTCTCCCCAGCGCGTGGACCGTGGCCGACTTTGACGACCCGGATGCGGAGCGTCTCCGGTCCGAAGCCGTCGAGGCCGTTCTCTCTCTCGGGAACGCGAATGAGCTTATCGAGCTCGTCCGCCTGATAGGCCGCGGCGACGCCGACCGAGATGTACACGGGGCGCTCCTGAGCGGCGTCAAGGCACTCCACGCCACGTTCAGGGAGCTGGAGGGTCCGGGCATGGGCCGTTGGGGGTTCGAGAGAGGGGCCGAGGCCTACACCGAAGCGGACGATCTGCAGGTAACGGCTCTCGTCGACCAGCTCGCGGCCGCCACGGTTCCCCACACCGCGAAAGGAATCCCGGACAAGAGCTGGATCAGCGCGCGAGACGGCGCGGTCGAATCCCTTCGCCGCCGCGACTGGATCGAATTCCTCAACGTCGGCGTCGCGAAAGCGCTCCTCGACAGTAAGGCAACCTATCAGGGGAAAGACGTCCCGCCGTCGCTCCTCGCGCTCTACGGCACTCTCATCAACAAGGCTCGTTCTGCACTGGCCGCGAGCTACCAGGGGCGGCTCCAAGCCCTCGGGCGCTTCCTTCCCGATTACGACCGGCGCCTTGAGACCCTGGCGAGGGCGGAAGGGCTCTACTCGTTCGATGACCTCACCGACCTCCTCGCGCGAGCCGGATCCTTGGGGCGGGGAGACGAGCTCTTCTACCGGCTCGATGGTAGGGTTCGCCACGTCCTGATCGACGAGTTCCAGGACACCTCGAACCCCCAGTGGGCCGCTCTCGAGCCCATCGTGGGCGAGATCTTGTCCGGGCACGAGGGAGAGCGGGCCGCCCTCCTAGTGGGCGACCCGAAGCAGTCCATCTACGGCTGGCGAGGAGGGGAGCCCCGCATCTTGGAGGGGATCGCCGCCCGGTATGGCCTCGAACCGGTCACGATCTCTAAGAGCTGGCGCTCCTCTCCCGTCGTGCTCGACGCGGTGAATCGGCTCTGTGCGGGGATCTCCTCGAACCCGGTACTCGAGGACGTCAGGGACGTGGCGGTGCGTTGGGCTAGCTCCTTCGAACCCCACATTTCCGCGGACGGGCTCCCCGGATACTGGAGGATGGAGGTCGGGCCGCCCGAGGAACCGGGCTGGGGGGGCCGGGAGCTCCCGCGTCTTCTCGAGCACGCGGCACGGGCCGTGAAGGAGCTCCACGATCGGGTTCCCGGCGCCACGATCGGGGTGCTCACGCGAACGAACCGGGCGGGCGCGCATCTCATGGCGCGGCTCCGGACCCTGGGGCTCGAGGCGAGCGAAGAGGGCGGAGTCCCTGTTGCCGACTCCGGACCCGTGCTCGCGCTCCTCGCGCTGCTCCGCCTAGCAGACCACCCCGGAGACCGCATCTCTCGGTATCTGGTCGCGCGTACTCCCGTGGGCGAACTCGTCGGGCTCGGGGCTGAGACTTGGGCGGACGATGCCCGGGCCGGAGAGGTCTCCAGGCACGTCCGTGAGCGACTTCTGGAAGAAGGGTACGGCCAGGTGATCTCGGAATGGATCCGCAAGCTCTCCCCCAGCTTCCCGGAGCGAGACCGGAGGCGGATGCGACAGCTCGCGGAATTGGCCTTCCGCTGGGAGGGACGGGCGACGCTTCGACCCTCCGCATTCGTGAGGATGGTTAGCTCCGTCCGGGCTGAGGATCCGGCGGCATCGGCTGTCAGGGTCATGACGCTTCACCGGGCGAAAGGGCTCGAGTTCGATGCCGTCGTCCTTCCCGAGCTCGATGGGCTACTCGTAACCGGAGATCGCCCAGGCCAATACCTGCCCTATCGGGAGGGGGGGATGGGCCCAGTGACCCGTGTGTTGCCATGGGTCCGGAAGGCCGCTCTCCCCCTCTTCCCAGAGGTAGAGGGTGCGCTCGCCCAGGCGCGGGAGCGCGAAGCTCGGGACGCGCTTGGGGGGCTCTACGTGGGACTCACTCGGGCGCGATATGCCGTCTATGTCTATGTGAAACCCGACCCCGGCGGTCGGTCCGGCGCGAAGACGGCCGCCCGTGTGCTCCGGACGGCGCTCGCACCCGACGCGAGCGCGGACGAAGGTGCCATCCTCCGGGAGGAAGGAGTCCGAGAGTGGTGGAGGGAGCAAAGAGTCGCCTCCCGGCTACGGGCTCCGGACGCCGGAGGTGGACGGCAAGATCCGCGTTCCGATGAGCCTCTCCGGCTCTCCGTCGGCCCGAGGCAGAGGCTCCTCGCATGGACCGTTCCGTCTGAGCTCGAGGGGGGCGGCCAGGTCTCGCTCGAGCGTCTTCTGCGGCCTCGTCGGCGGGACGCGCTCGAGGTCGGGACGGCCGCGCACGTGTGGCTCGAAGCGATCGGCTGGCTCGAGGATGGGATCCCCGACGAGGAGACTCTTCTCGCCCGCGTGAGCGAGCATGCGCTGCGGATCCGGGACCCGCGAGCCTTGCTCCGCGATCTCCTGGGGTGGGTGTCGAAGCCCGAGATCCGGGCTCTCCTGACCCGGGCCTCCTTCCCCGCCGGCACCCGAGTCGAGAGGGAGCTCAGTATTGTGGCCCGCGACGGCAACCGGCTGCTCCGCGGGTCCGTAGACCGGCTCCTCCGGATCCCGGACGGCGCCGGCGACCGGCTCCTCGTAGTGGACTGGAAGACTGACGATCTGGATCCGGGGGACGACGTGGCCCTCGAAAGGCGCATGTCCTTCTACGCCCCCCAGGTGGAAGCGTACGCCCGCGCGGTCAGCCAGAGCGAGGGGGTGCCCATGGAGCGGGTGACGGGCGTAATGGCTTTCCTTGTTCCCGGGCGGACGAAGGAGCTGCCTAGCGTCCGGAAGTGATGCTCCTCACCCGGTCGAGTGCGCCCGAATTCCACTGCGGCCGTGCATCCTGATTGGCGATCTCGGCAACGGTGTGCGCGATCAGCCTGGCCACTCGGACGATCTTCTCCACGCTCACGAAGTCCAGGTCGTCGCAGGGCTGGTGATAGCACTCGTGGAGCCCGTTGAAGAGGAAGAGCGCGGGGATGTCCTTGCGCATGAAGTTGAACTGGTCGGAGCGGAAGAAGAGGCCCTCCTGAGGCCACAGGTCTCCCGAGGTCGTGAGCCGGAGCCCCGGCACACTCGCGTTAACTGCCCGAATGAGAGGGCCCAGCGACGAGAACTCGCCGCCCAGGGCCGCGACGGTGTCGGGATGCGCGTCCCCTCCCACCATGTCCACGTTCACGTCCGCGACTACAGCCTTAATCGGCACGGTCGGGTGATCCACCCACCATGCCGAGCCCAGGAGACCCTTCTCCTCGCCACTTACGTGAGCGAAGACCACGGTTCGCCGCGGGCGTTCCGACTCTGGAAGGGATGCAAGGGCGCGCGCGACTTCGAGGAGGACGGTGGTTCCGGATGCATTGTCGTCCGCCCCGTTGTAGATGGAGTCGCCGGCCACCGGAGTCCCGATCCCGACGTGGTCCATGTGCGCGCTCAGGACGACGAACTCGTTCCGGAGCACCGGGTCCCGCCCCGGGACCATCGCGAGGACGTTTGGCACCATGAAGGTTCGGTAGGGGAAGCGCTGCATGAAGGTCCCTCCCTCGCCGGCCGGCGAGAGCCCGTATTCCTGGTATCGGGCCACCAAGTACTGGGCCGCCTGCTCGAGCCCGGGGCTGGGCGTGTCTCTCCCGAGGAGCTCGTCCGAGGCGAGAAACGCTACATGAGCACGGACGGTCTCCTCGCGGATGGTGTTCACCCGGCTCGCTAGGACCTGCGAGACGGCAGGAGCTTGTGCCTGGGCTGCGCTCCCGTGAACGGCGACGGTAAGGAACAGAACCAGAGACCACGAACTCGTCGCGCGCAAAGGGAGGGCCAAAGGGAGGGCCAAAGGGAGGGCCATGGGGACCTTTCCTCCAAGGGAACGGCAGGTGCCGAGGGGCCGGAGCTCGCCCGATCGAACTCGCCCAAGGGCGCGATCGTCGGGGCTCCTACCCCGGGGCGGGGGTCCGGGATTCCCCGGCCGCGACGGGGGCGCCGGACCCTTCGAGGCTTGGCGGTGTTCGAATGAGAGAAGCCACCCGGATCGATCGCGCAGCGATCATGGCGTCGCTCCGATCCGCCAGTTATTCTGCCGATCAGGAGTTCGGGGGCGCCCGTCAGGACAGCCCCCCACTTCTGTCCTCCTTCTGGAGGCTCTATGCGGTTTCGCGTTCTCGTGTCTTTCGCGGTGGGTCTGGCTGCCCTGCTTCCTCCCCTTCTACAGGGGCAGGATCCGATGCAGCCGATCACCGGGAACGGCCAGGCCGGGGTCTTCGTCACGGGCCGGATCGTGGACCGCTCGGACGGGAAGGCGCTTGGAGCGGCCCAAATTGCATTCGTGGAGCCGGGCCCCGACGGGGAGATTGTTTGGGAGGGGCTTTCCCGCGCGAACGGACAGTTCGAGATCGCAGGCCTTCCCCCGGCCGCGTACGAGATCCGGGTCTCGATCCTCTCCTATTCCCCTATCACCTATCAGACCGACCTGACCCTAAACCCCACGATGGACTTCCTCATCGAGTTGACGCCTTCCGTGCTCCAGCTTGAGCCGATCGTGGTGATTGCCCTCCGGCGGACCCGCCTCGAGCTCAGTGGGTTTTATGAGAGGCGGGAGCGCGGGCTCGGAACCACACTCACGCGCGAAGAAATTGAGGCGAGGCACCCGAGCCGTGTCTCGGACCTGTTCTACGGGATCGCCGGCACCCGCGTGCTTCTGCCCAGGGGCCTCGGGCAGTCCAGGCAGGTCCTCTTGAGGGGGGGGTGCGTGCCCCAGCTCGTGCTGGACGGGGCGCCCTTCAACATGCCGATCGCGATCGACGAAGTGCTCAGCCCCGCGGAGCTCGAAGCCATCGAGGTCTACCACGGGTCGAGCACGTCCGTCCGGTATGCGAGCAACACCTGCGGGACCATCCTCGCCTGGACGCGGGAGGCGAGCAGCATGGAAGGCTCGCCCCTTTCGGTCAAGCGCCTGTTTGGCGCAATGGGCGTCGTCGTCGGCATTGTCCTGCTCGTGCATTAGTTCAGGGCTCCGGTCCTTCGATTCGAACGGTGGCGGATGGGGAGGGTTGGAAGGGTGGTGGGGTTCCTGTACGTCCGTCCGTCTCCCTCCGACTTCTGCGACTTCTTCCCCAGGGCGCGATCTCCATGGTGTGGGGGCGGCTGGCTGAGTTCCGCCTGCCCAGGAAGCTTCAGGGGAGGGTGAACCGGGGGTTCGCACGTCTCTTCGACGTGGACCTGGCTGATGCGGCGCACCCCCCCGAGCACTATCCGACCCTTTCGGCCTTCTTCGCTCGGACGCTCCGACCCGGGGTCCGCCCATTTCCCTTGCACGGCGGGATCCCGGGGAGCCCCGTGGACGGGATCATCGGCGCCTGCGGTCCCCTGGAGGAGGGGATCGCCATCCAAGCGAAGGGGATCACCTACCCGGTAGCGGCCCTCTTAGGGGGAGGGTCAGACGCCGAGCGATTTCGCTCCGGGCTCTTCGTCACGATCTACCTGAGCCCGCGGCACTACCATCGTATCCACTCACCCCTGGGCGGCGTGCTCCGGGAAGCTCGCTCAGTCCCGGGACGGCTCCTCCCCGTGGGTCCAGACTCGGTGCGCTCGATCCCGGACCTCTTTCCGAGGAACGAGCGCCTCGTGACGCTGATGGAGCGTGGGGCGCTCGACATGGCAGTCGTGGCCGTGGGGGCGTTCAACGTCGGCCGGATCTCGGCTGCGTTCGACCTAGGTTGGAATGGACCGGATGGGAGGGGTGTCACCAACCGGAAGGGAGGCCGGGAGATCGAAGTGAGGCGCTACGATCCGCCCCTCCCGATCGAGCGGGGCCAAGAGATCATGGCGTTCCATCTTGGGTCCACCGTTGTCCTGCTCCTGGGGTCCGCGGGAGGGACGCTGCCGAGGCTCGCCCCGGGTCTGCGGCCCGGAGAGGAGGTGCGGATGGGCTCGCCCCTGCTCCAGGGTCCGGTTGCCGACTAGACCGGGGGCCGAAGCCGCAGGCCCCTCGTGCCTAGCGTGCCGAGCAGGTTTCCCGGCTCGAGGCGCGGTTCAGGCAGGCGATGCTTTCCGCCATGCCCGAGGTGTTTCCGCCACAGGCGCTCTGCTGCGCGGCAGTGCGGGCGTCCTCCTCGGAGGGCCCTCGGCCCAGGCGGCAGACCTCCGTGCCCCCGAAGACGAGGCAGACCTCGCACTCCACCTCGGCCGCCTGTAGGGTTGTCCACACGACCCCGCCGATAAAGGCGGCGATCCCCAGCAGGATGAGCGCGATTGTAAGCGGTTTCATGGGATCTCCAGAGCTGGGGAGGGCGCCTGTCCTCGTTTCAGAAAGGGCGGCGTCCGATTAACTTACCTCAGCGATCACAGTGCCGGGCGGGCCGCTGGGACGTTCGGCCGGCCCAGGCGAACAGGAGTTGTGCTTGTCGAACGACGCAATCGAAGTAGAAGGCACGGTGAAGGAAGTTCTTCCGAACGCGAACTTCCGGGTCGAGTTGGAGAATGGCCACAAGATCCTGGCGTACCTGTCTGGGAAGATGCGGAAGTTCTACATCCGGGTGCTGGAAGGCGACCGGGTGAAGGTCGAGATGTCACCATACGACCTCACCCGGGGTAGAATCACCTATCGGTACAAGTAGCGGTCGGCCACCCGCCGGCCCCATGACCACCTGATCGTTTCCCACGAGCGAGCCGGCCCGCGGCCGACACCGCTCCTTTAGAAAATCGGGCCCCCCTTTCGAGGAGGTCAAGCCGTGTCTTCGGAGACTCCTACTCTCGCACGATCCGGGCAGGCACCGGGCGGGCACGCCGACGCCGGGGAGCCGCATAGCGATATCGTCTATCCCGACGCCATTCCCTTCGCCATCATCCACCTCGCGGCACTCGGGGTGCTCTGGTCAGGGTTCACGGTTACCTCGGTGGTCATGTGCGTCACTTTGTATCTGGTTCGCATGTGGGCCGTCACCGCGGGGTTCCATCGCTACTTTGCCCACCGGTCCTACAAGACGAGCCGCGGGTTCCAGTTCTTTCTGGCCTTCCTGGGCCAAACCTCGGCCCAGCGAGGGGTTCTGTGGTGGTCGGCCATCCACCGGCACCACCACCGACACTCGGACACGCCCCAGGACGTCCACTCCCCACGGCACGAGGGTTTCTTCTTCTCCCACGTCGGATGGATCTTCTCGAAGCGGAAGTCCAGGGCGGACTACTCCACGGTCCAGGACCTCGCGCAGTACCCTGAGCTCCGGTGGCTGGACGAACACCCGTACCTTCCGGCCGCGGCACTCGGGGTTGGGTGCTATCTCTTCGCTGGATGGCCCGGGCTCTTCGTCGGTTTCATCCTGAGCACCGTGATCCTCTACCACTGCGTCTTCTCGATCAACTCGCTTGCTCACGTCGTCGGGAACCAGCGGTATGTCACGGCGGACGATTCCCGGAACAACTGGTGGCTCGCGATCATCACGCTCGGTGAGGGGTGGCATAACAACCACCACCGCTACCAGAGTTCGACCCGCCAGGGCTTCTTCTGGTGGGAGGTCGACATCTCGTACTATGTCTTGAAGGTGCTCTTCTGGGCCGGTCTGGTCCGGGACCTACGTGCCCCTCCCAAGGCGTTGCTCGCCGGGGAGATCCGGCTCGGGCGCAAGGTGGTGGAGCAGGTGGCGCGGGAGGTTGCCGAGTCCTTCCCGGTCGAGCACATCGCGCGGGAGTTGAAGGCCGCCTCGGACCGCCGGCCTGGACTTGCCGAGCTGAAGGTCAGGCTCGCGCACACGCGCCTCGAGGCGGCGGCCTCTCTCCAGCGGGCGCGAGAGGAGGCCGTCGCATACCTCCGCGAAGTCCACCTTCCCGAGATCCCGTCATTGAGCGAGATCCGGGGTCGGATCGCCGAGCAGTACCATGACTCCCCGTCCATGGATGATATCGCCTTGCGCGCACGGGAGATCCTGCTCGAGCGGCTCTGCTACCTCCTGGGACCGGAGCTGCTGCCGAGCCCGAGCTGACGCCCGCAGACACGCAAACCGACGAAAGGGAGAGCTGACCTGATGCCGTATCCACACCCGCTCCCGGAGCTGGGATACTCCTACGACGCGCTCGAGCCCCACATCGATGCGCGCACCATGGAAATCCACCACTCCAAGCATCACAACGCCTACACCACGAACCTGAACAACGCGCTGAAGGACCACGGTGCGCTCCATGGGCAAACCGCCGAGCAGCTCCTCCGGGGCCTCTCGTCCCTGCCCGAAGAGATCCGGAACGCGGTGAGGAACAACGGAGGGGGGTACGTGAACCATGCCCTCTTCTGGAGGATCCTGACTCCGGGAGGGAAGTCGACTCCCGCAGGCGAGCTCGCGTCCGCTCTCACAGCGTCCTTCGGCTCGTTCGACGCTCTGAAGGAGAAGGTCACCGCGGCGGCGACCGGGCAATTCGGCTCCGGTTGGGGTTGGCTCTCCATGGACGCATCCGGGAAGCTCCAGGTGAGCGCCACAGCGAACCAGGACTCTCCGCTCAGCCAGGGATCCACCCCGATTCTGGGAGTGGACGTATGGGAGCACGCCTACTACCTGAAGTACCAGAACCGGCGTCCGGACTACCTGGCGGTGTTCTGGAACGTCGTGAACTGGGACGTTGTGGCGAAGAACTACGTCGCCGCAAAGGGGGCTTGAGGCCGGCCGACGGGCGAGTCGGATAGGCCGAGGCTGAGGGGGGAGCGGCAGAGGTTTGCTCCGGACGGCCCGAAGCGCGTGCTTGCGTGTGCGGAATCATTTGTTTATTGGTTGGTGCGATTCCGCATTCTGCTACGCCACGCCTGGCTTTACGGATGGCCATGACCCCAGCCCGCGAGAACGGCTTCGTTCCCAGCCTGGGAGCGTTTGTTACCCTGGTCGGGGTCCTGCTCGCTCCCGTCGGAGCGCTCGAAGGGCAGTCGCTGCTGGGTTCACAGGCTTCACTGGACCGGCAGGATGCCCAGGCAGGAGCTCACGACTACACCCTCCTTCGTACGAGCACGCAGCTCCGCCGTTTCGTGGAGGAAGGGTATCTCATTCCGATCGTCGGAGAATCCGACTTCGAGCTGGTCGAGGTCTCGTTTCCCTTCGCTCGCCCAGAGGTGAAGCTCTTCGTCGAGCGGCTCGCGTCCCAGTATCGAACGGCCTGCGGCGAGAAACTGGTCGTCACGAGCCTGACTCGTCCGCTCTCGTTGCAGCCGGCGAACGCGTCCGATCGCTCCGTGCATCCCGCGGGAATGGCCGTGGACCTCCGGCGTAGCTCCCGCGGCCGCTGCCGCGCCTGGCTCGAGCCCGTGCTCCTCTCGCTCGAGGCTCATGGGGTGGTGGAGGCGACGCGCGAGCGGAACCCCCCACACTATCATGTGGCCGTTTTCCCTCGCCCCTACGCGCGCTACGTGCAGGCCCGAACTGGAAGCTCTGAGGTCCTGGCCGATCGGGGACCATCGGGTCCAGCCACGAGGCCGAACGAGGGGACCGCCGAGGTGACCCACCAGGTGACTAGGGGGGAGACCCTGTCCGAGATCGCGGTTCGCTACGGCACGTCGGTAGCTCGGCTCCGAACCGAGAACGGGATGTCCGGCGACCTCGTCCGTGCGGGCCAGCGTCTTCGGTTGCCGGTCGCTGGATCGACGCCGGTCCCGGTGGCCCCTGCTGTGGGTAAGGTAGCCCTGGGTAACGCGTCCGCCGGGGGGCCGAGCGCGTCGGCCGATCTCTCGTCCACGCTCCCGTCGCCTCGTCTGATCGCCGCGGGTGCCGTGGCGAATTCCCGGGTTGCTACGGCCTCCGAGGGCGAGCGCTCCGGGGTCGAAGAGGCGAGACACCGCGTAAGGCCTGGAGAATCGCTCTGGACGATCTCGGCGCAATACGGGGTGACGGAGGACCTCCTCCGTGCCGCGAATGGGATCCGGGGCAGTCGGATCGTCGCGGGACAGACGCTCGTGATTCCCCTCGCCGCGGTCGGGAGCGGGGTCTTGCGGTACACCGTGCGGAGCGGCGATTCCCTCTCCGTGATCGCGAGCCGCCTCGGTACGACCGTGGACGAGATCCGAGAGCAGAACGGAATGAATGCGACCAGAATCTACGCTGGCCAGACCCTGGACGTGCCCCTCAATAGGTAGTGTTCCGGCGGGTGCTCCCGCGGCGCGTCCGAAGCTCGGATCGACTCTTCGCCGCGTGGAGGACCAACTGAGAAGGATCCGCGAGTGGGTGGCCGAGCACACAGGCCTACCTTCTTCTTCCCCCCGATGACTGACCGATCCGCTCAGGGCGGGCCGTTCTGGACTCGGCCACTGCCTTTCCGCTACGCTCGTGAGGGTGCGGGTGTATTCGCGCGGGCCGACCTGCTCCGATGGCTCTACGCGGGCCGGGTCGCCCTGGTCTCTGGAGTGCTGCTCGGGGCCCTCTTCGTCTGGGCCCGGGCGCAGCCCCAACAGACGTTCCTGGCGACAAGCATGTTCGTGCTCGGGCTCCTCGTCAGCGGCGGGGGCTTCTGGTATACCCACATCCTCAAGCGTGAGCCGAGCCGGAACTTCTTATACGGGCAGGTGATCTTCGACGTCCTCCTCGTCACGGGGATTGTCCATATCACGGGGGGTGGAGACAGCAACCTTGTCTGGATCTACATCCTGGTCATCAGCGAGGGAGCCCTCCTCCTCCCGCTGCCCGGCGGGGTGCTCATCGGTGCCCTCGCGGCGATCCTCTACTTCGCGGACATCGTGTGGGGACATTCCCAGACGCTCGGTGGCCCGATCCTCCTCCAGGTCGGGCTCTTTGCCCTCGTCGCTCTCGCAACGGGAATCCTGGGAGACCGGCTCCGCGGGGCCGGGATCGCACTCGGGGCCGTGCAGTCCGAACTTCGGCGCCTTCGGATGGACACGGGGGACATCCTCGGCACGATCAACACGGGGGTCGTCACTGTGGATGGTGACGGGAGGCTCCACTACATGAATTCCGCGGCGGAGAACCTCCTGGGGATGGATGCGCGGCAGTGGTTGGGAGCTCCCGTCCTTCAAGCGGTGGAGCGAGCCGCCCCCGAGCTCGCCGCTCTCCTCCGGCGATCTCTCGAGGGCGGGGTCATGCTGTTCCGGCATAAGGCGTCCTCGTTGCGGGGCCGAGAACGCATCACCTTGGGGGTCAGCACCACGCTCCGGGAGGAGCCGGGGATGCCCCGCGCGGTGACGGCCATTTTCCAGGACATCACGGACCTCGAGAGGCTCGAGCTGCTGAACCGGCGGGCCGAGCGCCTCGAGGCGGTGGCGGAGCTGTCGGCCGCCATGGCCCACGAGATCAAGAACCCGCTCGCCTCGATCCGGAGTGCCGTCGAGCAGTTCGCGAGCCCCTCGCTGGATGCATCCGACCGGGAGACACTCACGCGCATGGTGGTCCGTGAATCCGAGCGCCTGAGCCGGCTGCTCTCGGACTTCATCGACTTCGCGCGCGTTCGAATCGGCCGGGTCCGGCCCCTGGACCTCTGCGATCTCGTGCGCGAGTGCGCGACGGTGGTGCGGAGGCATCCGGATGCCTCTGAGCGGGACGTACAGATCGCCTTCACGCCCCCCCTGACCCCCGTCCATGCGCCTGGGGACGCGGACCTGCTCCACCGCGCCCTCTTCAACCTGATCTTGAATGCCGTCCAGTTTTCCCCTCGGGGGGGGGTCGTGCGGCTCGAGGTGGAGGACCTCGGGGGGGGGCGCTTCCTTCCCGAGATCGACGTTCCCCGACCCGTACGTATCCGCGTGGCGGACTCCGGGCCGGGCGTTCCCGAGGAGCAGGTAGAGCGCATATTCGATCCCTTCTTCACGACGCGTGAAGGGGGGACGGGACTGGGTCTATCCGTGGTCTACCGGGCCGTGGAAGCGCATCAGGGCATCGTCCTCGTCGAGCGGGCGAGCGGGGGAGGCGCCGAGTTCAACGTCTACCTCCCAGGGGAAGAGGTGACCGCCGGGGTGCCTGTAAATGCGTGAACGGCAGATGAAGGTTCTTTTGGTGGACGATGAGTCGGGGATCCTGGAGTCGCTCGGGATCCTCTTCCGCGGCGAAGGCTACCAGGTCGTGACTGCCCTCGGTGGGAAGGACGGGCTCGCCGCGCTCGAGCGAGAGCAGCCCGACCTCGTGGTCTCGGACATCCGCATGCCGGGGGCCACTGGGCTCGACATCCTGTCGCGGGCCCGGGAGGTGGACCCGGAGATGGCTGTCGTGCTCATGACCGCGCAGGCCTCGCTCCAGTCGGCGGTGCGAGCGGTGAACGAAGGGGCCTTCCATTACCTCCAGAAGCCATTCGCGAACGACGAGCTCCTCGCGATCTGCCGACGAGCGGGAGAGGCGCGCGTCCTCCGCGCGGAGAACCGCGAGCTACGCCAGGAGATCCGCCGGCGGGAGAGGGGGAGGGGTGAGCGTCCTGTTGGGCGGAGCCCGAACTTCACCGAGATCCTGGACCTAGCGGAGACCGTAGCGCCCACTGACTCGACGATCTTGCTCACTGGGGAGAGTGGTACGGGGAAGGAAGTGGTGGCCCGCTATATCCACGCCCGCTCCGCGCGGAGTGAGCGGCCCTTCTTTTCCATCAACTGCGGGGCGCTTCCCGAGGGCCTGCTCGAGAGCGAGCTCTTCGGCCACGTGAAGGGGGCGTTCACCGGAGCTGTGAAGGACCGAGACGGGCTCCTCGTGGCTGCCAACGGGGGCACCTTTCTCCTGGACGAGATTGGGGAAACCTCGCCGCAGACGCAGGTGAAGCTCCTCCGGGCGATCCAGGAGAGGGAGGTCATTCCGGTAGGAGCCACCGAGCCTGTCTCCGTGGATGTGCGGATCATCGCCGCGACGAATCGCGACCTGGAGGAGCAGATCCGTCGCGGGGAGTTCCGGAGCGACCTGTACTATCGGCTGAATGTCATTGCTATCCCATTGCCTCCACTTCGCGCCCGTAGGGAGGACATTCCCCTCCTCGCGCAGCACTTCGTGAGGAGTTTGGCGGAAGAGCAGGGGAACTCCCTGGAGCTCTCCGAGGAGGCCGAGGCCACGCTTGTGCGCTACGACTGGCCGGGGAACGTCCGAGAACTCGAGAATGCGCTCGAGCGGGCGGCCGTCCTCACGGTCGGCGCTGTGATCCAGGCGTCCGCGCTTCCCGAGAGCGTGTTGTCGCCTCTGGCCCAGGCTTTCGTGGGCCAGGGCGCGCCCGCGAACCCCACGCTCGATGTGATCGAGCGGGCCTACATCCAGTGGGTGCTCCAGGCCGAGGCCGGAAACAAGACGCGCGCGGCCGAGGTGCTCGGAATCGACCCTTCGACGCTGTACAGAAAGATCAGAAGCTACGGGCTGAGCGAGTGAATCCCGATCTGCCCTGGGATCGCCTGCGCCTGTCCGTCGTGGTGCCATCGTACAACGAGCGGAACACGATCGAGGCGATCCTCGCCCGGGTCCGCGAGCTTCCTCTCTCTGTCGAGCTCATCGTGGTGGATGATGGCTCGAATGATGGGAGCGACGAGATCCTCACTTTGCTTGAGAAAAGAGGGGTGATTGACCGCCTGATCCTCCATGTGCGCAATCGAGGAAAGGGCGCAGCTCTGAGGGCCGGGTTCCAGGTAGCGACAGGACATGTAGTGGCGATCCAGGATGCCGACCTAGAGTACGACCCGCGCCACATCCTGGAGATGCTCGATCCCATCCTTCGGGGTTGGGCCGATGCCGTGTACGGGTCTCGTTTTCTGGGGGGCCAGCACCGAGTACACCTCTTCTGGCACTTCGTCGGGAACCAGGGCCTCACCCTCTTGTCGAACATCCTGACGGACCTGAACCTGAGCGACATGGAGACCTGCCATAAGGTGGTCCGGCGGGACCTCCTCCAAACGCTTCCCTTTACTCAGGACCGCTTCGGGATCGAGCCCGAGATCACCGCGCGGCTCGCGCAGGCCGGGGCCCGGATCTATGAGCTTCCGATCTCCTATCGGGGACGGTCCTACGCGGAGGGGAAGAAGATCCGCTGGACGGACGGGGTCGCCGCCTTTTGGCACATCCTCCGGTCGAACCTCCTCCCCCCCAGGGCCGTCCGGTGGCAGCGTCCGGAGCAGGATCCTTGGGACGAGCCGCAGAAGGCATCTCCCGCGCCGCATGCGTCGGAGTCCGTGGCAGAGACTGAGGGTCGGTGAAGGGCCTCTTCTCCCTCGCCGTCCTCGCAAACGCCGCCCTGATTTTCTGGGTCGAGCTCCTCTTCGGGAAGAAGCTTCTTCCGGCCCTGGGCGGTTCTCCAGCGATGTGGAACACCTGTCTGATGTTCTATCAGGTGGTTCTCCTCGCGGGGTACGCATACGTCCTCCTCCTAGATCGCCTCCGTCCCGCGCGCCAGCTCGCGCTCCACGCCTGGGTGCTCGCCCTCGCGGTGATCGCGGTCCCATGGAGCCTCTTCCTTTGGGAGGCTCCCGGAGAGCAGGCCCCGGTCCTCTGGCTCCTCGGGCTCCTCACCGTGAGCGTGGGTCCTCCGTTCTTCGCGCTCTCGGCGGGAGCCCCCCTTCTACAGCGCTGGTTCTCCAGGTCTGAGCACGGCGACCGGGGCGACCCCTACTTCCTGTATGCGGCGAGCAACCTGGGTAGCTTCCTGGCGCTGGGCGCCTACCCTCTCGTGATCGATCCCTTCCTGACCCTCGACCAGCAGGCGCTCGTGTGGAAGGTCTCCTTCGTGGGAATCGCCCTGCTCGTCCTCGCCTGCGGAGCGGCGATGCGCGGCGGTGCCGCCGCGATCGCTCCGGGCTCCGCCGCTCCCCTCACCCCTGCGCCGCTCTCGGCTGAGCGCCGGCTGAGCTGGACCGTGCTCGCGTTCGTCCCGTCGAGCCTGCTCCTCGGGGTGACCACGCACATCACGAGTGAGATATCTCCGGTTCCCTTGCTCTGGGTGGTTCCACTCGGGATATACCTCTTAAGCTTCGTCATGGCCTTCGGTCCGGGGCGGCACCCAGGCCGTGGCGAAGGAAACGCCGTCGCTGCGTCAGGGGTGGCTGGCGGCCCACCGCCGATGAGCTCCGGAGCCGGAGTCGGCCAGCTTGAAGGGGCGGCGGTCCAGACTGTTGGGAAGGCCTGGAAGCGGTGGGCGATCTGGGCGACCGGAGGGGTGGTCCTCGCGTTCGTCGGCCTCGGTCTTCTCCGCGGGGTCCCCGAGGAGCTCGGGTGGCTCCTGATCGCCGGGGACCTCGGCGTGCTCTTGGTGGCAGGCCTCCTCTGTCATACGAGGCTCGC
>SHZS01000051.1 GCA_009692105.1 Gemmatimonadota bacterium | reverse complement strand
ATGATACCGACTACACGACCGTGATGGCGCGCTCGACCGATCCCGAAGGCACGGATGGATCGGGGAGCCGACCGTCGGGCGGAGAACGGTTTCCGAAGTTCCTCCGGATCCGGCTCGGCGGCGACATCCGGACTTTGCTCCGTAGCGGGAAGCGGCGCAGGGACCCGATCCTGGAGGTGTTCAGCGCGCCGTCGGTCCGACCCGGCACACCACGGTTCGGGGTGGTCGTCCCGAGGCATGGCCACACGATCGCGGAGCGAAACCTGCTCCGTCGGCGTCTCCGGGAGATCGGGCGCCGCGAGGTTCTTCCCCACCTGGCGCAGGAGGGGTGTCACGCCGACGTTCTGGTTCGATCCCGTCGCGAAGCGTACGACGCGGCCTTTCCCGCGCTGAGGGAAGCGCTCATCCGATGCACGGAGCGGCTTTGTTCCGACAGATCGTCCTCGGCTTGATCGACTTCTATCGGAGGTGGGTCTCTCCGTTCACCCCCCCGTCGTGCCGGTTCGTCCCCACCTGCTCCGCCTACGCCCGTGAGGCGGTGGAGAATCATGGCGTCGTGCGTGGCGCGTGGCTCTTCGTGAAACGGTTTGCACGCTGCCACCCCTTCGGAGGGAGTGGATACGACCCGGTGCCTGCGCGGCGGGAAGAGGTTCACCTCACATGAAGGCAGAGGCGCGCTTCATCCTGGCCGTCATGCTCATGATGGCGGTGCTGATCGGGGGAAATCTCCTCTTCCCACCGGCGCCCCCGGGGAGCACGGGAGAGGCGGGAGGGCCCGGGGCAGTACCCGCGGAAGGACCGGGGGGAACGGGCGGAACCGGGTCTCCCCTAGCGACTGCGCCGGCTTCCAGCACGGCCACCGTCGGGCCCGCCGCCGGGGACATTCTCGTTCCCGTGGAGCCCTCCCCTCAGGTGGTGGAGCGGGAGATCGTGGTGGAAGGCCCGCTCTATACGATCACCCTCTCGAACTTCGGGGGGCGGATCACTTCGATCGAACTCCACAACTTCGAATCATTCACCAGGGACGGGTCCGTCGAGCTTATCGACGACGGGGACCCCGGCCTCCTTGGGGCCCGTGTCGTGGTGGAGGGGGATACGCTCGATCTGCGGTCGGCGCCGTTCGAGGTCTCGCCGCCCGACGGGCTCCTGCTCGAGCCCGGGGGCGAGACCCAGACCCTCACTCTGCGCTCCCTCGGTCCGGCGGGGGCCGTGGGCTACGAGGTTGCTTACACATTCCACCCCGATACGTATCTCGTGGACGTGCGTGGTACCGTGCGTGGCGTCGGACGCGGGATCCTCATGACCGACCTGGGGTGGGGGCTCTCGTTCAACGAAGTGGACGAAAGGACGGAGGCCCGAGCCATGGCCTACGTCGTGAATCATCTGCAGAGCGGGATTCAAGCGACCGGACTCGCGGCAGTGTCCACGCGGACGGCCCAGGACGGTCCCTTCCTCTGGGCCGCAACCAAGAGCCAATACTTCGTTTTGGGGCTGCTCCCGGCATTGGGCTCGAGTGAACAGAGCCAGTACCTGGGAGGGGTCGTCGTGACGCCGGAGCCGGCTCAGGAGGGGCGCACCACCCTCGCGGTCACGCAGTCCGTAGGGAGCGGAGCTGTTGCCTTCCGCCTGTACGCCGGACCCCAGGACTACGGGCTCCTCACCGCGCTCGGGAGTGAGTTCCAGCAGCTGAGCCCCTTCGGGTGGCGGTGGTTCCGTCCGGTCCTCCGCCCGATCGTCGCAGGGATCATGTGGGTTCTCGTCTTCTTCCATCAGAACCTCGCGATCGGGTACGGATGGGTTCTCATCCTGGTCGGGGTGTTGATGCGCGTCGTCCTCTTCCCCCTGAACCAACGGGCGGGGCGCGCGCAGCTCAAGAACATGGTCGTGCAGCCGCTTCTGAAGGATATCCAGACGAGGTACAAGGATCAGCCGGAGCGGATGCAGCAGGAGCTCATGAAGCTCTACAAGGAGCACGGATTCAACCCCCTCGCCGGGTGTTGGCCGATGCTTCTCCCGATGCCGCTCCTGATCGCTCTCTTCTTCGTCTTCCGGAACACGATCGAGCTCCGCGGCGTCCCCTTCTGGTGGCTCCCGGACCTCGCGGCGAAGGATCCGATCTTCGTCCTTCCCGTGCTCCTCGGGGTGTCGATGTTCCTTATGCAGTGGATCTCAATGCGGTCGGTGGCGGACACGAACCCGCAGATGAAGATGATGCTCTGGTTCATGCCCATCGTGATGGTGGCGATCTTCCTGAACTTCCCTTCCGGGCTGAACCTCTATTACCTGAGCGCGAACATCGCCACGCTTCCCCAGTCCTGGTGGATCGCGCAGGAGCGGCAGAAGGTCCAGGTGAAGCTACCGCCGGCTCCCGCGAAACCTTGAGCAACCCATCCGGGAGCGGTCGTGTCGATTCCGTGGGCGGGGTTGGCGCATCCGAGGCGGGGGCTCCCGGGAAGGAGGTTCGGAATCTCTGGACACGATTGCAGCCATCGCCACCGCGCCCGGTCGAGGCGCTCTCGCGATCGTGCGTCTCTCGGGCGGGGGTACGGGCGAAGTGCTCCTCCGCCTGGCTCCCTCGCTTCGTGGTGAGCTTCCCCGGCCGCGGGTAACTCGTCTTCTCTCGCTGAAGGATCCCACCACCGGCGCCCTCCTCGATCGAGGGCTCGTGACGTGGTTTCCCGGCCCCTCTTCCTACACGGGGGAGGACTCCGCAGAGCTTTCCCTGCACGGTGGCTCCCTTGTGCCCGCGCTCGTGCTGGACGCGTGCGTGCGTGCGGGAGCACGTATGGCCCGTCCGGGTGAGTTCACGCAGCGCGCATACCTGAACGGGAAGGTAGACCTGGTCCAGGCAGAGGGGGTCGCGGACCTGGTCGAGGCGGAGAGCGAGGCCGCCCGGCGGGCTGCGCTTGCACAGACGGAGGGCGGACTCTCGCGAAGGGTCAGTGAGCTGCGCGAGGGGATCGTCGAGCTCGAGGCGCTCCTGGCCTATCACGTAGACTTCCCCGAGGAGGACGATCCTCCGGTCCCCCTCGAAAGAATCGTGCGGGAGGCCGGGGGCGTTGCGGAGCGCCTCGAGATCCTGCAGGCCACGGCCCCTGGCGGGGAGCTCCTCCGCGATGGTGCCCTCACGGTTCTCGCGGGGCGACCGAACTCCGGGAAGTCGTCACTCTTCAACGCCCTCCTCGGGGAGGCGCGAGCGATCGTGACGGCCGAGCCTGGCACCACGAGGGATGCGATCGAGGCGCGGGTCTCGCTCGGAGGGTATCCGTTCCGCCTCGTAGATACGGCGGGGATCCGGCCGCATGAGGGGGAGGTCGAGAGGCTCGGGATCGAGGTCGCGCGTCGGTACGTGGCGCGTGCGAGTCTGTTGCTACTCTGCCTCCCCTGTGACCGGGCGTGGGGAGAAGAGGAGGCGACCTTTCTCTCCGCCGTGCCTGTGGGCGTCCCCGTCGTCCTTCTACGCACGATGCGGGACCGGATCCCAAGGGGCGCGGCGAAGGCGCCGGGACCCCCGGGGGGGATCGGCACCCATGCAGTGATCGATGTGTCCGTCGAGGACGGAACGGGACTCAGGGAGATTCGAGACACCCTCCCCGGCCTCGTGTACCGGGGGCTGGTCGAGCTTGGCGGGGATGCGCCGGTCCTGACCCGGCGGAGGCAGAGGGTTGCGGTCACAAGGGCGCTCGAGGAGGTCTTGGCATTCAGGAACGCGCTCAGCGCAGGTGTTGCCGCGGAAGTTGCCGCCGCCCACCTCCGCTCGGCGGAGACTGCGCTCGAGGAGCTCGTCGGCGTGATCTCGGGCGACGAGGTGATGGATCGCGTCTTCGCAGACTTCTGCATCGGGAAGTAACGTCCCTGGTTGACGCCCCGCAGACGATCGAGGAGTAGATGTCGAAAGAAGGGCGAGGGGGAGAGCAGACTCTGGGCTTCCGGGTCGAGGGGCGAGTTCAGGGTGTAGGCTTCCGCGCGTGGACGGTCCGGACGGCCCGAGCGCTTGGCCTCCGCGGGTGGGTCCGGAACCTTCCCGATGGGGCAGTGGAAGCGCATGTCGCGGGAGGGAGCGGCGCGATGGCGCGCATGAGGGAGGAGCTGGGCCGGGGTCCGGGAGCTGCCCGGGTGGACCGGGTGGTGGAGCTGCCCGTCGCCCACGACCTTCCTCACGGCGGGTTCGAGGTGCGCGGGTGAAACGGGGCGGCCGCCTGGGAGTGCGCCGCCGAAGGATCTCGCAGGGAACGAGGGAAGGTGACGGGGATGACGCGAAGCTACGACGTGATCGTGGTGGGCGGAGGGCACGCGGGAACTGAAGCCGCCGCGGCGTCCGCGCGCCTCGGAGCTCGCACGCTGCTTATCACACCGGACCTCTCTCGGGTCGGCCAGATGAGCTGCAACCCTGCAATCGGTGGCGTCGCCAAAGGCGTGGTCGTGAGGGAGGTGGATGCCCTCGGGGGCGTGATGGGGCGCGCCACCGATGCGTCGCGCATCCACTTTCGGATGTTGAACCGATCCAAGGGTCCCGCTGTCTGGAGCCCAAGAGCTCAGTGCGACCGAGGGCTCTATCCTCGCGGTGTGCGGAGGATCCTGGACGGGATCGAGAAGCTGGACCTCTTCCAGGAGATGATCACAGGCGTGTGGATGGAGGGGGAACGGCTGGGCGGCGTCGTCACCCGGGGAGGCCAGCGCTTCTCGGCCGGAGCGGTCGTGGTCACGGCGGGAACCTTCCTCCGGGGGCGCATTCATGTGGGAGGGGAGGCGGGGGTACCGGCGGGTCGCGCCGGGGAAGCTCCCTCGATCGAGCTGGCCGAGGCCCTCGAGGCCCGTGGGCTCGAGGTTGCGCGTTTCAAGACGGGAACGCCGCCCCGCGTTGATGGACGCACTGTGGACTTCTCGCGGCTCGAAGTGCAGGCTGGGGACGTAAATGATTACCGGTTTTCTGCTTACGTCGATGAGCCGATCCCGGAGCAACGGGTCTGCTGGATCACCTGGACGGGTGAGGGGCTCAGGAAGGTTGTTCAGGAGAACCTCGGGCGCAGCGCTCTCTACGGCGGCGCGATCTCCGGGAGAGGGCCGCGCTACTGCCCCTCGATCGAGGACAAGATCGTCAAGTTCCCGAACGCTCCGAGGCACCAGGTCTTCCTCGAGCCCGAGGGACTGGAGACGACCGAACTGTATGTGAATGGGCTCTCTACCTCGCTCCCCGGGGATGTGCAGGAGGCGTTCATCCACACGGTGCCGGGGCTCGAAGAGGCGCGTATCACGAAGCTCGGATACGCGATCGAGTACGACTACTTCCCGCCCCATCAGTTGCGACACACGCTCGAGGTTCGCTCCGTGCCGGGGCTCTTTTTCGCGGGGCAGATCAACGGCACGACTGGGTACGAGGAGGCCGCAGGCCAGGGCCTCGTCGCGGGGGCGAACGCGGCGCTCAAGGTCCAGGGCCTCGAGGGGTTCGTGCTCGGGCGGGACCAGGCCTACATCGGGGTCTTGGTGGACGATCTCGTCACGAAGGGGGTGGATGAGCCCTATCGACTCTTTACCTCACGTGCCGAGTTCCGGCTGCTCCTGCGGCAGGACAATGCGCCCGAACGCCTCGGCCCGCTCGCGGAGCGCCGAGGATTGCTCCTCCCGGAACAGGCCGCGGCCCTGAAGGATCGAAGACGGAGGTGGGTCGAGGTGCGTGAGTGGTTCCGATCGGAGGTCCTCGTGCCGGAGACGGCGAACAAAGTGCTCCGTGAGGCAGAGAGCGCGGAGGTGAACCGACCCGTCCGCGCTGAGGAGCTCCTCCGGAGGCCACGGGTGAGGGGCGAAAGCCTCGCCCGCGCTGGGGGCGCGCCCTTTGCCGGAAATGACGAGCTCGTCGCCGCGGTCGAGCTCGAGGTCAAGTACGAGGGGTATGTCCGCCGGGAGGAGGACCGGGCGCGCCGGCTCCGAGATCAGGCGGGATTCCTCCTCCCGGATGACCTCCCGTACGCGGACTTCGTAACTCTTTCCCGAGAGGCTCGGGACAAGCTGGTCCGTCTGCGCCCTGGGAATCTTGCCCAAGCCGGTCGGATCCCCGGGGTGTCTCCCGCGGACCTCCAGAATCTCGTGCTCGAGGTTCGCAGAGCCCGGCGCGGTGTGGCTGTGGATGCCACGGACGAGCCGTCTCAGGGCTCGCCTGATATCTTGTAAGTAACAGTCTGACTTGATGTTACCATGGTTATCCTGCGCTGCTCAGCCCACGCGGTAGTCGGTTCCGACCTCCTTCCCGCTTCCCTTCCCTGCCCGGTGTTCCACGTGGAACAGCGAGGATTCGGGATGAGTTTCAATCCCGGGTAGCCACGTTCCACGTGGAACACGACTCATTAATCGCGGAGTTTCGCGCCGGGCCCTCCCCTCCTTATATTGGCGGCTCACTCGCTTCGCCTCTTCCACCCAACTGTGACCGTAATGGGCCGAGTCATCGCAATCGCCAACCAGAAGGGGGGGGTGGGGAAAACCACCACCGCCATCAACCTGGGTGCGTCCCTCTCCGTCGCGGAGCAGCGGACTCTGGTGATCGACATCGATCCCCAGGGCAATGCGACGTCAGGCCTCGGAGTCGAGAAGGGGGAGTCCATCCCGACGATATACGACGTCCTGATCGAAGGGAAAGACGCCGCTGCCGGTATCGTGAAAAGCGTCCACTTCCCCTTCCTGGACCTGCTTCCCTCGAACCGGGAGCTCGTCGGTGCCGAGATCGAGCTCGTGGAACGGGCGGAGCGGGAGATGGTCCTCGCGAAGGCCCTCAAGGGGATCCGGGGCGAATATGACTTCATCCTGGTGGACTGTCCTCCCTCCCTCGGGCTTCTCACTCTCAACACGCTCGCGGCTGCAGACAGTGTCCTCATCCCCATCCAGTGCGAGTTCTACGCCCTGGAGGGGCTGTCCCAGCTCCTCAACACCGTGCGGTTCGTCCAGCGAGGGCTGAACCCGGGGCTTGAGATCGAAGGCGTGCTCCTCACGATGTACGATCGCCGGCTCAACCTGTCGAAACAGGTTGCTGACGAGGCACGTGAGTACTTCGGAGGGAAGGTCTTCGAGACGACCATTCCCAGAAATGTTCGGCTGGCGGAGGCCCCGAGTTTTGGACAGCCGATCGTCACCTACGACGTCCTGTCGGCCGGCGCGCAGAGCTATCTCGCTCTGGCGAAGGAAGTGCTCAAGCGGAGGGGCCATGTGGGGAAGGCGGCCAAAGGGAAGGTTTCACCGTGAACCGTGAACCTCGACAGCGTCTCGGGCGGGGGCTTGGCGCTCTCCTCGGCGAGGACTACCTGGCCCCGACGGGTCGGCCTGAGGAGGCCCGCACCATTCCCGTGGCGAAGATCGATGCGAACCCCTTCCAGCCGCGCCGGGAGTTTCGCGAGGAGGAGCTGCATGAGCTCGCCAAATCCATTCGGGAGAACGGGCTCCTTCAGCCCCTGGTAGTTCGACCCGCTCCCGGCCCGGCTGCCGACGGCTATCAGCTCGTGGCGGGCGAACGCCGGCTGCGGGCGGTGAAGGAGCTGGGGTGGACGGAGGTTCCGGCCGTGGTCCGGGAAGTGGACGACCGAACGCTCCTCGTGCTGGCATTGGTGGAGAACCTGCAGCGGGAGGCGCTGGGTCCCCTGGAAGAGGCCCAGGGTTATCAGCACCTCGCCGACGAGTTTGGGCTCACCCAGGGAGAGATCGCCGAGGCAGTTGGAAAGAACCGGGCCACCATAGCGAACACTCTTCGCCTCCTCCGCCTTCCACCAGCTGTTCGCGCGCTCCTTGCGAGCGGATCCCTGTCCATGGGGCATGCTCGGGCCCTCCTCGCCATCGAGGATCCGGCGCGACTCGTGGAGATGGCGAGGCTCGCCGCAAAGAATGGGTGGTCGGTCCGGGAGGTCGAATCCAGGGTGCGCGACGATGGGGGAGCGACCGCGTCGGCACGGAGGCCCAAGAAGCGGCCGGAGGGAAGATCCTCGCCGGCGGCCCACGCCTACCAGCAGGCTTTGAGCGAGTCGCTCGGCACACGCGTCCGCGTGAAGGAGGGAAGGGGAGGGGCGGGCACGATCGAGGTCTCTTTCGCCTCCGCCGATGACTTCGCGCGCCTCTTCGAACTCATCGCTCGGCGGGACTCTTCGGAGATCGGGGATTGAGCGAGGACCGCATGGAGCGAGGGGGGCCACATGTCACCGTGCTCTTCATTCCGGACGGAGCCAGCGGCACACGGAGCCTCAAGGTGTCCGTCCGCAGTCTGCGGTGGATCGCGCTCGGGGGTACCGTTGTCTTTGCGCTTTTCTGCATGATCGTCGGGAGCTGGTGGTACCTTGTCGGACGCGCGGCGCAAGCCCGACTGCTGGAGGGGCAGGTGGCCGAATTGATGGGCCGCGAAGCGCAGGTCGAGGAGCTTGCCAACACGCTCACGGAGGTTGAAGATCAGTACGCAAGTATTCGGTCTTTATTCGGCTCAGGAGCAGGTGGCGTGGCAGGCGAGCTTTGGCTGCCGCCAGCCACGGGACGACGGGGAGGAACCGGGGGCGCGTCGTCCGGGCAGGAGAACCTCCCCGTGAGCTGGCCACTCACCGAGCGCGGCTTCGTTACCCAAATGCTCCTCGAAACGTCGGCCGCAGAGCCGGTGCACCCTGGGATTGACATCGCGATTCCCGCGGGCTCGTACGTCCGAGCAGCTGGTAGTGGGACCGTCATCGAGGCAGGGGAGGACTCTGTGTATGGCAACTATCTGGTCCTGGACCACGGGGACGGATACCGTTCGCTCTACGCTCACGCCTCCTTGGTCTTTGCAAAGGTGGCGGACCTAGTGCGTCGAGACGAGGTGATCGCGCTGAGCGGTTCGAGCGGCCGATCCACCGCTCCGCACCTGCACTTCGAGATACAACGGGACGGGGGGCCGGTGGATCCCCTCTCGATGGTGGCGCAGCCGTAACAGGTCGTTGAAGAATACGGATGGGGTGAGCACAGGGGTCTTGCTAGGAGGAAGGACAAATGGCTCGAGGGAAGGAACGCGAGGAGAATGGTGCACCGCCGACGATCTCGATCATCGGCCCCGGAATGCACGTCTACGGCGACTGTGTGACGGACGGTACGCTCCGGATCGAGGGAACGGTCACGGGAACCGTTTACGCGGGGAAGGCGGTGGTCATCGGGCAGGACGGCATGGTGGTGGGGGACGTCCGTACGCAAGACGGCATTATCTCGGGAAGGGTGATCGGGACCGTGATGGCGGCTTCCCGCTTGGAGGTCCAGGCGACCTCGAGGATTGAGGGAGATGTCCACACCCGGAGACTCCAGCTGGAGGAAGGAGCCGTTCTGAACGGCGAGGTACGCATGGGAGAGGTCCAGCTTGGCCATCCTCCCGCGCGTGGGGACGAGAATGAGCACCCCGAGGAGCTGGCTCTACAGGTCGCTGATGCTGAGCTGTCCCGCGCTCTGAGCAGGTAAGGTAGCAAAGTAGTTTCCACACTCGTTGAAAACGCTATAATGCATTTCATACCAATATATTACAATTTACCAATCCGATCCATGTAGCCCTTTTCCACTCTGGTCTGTGGAACAGATGGCGGTGATGGCATGGCTGACTCTCGGGTCGATTTAGAACCCCTTCTCCAGTTTCTCGACCGGACTCTGGAAGTCCCGGGTTTTCCGGACTTC
>SHZS01000050.1 GCA_009692105.1 Gemmatimonadota bacterium | reverse complement strand
GATCGTGCCCGTATCCCTTCCGTACTCGAGGAAGTCGAAGGTCCTCGGAGCGGCGAGCTCCTTGAGCGCCAGATAATCTCCACTCGAGACGAACGGCTGCGTGTAGAGCTCGAAGGACAGCTGGGGCGTGAGAGTCACATTCACGCGGGTGTTCACGTCGAAGGTCGTCTGGTCGATCGCTGCGAATACATAGCGGCTTTCGAAGGTGCCGCTCGCTGCCGCATCGGTTACCGTCTGTACGTACTGAGCCGGGGCGTGGCTTCGGCTCAGGCTCGCCCCCAGAATGACCTCGTAGGTGTCGTAGAGTCGGACTGTAAAATCCACGTTTCCTCCCTTACGCCATCCCCCGCCGTCGTCCCCCGAGTAGTTGAACCCGACGCGGGTCGGGACTCTGCTCTGCGGGCTGTTGCTCGCGCCCACACTCCCGGACCACCCGCCGGGCGAGCGGGTCAGGGGGCCTCCACGCGTCAATCGGTCGTCCCATGCCTCGAAGGATTTCGAGATCCGTGCGTTGAACCCGTTCTGGCTCAGGTGCGTGGCGTTGAGGGTAAGCCCCACGTCCTTCGAGAGCGTCTCTTGGCCGAAGTTCATCGAGGCCCCGCCCGAGGCCGTCACGCCGAAGGTGCGAAGGCGCCGCCCCGCAGTCGGCTGCTGGTAGCCGAAGTCCCACGCAAGGTTGATCCGGTCGGCCGCGCTCTGGAACCCCAGGTCGTTCACCTCGAAGCCGGGGCTCGTCGCCGTGAGGCCGAGGCTCCCCTGCCACGCGCCGCTCTGCTCTCCGACGCTGACCGTCCCGTAGAACCCCGTCATCGAGGTTGCGGTGGGATCGTAATCCAGATGGTCCGCGCCGGGTCGAGCGAGGTACCGCGCGGGACTCTCCTGGCTGCTCGCGATCGCTTCCGCGCTACCGGCTACCCGGCTTCCTGCCAGCTTCGTGCCGAGCGTCCAGCCTCGGTTGTTCCACTCGATCCTTCCGTCGATTCCAGCGGAATAACCCGACGAGTGCAACCGCGACTCCAGGGCTTCCGTGCCCAGGTTCCGGTTCACGGCCGTGGCGATTACGCCGAACGCGCGCGTGCCGTCGCTCGAGTCGCGCCTCACGCGGGCTGCGAAGTAGTTTGTCTGCGGCTCGACCTCTGTGCGGGCCCTGTTCCCCGCCGCGTCAACCCAGGGCGCCATGGCTCGGTTGCTTACTGCGTCAAGCACCCCCAGGGACCATCCGCCCGCAGTTCTCCCGGTGAGCTTCGCGGCCCCGAGGATGGTCGTGAAGGTGGGGATGTCCGCGTACGCGTATTCGGACTCGCTCGAGATCGTGCCCTGGGGAGACCGCCCGATCCTCCTCGAGTAGAGGAGCTGCGCGTCCGGCCCACTACCCCCATCACCAAACAAGAAGATATCCGATCCCTCGACGAAGAAGGGACGCCTCTCGGCGAGGCGGGTCTCGAACGCCGTGAGGTTGATCACCGCCGGATCCAGTTCGACCTGACCGAAGTCCGGGTTTACGGCAGCATCCGAGGTGAAGTTCGTGCCGAGCCGGTACTTCAGGTCCGCGCCGACGTTTCCGAAATAATCCGATCCGCTGCGGAACGGGTTATCGAAGTCGGCGGTCGCGCTCCTCGGGACGTCCCGGTACTCCGCTCGCCCCGTGGTGTAGGGCAGGATCTCGAGACGCTTCCCCTGGCGGAGTCCCTGGAGTCCCTCGAGATGTCCGTACGCGGCCACACCCTGGGGTTCGGTGCGCGGAGTGAACGCCCACACCGTGTCCTCGCCCCAGCGGCGAATCTTCCGTTCGATCTGGAGGCCCCACGTCTGGACATCGTCGGTCCCGTACCGCAGCTGGCTGAAGGGCATGGCCATCTCTACGAACCAGCCTTCCGACGTGACGGTAGATCGAGTCTCCCGGACGGGGTCCCAGGAAAAGTCGGAGAAGCCGCCGTGACTGCCTTGGTGCCCTACAATGAACTCGTCCCGCATCCAACCCGATGGATTCGTCGCCAGGCGGGCCGCGGTGCGGTGGTTGTGGTAGCCGTCGAAGATCACCGCGAAGAGGTCCGCGTCCCCGACGACGGCGTCTCGACGAGCCAGGCGGCCCAGCACCTCGCCCTCGTCCCAGAGCCACGCGCCGATGTAGAGGTTATCGTCGTCGTAGAGGAAGCGGACCTCCGTGCGCTGCGTTGGAGCGGCCCCATCGTCGGGGGCCGTCTGGATGAAGTCGGCGGCTGCAGGTGCCGTCATCCAGACCGGTTCGTCCAGATCTCCGTCGACGGTGATCGGCTCCGTGATGCGTACTGCTCGTGCAGTCGGGGACGCCTGGTAGTCGGATGCGCCTGGCGCCGGGGCTTCTACCGCTGGCGCTTCCACTGCCTGAGCATGGAGAGCGGGGGCCGCCCCAACGGAGAGAAAGACGCTGGAAGCGATTCCGACGAGGTGGCCGCGTCCAAATCGAAGCGTCATGTGGTCCATTGGATTGAATGCCGGCCCGCCAGGGCCCCCAAAGTCCTGTGAAAAACTAACTCCGGATGGGGCTCGGTTCTAGCCGAGGTTCATTCCAGGAAAGGACCCTCGGCAGGGCGGTGCGCGAGCAGCGACTCCAGAGGCATTCCACCGGCCTGGACGGAGTGTGAGGGAGCTGTCGCGCTGGAGCTGAGGAGCGAGGAGACGGTCTGGGCCGAGAGGGCCCCCGCGACGAGAGGCCAGGCGGCTGCAGCGGTCAGGAGGAGGCCAGCCCGCCCCACGACTCGGCGGTCTGGGGCCCTTCTGTGCTGGACCGGTCCCACGGAGCCGCGGTTGGCGAAGGAGAGGGTGGTCACGGGAAGCCTCCTGGGTACGGAGGGAGTCTGGCTGCCCTGCTGTCTCTTGAAAGCACGGATCATGCCACCGAAGAATGCGTTGCCGCTTGGCGCTCCTGGGGGAGTGGCCCGACCCGAGCGTGCGCGAAGAAGGACGTCATTGTCTATCGCAGGGGACGGGCGAAGGGGATGGCCGAGGCCCAGGAGGTCGCTGAATAAGTACGGGGGGCAAAGGCCCCTCAGCCGAGGCACCGTTTAGCGGAGGAGCCGATCTAGGAACGCGAGCAGAGCGAAGAGGGCGAAAGGCGTTGCAGTGAGAAGGAGGGGACCGAGCCAGCGGTTCCCGGCTACTTGCGGATCAGAAGGTTGGTCCCTTTCTTGTCCTAGTGCGGCGGCGCCGTCC
Organism: Gemmatimonadota bacterium; assembly: GCA_009692105.1. GTDB lineage: Bacteria > Gemmatimonadota > Gemmatimonadetes > Longimicrobiales > Gaopeijiaceae > SHZS01. The sequence continues at coordinate 6,916 of SHZS01000050.1, read as the reverse complement.
GTAGGGCGGGACGGAGATGGGGGGCTGGTCCGGGCGCTCATCGCGGGTCCGCACGTCTCTTGTCCGGGGAGAGCGTAGGCAGTAGGGTGTACGCTCGTGGTTTTCCCTGAACCCTGATGTCTCCCCGAGGGTTCCGTCAGCGGCCGGGGTCCCTTAGGCCCCATTTTCGTCTCTTCATCCTCCTTATCGACAGCGGGAACGTGACCGACGACCTGTGGTTGGGCGTGCTAGAGGTACTCTCCGGCGGCTCCGGGTTTGTGCGCCGGAAGAGCGCCGGATATTCACCCAGCAGCGACGACGTATATGTGAGCGGTAAGCTCGTCTCGAAGTTTGGCCTCAGGACCGGAGACGAGCTCTGGGGCGTAGTGGGAGGGCGACCGCGGGATGGGAAGGCGCCGCCCCTTTCACGACTCGACCTCGTGAACAGCCGCCCCCCCGAGGAGGCGCGCGATCGGCCCCAGTTCGAGAGGCTGGGCGCTCTCCATCCCGATGAGCAGTTCGTTCTCGAGTGCGACATCCGGATGCGTGGCGATCCGGACTACACGAACCGGGTTATCGACCTCTTCTGTCCGATGGGAAGGGGTCAGCGCGCTCTGATTGTGGCGCCATCCAAGGCCGGAAAGACCACGGTGCTCCAGAGGGTCGCGGAAGGGATCGTGAGGAACTACCCCGAGGTCAAGCTCTACATCCTTCTCGTAGATGAGCGGCCGGAGGAGATCACCGAGATGGAGATATGCGGGTTCGGTGAGGTCATTGCCTCTTCCTTCGACAACCCATCCGAGCGACACACGGCGCTTGCCGAGATCACCCTCGAGCGAGCTCGCCGCCGAGTGGAGCTGGGGGAGGATGTGGTCATCATCCTGGACTCCATCACCCGTTTGGCGAGAGCGTACAACACGGTGGAAGAGGGGAGTGGCCGGACCATGAGTGGTGGCCTGGACTCCACGGCCCTCGAAAAGCCCAAGCGCTTCCTTGGGAGCGCGCGGCGGATCGACCCGAGCCGGGGTGGATCGCTCACGATCGTGGCGACCGCTCTCGTGGATACGGGGTCCCGGATGGATCAGGTCATCTTCGAAGAGTTCAAGGGGACCGGAAACAGCGAACTCCTCCTCAGCCGCGAGATCGCCGACAAGCGCATCTTCCCTGCGATCGACATCGTGGGGTCGGCGACTCGCAGAGAAGAGCTTCTCCTCAGCCCGGAGGCACTGGCGATCTCCCGCGCCCTTCGGCGGCAGTTCGCGGGTAAGCAGCCCGCGGACGCGATGAACGAGCTTCTGCATGTGATGAGGAAGACGAAGACCAACGCGGACTTGCTCGAGCTCACTCGCGCTAGGGTGTGAGCCCCGGCCCTTCGGTTAGCTGCTTCAGCGCCAAGAGCGAAGCCTCCATCTGGGCTCCCTGGAGTTCGTTCATCCGCCGGGCGAGGTAGCCGAGGAGAGGATTCCATCCGAAATCCCCTTCCTCTCGCCAGCGGACCATCGTTCCGTCGCCCTCCGGCTCCAGGCGAAGCTCCCCGCGGATCTGGATCGCCCCCTCGTCGACTTGGACCTCATAGCTCACGGCCCGTGGCGGAGTGCTAGCCGCGATCACGAACTCCCCCTTACCGTACAGGGGATCGTCCCAACGGCGCCCGGAGCCGGGTCCGTCCGAGGGTCCGAAGAGCTCGACGCCCGTCGCAGGCGAGGGGGTCCATTCGCCCCACCGTTCGGCGTGCGAGAGATGGGGGAAGACCGAGTCCGGGACGGCCGTGATCCGGACGCTTCTCTCCGCGTCCCATCCGCTGGGAAGGAGGAAGCCCACGACCAAGAATCCCACAAAAAGGAGAGCCAGAGAGCCGAGCACGGCTGCCGCGCCGCGGTACAGATGGGGCCCGCCGCCGGTGGTCACGGCGCGCGGCTCGCACGGCGCTCAGCGGCGATCCGGAAGATCGAGTCCAATACCGGCCACGCGTTTTCGGCCATGATCCGGTGGCCTGCGGCGGTGGGGTGCTCTCCGTCCGGCTGAATCAGTTCAGGGACTCCGGCCACACCGCCCAGGATGAACGGGGTGAGCGCCACCTTCCATTCCATCGCCACGTGGGGGAAGACCTCGTGGAACCGTGTCGAGTATTCGGAGCCCAGGTTCGGCGGCGCCTCCATTGGGACCAGGACCAGCTCTACCTCTGGGTGGGTGCTCCGGATGCGCGCGACGATCGCGGACACGTTTGCCTCCAGCGCGTCCGTCGGGAGGGCGCGCAGCCCGTCGTTTGCTCCCGTCTCTAGGACCAGCACATCGGGGGCCGTCTGAAGGACCCAATCCACCCGGCGGAGCGCGCCGGCGCTGGTCTCTCCCGACAGGCCGGCATTCACGACGTCGATGGCGAGCCCCGCGGAGTCCGCGAGCTCGCTAACCCTAGCGGGCCAGGCCTCGACTGCCGGATCGAGGAGGCCGAGCCCCTCGGTGAGGCTCGTTCCGAGGAAGACCACGCGGATTGCGCCGTCCGGGGTGGCGGCGGCGTTCGTCTCGGGAGAACCTTCGGAAGTGGACGGGCGTAACACTTCCGTTCCGCGCGACGTGTCGCCATCCGGCTGGGGCAGGTCCGTTTCCCCGGGCGAGCATCCAGGAAGGGCGCTCACCCAGGTCACGAGGAGAAGGGTCGCGATGCGCATTGAGCTTTCCGGGGTCGTGAAGGACTATCGGAGCGGCGGTCACGCTCTACCGATCCTAACGGGGATAGACCTCTCGGTTAAATCAGGCGAGGCCATCGCCGTTGTCGGCCCGTCCGGAAGCGGGAAGACTACGCTCCTCGGGCTGATGGCAGGGCTCGACTACCCGACTCGGGGCGAGGTCCGTCTCGGCGATACGCTCCTCTCGAGTCTTACCGAGGACGGGCGCGCTAGGTTTCGCGCCACCCACGTGGGCTTCGTATTCCAGACCTTCCATCTGATCGAGTCTCTCTCGGCCCTCGAGAATGTCCGGATTCCCATCGAGCTGTCCCCCCGCATGCACCTGCCGTCCGCGGAGGTCCGCAAGCGAGCGGCGGAGCTCCTGGAGAGGGTGGGTCTCGCCCACCGCATGAACCACTACCCCGGTCAGCTCTCCGGGGGAGAGCGCCAGCGCGTCGGTCTCGCGCGGGCCTTCGTCTCCGAGCCCAGCATCCTGTTCGCGGACGAGCCGACCGGGAACCTCGATCGGAAGACGGGCGCCAAGGTGGGAGGGCTCCTTGGCGAGCTGAACCGGGAGCACGGAACCACGATGGTGCTCGTCACCCACGACGAGGCACTCACCGACGGCGTGGACCGAGTCTTTCGAATGGAGTCCGGACGGTTGGAGGAGGTAGCGTGAGGGTCCCTTTCTCCCTCCGGCTTGCGCTTCGGGAAGGGCGCTCCGGGATCCGCCGAGTGGGATGGTTTCTTGGGACGGTATCCATGGGAGTGGCCGTGCTGGTGGCGCTCCATGGCTTCCAGAGGGACGCGGCGGAATCCGCGCAAGCAGAGGCCCGGTTCATCTTGGGCGGCGACCTCAGGCTCGAGTCCCAGACCCCGTTCGATGCCCGGACGGAGGACGTGCTCGACTCACTGGCCGGCCGGGGGGCGAGGATCGCGCGTGGCGTCAGCCTGGCATCGGTCGTATCCGTGCCCCGGTCGGGCACCGCCCGACTTCTCCAGGTGAACGCCGTCGACGAGAGCTTCCCCGCCGCGGGGGGTGGGGTGGGAGACCCTGAGGACGTTCCGGAGCGTCTGGCAGGGGGGGGAGGGGTGGCCGCCGATCGACAGGTCCTCCTCCAGCTTGGGGTTTCCACCGGCGATTCGGTGAGGATCGGCACCGCGGGCCTCGAGGTGTTGGGCGAGATACGAGACGTTCCAGTGGACCTCGAGCTCCAGTGGGCGGCCGGTCCCCCAGTCTTCATGTCTCTCGACGATCTGGCCGGGGCGGGGCTTCTTGGGTTCGGGAGCCTCGTGCGGTATCGAAGCTGGGTGGCGTTCCCCGACGGATCGGACCTCAGCGGATTCGTGAGCAGGTATCGGGGCGAGCTGCGAGGTCTGGGAGTCAACCTCCGCACCGCCGATCAGGAGGCGAACTCGCTCGAGGCGGGGTTCGAAGAACTGGCGCGCTTCCTGAGCCTCGTCGGCCTGATGTCTCTCATCCTGGGCGGGATCGGGGTCGGGAGCGCCGTGAATCTGTATCTGCGGGAACGACGGGCCTCCATTGCGGTGCTCCGCTGCCTTGGGGCAGGGCGGGGCGCTCTGGTCGGGGCGTACGTCATCCAGACCGCGAGTCTGGGCGCGGGCGGCGCGCTTCTCGGCGTCGCCATGGGAGTCGCGATTCAGCTCCTGCTCCCCACGCTTCTCGGAGCGGTCCTCCCCTTCGATCTGACGGCGACCCTCCGGCCCGAGGGGATGGCCGTGGGGCTCGCGGTCGGGACCTGGGTCGCGGTCGTGTTCTCGCTCCTCCCGCTCTTCCGGGTCCACGGGGTCTCGCCGCTGGCGGCTCTCCGGTCACCCGGGGAGGAGGAATTCGGAAACCCCGTCGGCCTGAAGTCGATGGTGGCGCTTCTCGTGTGGCTCAGCGTCTTCGGCGTTTCGTGGCTCCAACTCGGGGGTGCTCGCCCGGCCGCGATCGTCACCGTCGCGCTCACGACCGTACTCGTGCTGCTCGCCCTCGCCGCCGCGGGGCTCGTCCGTGCGGCCCGTGCCGTCGTTCCGCCGGGCGCACCATTTTCCATTCGTCAAGGACTGAGCGGCCTCTTCCGCCCCGGGAACCAAACCGCGGCGGTCGTGACCGCGCTCGGGCTTGGGGCCTTCCTGATCGGGTCGCTCCTCGTGGTCGAGCAGGGGCTCCGGGCGGAGCTTGCCCTCCAGGTGGGGCCGGATCAGCCGTCCCTTGTCCTCTTCGATATCCAAGCCGACCAGGTGGAGGGTGTCCGTCGCCTGGTCCGGGATGAGGGGCTTCCGGACGAGTTGATCCCCATCGTACCCGCCCGGCTGGCCGAGGTCGGGGGGGAATCGGTCGCCGCACTCCTAGCGGATAGGGCGGGGGGGCGGTGGCGATACCGAAGGCTCTATCGGAACACATATCGTGCGGAGCTCGGAGCTACCGAGAGCGTCGTCGCGGGGCGCTGGTGGAGCGAGGCGGCCGACGAGGATCCACGCGTTACGGATGCCGTGAGCGCAGGGGCCTCGCGGGTCTCGCTCGAGCGTGAGTTGGCCGAGGACCTCCAGGTGGGGATCGGGGACGTGATTGTCTGGGATGTGCAGGGGGTCGCTCTGCGCTCGGTCGTGAGCTCCCTCCGAGAGGTCGAGTGGGCCTCGTTCCAGCCCAACTTCTTCGCCATCTTCGAGCCTGGAGGGTTGGATGGGGCACCGGCGACATTCGTGTCCCTCGTCCGGGCCGAGGATAGTGTGGTGCGAGGGCGGCTCCAGTCCGCGATCCTCGCGAGCTACCCGAACGTGTCCTTCCTGGACGTGACGGTGGTCCGCGAGACCCTCGAGCGGATCGCGGGGCGGGTCGCCCTCGTGCTCCGTTCGATGGCCGGATTCATCCTGGCGAGTGGGGGGCTCGTCCTGCTCGCGTCGCTCCTCGCGACCCGCTTCAAACGCCGGAAGGAGACTGCGCTGCTGAAGACCCTCGGAGCCTCCGGCGGAACCGTGCGCCGCGTGCTCCTCTCCGAATACCTCGCCATTGGGGCGATCGGGGGAGCCGTCGGTGTCCTGTTGGGAGGAGCGGGCGGCCGACTCCTCCTTGGTTGGCAGTTCGAAATAACCGCGAGCGTTCCCTGGGGGACGCTGCTGGGGCTCTGGGCGGGCGTCGTGCTCCTCGCGGTGTCCGTCGGCTGGTCCGTGAGCGGCCCCGTCCTACGCGCCACGCCCATGTCGACGCTGCGTGAGGAAGGGGGCTGAAGCTTCGGTGACCGCCACCACAGTGCAGGAACGGGGTGAGAAGCAGGCGACCCTATCGAGGGAACTGTCCGAGTTCCTGATCGAGCTATCGATCGCAGTGCACCGATTCGCGATGTACCCCGGCGACCATCCCTCCCTCGCGCCGGCGGCCGAGAAGGTCATTGCGGGCCTGGCGCGGCTCCTTCAGCAGCGATCGAGCCTCTCGCTGGGCGTTGCCCAGCGGCAGCTCCTGATCGAGGGAGTCGCCACGGATCAGCGTCACTCGGTCTTCTCCGATCTGGCAGGACGGATCCACGCGGATCGTCATCGGCGGTTACGAGGTCTAGCGGGCGACCGAAGACGCGCACGCAGTTTCTGCCGTCCCGCTTCGCTCGGTAGAGGGCGCGCAGCGGCGATCAGTTCGTCAGGAGAGCGCATGGACGGGTGGTACGTCGCCACTCCCGAGCTCACCGTGAGTGAGCCACTGGAGAGGCGGAGCGAGGCGAGGGCCTCTCGGACCCGCTCGGCGAAGACGAGCGCGCCCTCCTCGTCGGAGCCCGCGAGAACGGTGAGGAACTCCTCTCCCCCGAAGCGGCTCGAGAGGTTCATGCGGCGCGCCGTGGAGGCAAGGATCTCCGCGAAGTGGCGAAGTCCATCGTCGCCGGCCTGGTGCCCGTAGCGGTCGTTGTACTCCTTGAAGCTATCCAGGTCGAAGAGGACTACCGAGAGGAGCCGACCCCGCTCGGCTGCTCCGAACTCATTCTCGAGGAAAACCCTCGCGTGTCGGCGGTTGGGGAGGTGTGTGAGGATGTCCGTGAGCGCGAGATCCTCGACGTCCGCTCGCTCGCGGTGGAGGAGCCCGCGTCTCAGCGGCTCCAGCGACTCCCTTAGAGGTGATCCCACCACCGGGGATCCACCGAGAGGATCACCTGCCATTCCCCACCGTTCAGGCCCCGCGCCGCTTCCAGCCGGAGGATATCCCAAAAAAGACCGACTCCAATGGAGATGGAGGACCGCACTCCTCTCGTCTCGCGCGCGCTCCACGTCGCGACAACGTC
>SHZS01000049.1 GCA_009692105.1 Gemmatimonadota bacterium | reverse complement strand
ATTGTTGTCCAACCCGAACCGGAGGTCGGAGATGGTAACGAGGCGGCGGTTCAGTCGCGAGTTCAAGCAGTAGGCAGTGCGGCTGGTGGGAGAACGGAGGGGGCGAGACTCGAACTCGCGTGGGCTTTCACCCAACCTCGGTTTTCAAGACCGGTACCTTAGCCGCTCGGTCACCCCTCCCGGCAGGGAAGATATCACGGAACTCCCGGCAGGAGCGCCCTCAGTGCCGGAACAGCCTCCTGCCCGTGAAGACCATCGCAATCCCAGCGTCGTCGGCAGCCGCGATCACCTCTCCGTCCCGCATCGACCCTCCTGGCTGAACCACCGCGCGGACACCTGCCGTGACAGCGGTTTCGACTCCATCCCGAAAGGGGAAGAAAGCGTCGGAGGCGAGTGCGCACCCCCGGAGGTCGAGCCCCTGATCGACAGCCTTCTGAACGGCCAGCCGGGAAGAGTCCACGCGGGACATCTGCCCGGCCCCGATCCCGAGGGTCGCCCCCCCACGAGCGAGCACGATGGCGTTCGACTTCACCCCGAAGACGACCGCCCAAGCGAACTCAAGATCTTCCATCTCCTTGGGGGTCGGCGCACGCCTCGTGACGACCTTCCACCCCGGATCCGGAACCCCGTACAGAGGAGGCACCGGGGGCGTCTGCACGAGAAGTCCGCCATAGATCCCCCGGATGGCCCAGGGAAGCGGATCCCGTCCATGCCGGGCGAGGAAACGGGCCGCTCGCCGCGCATCGTCCGCAACCCCGACCGCGGCCTCGAACGCCCCTAGGGCAACGGCAACCATGGGCGGCAGCGCTACGTCACCCTCGGGAACGGGGAAGGTGAGGATCCGGACATTCTTCTTCCGGGTCAGAACCTCCATCGCCTCCGGGGACACGCCCGGCGCCACAACGCACTCCGCGAAGAGCTCTCCGATCGCCTCCGCGGCGGTCCGGTCGATGGTCCGGTTTACGGCGATCACCGAGCCGAAAGCGCTCACCGGGTCCGTCCTCAGAGCCCGCTCGAACGCCGACTTCACCGTCTCTCCGACGGCAAGGCCGCACGGGGTAGTGTGCTTCACGATCACGACGGCGGGGCGGGGCGAGACCGCAAAGGCAGCGAGTGAAAGGAGCGCGCCGTCCAGGTCCAGCAGGTTGTTGTAGGACAGCTCCTTTCCATGGTGCTGCTCCAGCGACGCGATTCCTTTCCGTGCCTTTCCGTCGTGTCCGTCCGGTACGTAAAAAGCGGCGGCCTGGTCGGGATTCTCCCCGTAGCGGAGCCCCGCAATCTTGCGGTGCGTAAGCATGAGCTCGTCCGGGAGCTCCGGCTCCCCCTTCGCCTTCCCAGACCCCGCCCCCGCCGGTGGCTCGAGGAACTCGGACACCGTAGCATCGTACGCCGAGATGTGCCGAAAGACCTTGGCCGCGAGCTCCCGTCGGAGCGGACCCGCGTCCTCCTTCGATTCCAGTGCCGCGAGCACACGAGGATAGTCCGATGGGTCCACGGTGACCCAAACGTGCGCGTGGTTCTTTGCGGCCGCGCGGATCATAGTCGGGCCCCCGATGTCCACCTTTCCCATCGCCTTCTCGACCGACACTCCCCCTCCCGATACGGTCTCCCGGAAGGCGTACAGATTCACGGCGACCAGATCGATCGGCCGGTACCCCTGCTTCTCCAAGGCCCGCATGTCCTCGGGTACGTCGCGCCGAGCGAGGATGGGTCCATGGATCGCCGGATGCAGTGTCTTCAGACGCCCGTCCATCATCTCGGGGAACTCGGTAACCGAGCTCACGTCCGTTACGGAAAGGCCCGCCGCGCGGAGGGCCCCTGCCGTGCCACCGGTGGAGAGGAGCTCGAAGCCGAGCCTCTCCAGGCCGCGGGCGAAGTCTTCGATGCCCGTCTTGTCCGTAACGGAGAGGAGGGCACGCCGGGGGAGGGTCACGGGAACCTGGGTAGTGTGGAGGAGAGCACGAAGTGACGACTTCTCTCGGGAATGGCTTCCGCCGGCGAGCCGTCGGCGATCGCACGGGCAAGCGCGTCCACCGCAACGGGATAGAGCAGGTGCTCCGCCTCCTGCACCCGAGCCGCGAGTGTATCCTGGGTGTCGTCTGAGAGCACGGGAACGGGCCACTGCGCGAGGATCCGTCCTCGATCGTACTCCTCGTCCACGAAGTGGACCGTAACCCCCGAGATCCGTGCTCCGGAATCGAGCACGGCCCGATGTACGCGGAGGCCGTACAACCCCTTCCCTCCGAAGCCGGGGAGGAGGGCAGGGTGAATATTCAAGATGCGGTGCGGATACTCATGCACCACCTCGATTGGGACGAGCCTCAGGTACCCCGCGAGGAGCACGATGTCGACGCCCTCCTCAGATAGCCGCGAAAGAAGCCTCGATCCAAAGGTCGAGGGATCCTCGTCGGGGGAGACGACCACGGCGGGGATCCCGCGCTCTTTCGCCCGTTCGATCGCCTGCGCCTGGGCCCGGTCGGTCACCAGGAGCACAACCTCCCATGAGCGGGGACGTCCCCTGCGCACCCACTTCCCCTTCGCTGGCGGGTTCGAAGCCTCCCTTCCGGCTCCGGCGTCCGCCAGCACCTCGAAGTTGGTGCCTCGGCCTGAGGCGAAGACCGCCGCTCGGAGGCTCACGCTAAGCCGCCCCGCATCTGGGAAATGAGGAACGGGTTCCCCATTCGCTCCCGTTCCACGGTCGTCTCGGGGCCATGCCCCGAGAGGAGACGGGTGGCATCGGGAAGGGTGAGGACCTCCCTTCGGATCGAGTCGATAAGCTGGAGGAAGTCCCCTCCGGGAATGTCCGTCCGCCCGATCGAGCCCTGGAAGATGACGTCCCCCACGAGCGCGACCTGCGCCTCCTCCGAATAGAGGATCACGTGCCCCGGCGCATGCCCCGGCGCGAAGCGAACCTCGAGAGTCAGGTCACCTACTGGAACCGCCTCGCCGGGGGCGAGCACCCGATCGGGAGGCGGGAGGGGCCCGGGAAGCTTGAGCCCGAACATCGCTCCCCTGGCTTCCGCCCGATCGTAGGTGATTTGATCGGAGGCGTGTAAGTGGATGGGGACGTCGGCATGCTTCCGGACGATCGGGATGCCCTCGACGTGATCGAAGTGGGCGTGCGTAAGGTAAATCGCATCGAGGCTTCCGCCCCATTCCTTCAGAACGCGCACCATGGCGGGAGCGGCCGCCCCGGGATCCACGACCACGACCCGGTTGGTCGCCACATGACGAACGAGGTAGCCGTTCTCGGCGAACGCGCCGCCGGGGAACGAGGCTACCTCGAGAGCTGGCTTGGTAGGACCCACCTCAGACCGTGAAGGAGCTTCCGCACCCGCAGCCGCCGGTGGCGACCGGGTTATTGAAGGTGAAGCCCGATCCCATCATGGTCGACACGTAATCAATCTGTATCCCTTCCAGATACTGGGCGCTGAACGGGTCCACGAACACACGGATCCCGGACAGGATCAGGACCTCGTCGTCCGTCTCCGGAGCGTCCTCGATGTTCAGCCCGTACTGGAACCCGGAGCAGCCCCCGGGAAGGACGGCCACCCGAAGTCCCGCTCCATCGGCGGCGCCGTGGTCCTGAATGAAAGACTGTGCTTTGGAGACCGCAGTCTCGGAAAGAACGATGTTCATGCCCATGATACCCGTGAACGGGTGGTGTGTTCGACACGGTACCCGCCGGGCGCAGTCTCTTGGAAGCGCCTCGGGGCCATGAAGTTATCTCGGCAGTGCGCCCGGGGTCAACGGCGGCGGCCCATCCAAATCCCCCTCCCCTCGCCCGCCCGGCACGCCGTTCAGGTTGACCACCCCATCCACCTCCACCCGGTACGACGCCCCTGACACCAGGGGACGAGATATCACGAGCACGATCTCCCGTGAGGGGAGGATGGGACCAGGGGCCGCTACTGCCGCGGGAGATGGAGTGGCGGCGTTAGGAGTGGCCGCATTGCCGGCGGCAGCGGCTTGGGCGGCAGGGGTTTGGGCGGCGGCGCGAGCAGCGGCCGCCTTCTCCCGGTCCCACTCCCAGCGGAAGAGGATATCCAGCACCTCGGGAGCGTTCGCCTCCTCACGGACCAGCCGAGCGGTCACGGGATCCAGACTGCCCGCGGCATCCAGGTAGTCGTCGAAGGTCACCTGGAGCGAGAGGGAATCCACCAGCGCCACGCTCTCGACCCGTGCGGGCGTCGGATCGGGCAGGAGGAGGGGAAGATCCGTCACCACGATCGTGTCCCCCACGTTCACCCCGACGACGATCGACGCCTGCCGCTCGGATGAGTCGGACTCCCGGTTCCGGTTCCGGTCCTCGTAGGCCACGAGCTCGTAGCGGCCGGACGGCAGATAGGGGAAGGTGAAGAGGGCGGTCGAGTCGGCAACGGTGGAGCGCCGATCCCCTCCGTCGAGCGGGATCGCATCCACGCGCGTGCCGGCGAGTGGGCGGAGGGTGAGTCGATCCTGGGTCAACCCGGCGAGGAGCGTGGGCTCGAACTCACCGCCGGTCGAAAATACCAGGTCGAAGGCACGATTCATCCGGTTCTGGAAGCGGTCCCGAAACCGGGGCAAGACCGTGACCCGGTATACGGTGCCGGCGCGGAACCCGCCCTCCATGGTGACATCGATCCGCTCACCGGACGTCCGGACCGTCACCGGGCCCGTCTGGGGAGAGACGATCACCGCGTCGCCGGGCGATCCTTCCGTAGGCCGCTCGCTCACCGTCCGCTCGAAGCGGAGCTCGACGGGCCCGTCGAAGGGCTCCATGAGGGCAAGCTGCTCGGGGAACGTCCCGATCACGCGGAGGGGGGTCGTGGGCCTATCGCCTCCGACAGGCGCGCCCGGGCGGGCGCATCCCGACACCGCGAGGCCAGCACACAGGAGCGCGAGCGCCGTACCCCTCACGGCCGCTCCAGCCCGGCGAGCTTTTCCCTCAGCCTGTCCCGTTGGTCCTTGAACGAGGAGGCCTTCTCCCGTTCCTTCGCGACGACCTCGTCCGGAGCCTTCGCGACGAAGGCCTCGTTCTGGAGCTTCCCCTCCGCTCCCCGGAGTTGGCGCTCGAGCTTGTCGATCTCTCCCCGCAGACGGGTGCGCTCGCGGTCAAGATCCACCAGCCCTTCGAGCGGAAGGAAGAGCTCGGTGCCGTCCTGGAGGACAGCCGTGGCGCCGACCCCATGGGCGGCCGGATTTCCGTGGACGAGCTCCGAGACCTTGGCGAGTTGATCGAGGGTCCGTCTCTCTCGATCGAGTGACGCCCTCCTCTCCCCGCGCATCCCCTTCAGCACCACGGTGACGGCGTCACCCTCACCCACGCCGTACTCCTTCCGCAGACGCCGCACGGCGGTCACAACCTCCTGGACGCCCTCCATGCTTGCCTCCGCCTCGCCGTCCTCCCAGGTGGGACGCGGCTCAGGCCAGGGCGCCACCAGGAGGCTCGCCGGACGCTCGATGCCTTCGGGCCAGGGGACGCGGTCCCAGAGGTGCTCGGTCACGAAGGGGATCATCGGATGGAGGAGGCGCAAGATCCCGTCAAACACATGAACGAGGACCGAACGTGCCGCCTCACGACTCTCCTCTCCCTCCTCTCCCCGAAGACGGGCCTTCACGAGCTCCAGGTACCAATCCGCAAAATCTCCCCAGAAGAAGTGGTGCACCCGCTCGACCGCCTCGTGAAGTCGGAAGCGCTCGAGCGCCTGCGTGACCTCTCTCGTCGTCCTCGAGAGCCGGGAGAGCATCCATCGGTCCGCTGTCCCAAGGTGGTCAGCCACGCGGTCCAACCCCAGGACGGGACTTTCTCCCACCGACATGAGGGTGAAGCGCCCCGCGTTCCAGAGCTTGTTGGTGAAGTTCCTCCCCGGAGCGAAGGTCACGTCCAGGTCCTCGTGGTCGAGGTGGATGTCCGTCCCCACCCCGCACATCGAGAGGACCGTGTACCGCAGGGCATCCGCGCCGTACCGATCCACGACATGGATCGGATCGATCCCGTTGCCGAGCGACTTCGACATCTTTCGCCCCTTCGCGTCCCGCACCGTTCCATGGAGGAACACGTCGCGGAAGGGCGTCTCCCCCAGGAAGTGGTATCCAGCCATGATCATCCGGGCCACCCAGAAGAAGAGGATCTCGGGGGCCGTGACCAGTGTGTGCCCCGGGTAGAAGGCCTTGAGATCGTCGGTCTTCTCCGGCCATCCCAGAACCGAGAACGGCCAGAGCCAGGAGCTGAACCAGGTGTCGAGGACGTCCGGGTCCTGCTCGATCTCCGCGGAGCCGCACTTCACGCATTTCGTCGGATCCACGCGAATGGCCATCACCTCTCCACACCCTTCCGAACGGCAATACCAGACCGGGATTCGGTGCCCCCACCAGAGCTGCCGCGAGATACACCAGTCACGGATGTTCTCGAGCCAATCCTCGTACACCTTCGTCTTGTGCGAGGGATAGAATGTGATCGTTCCGTTCCTCGAGGCCTCGAGAGCCGGCTCCGCGAGGGGCTTCATCTTCACGAACCACTGGTCCGAGAGACGGGGCTCGACCACGGTATGGCAACGGTAGCACTCTGGCACGGAGTGCCGGTGGGCCTCTGCGCCACCGTAAAGGCCTTCGTCATCGAGCGCGCGGATGACCGCCTTTCTGGCCTCGAACCGATCGAGCCCTCGGAACCGTGCGGGCACGGCATCGTTCATGTGCGCGTCCGCGGTCATCACATTCAGGAATTCGAGCCCGGTGCGCCGCGCCACCTCGAAGTCATTCGGATCGTGGGCCGGCGTCACCTTCACGATCCCTGTCCCGAATTCCGGATCCACCCAGTCGTCACCGACCACGGGGATTTCCCTCTCCGTGAGTGGGAGAAGGAGCCGTGCCCCAAGGAACTCGGCGTACCGCGAGTCCTTCGGATGGACCGCCACACCTGTGTCCCCAAGCATCGTTTCGGGGCGGGTCGTCGAAACGGTGAGGTACCAGCGTCCGTCCGTGAGCCGGCCTAGCGCCTTCGCCCCCTGTTCGCTAGCCCTTCGCGCCGCTTCCGAGTGGCTCGCGGGAATCGGATACCGCAGGCGGTGGAGCATGCCCTCGGAGTCGGTCCCCTCCACCTCTTCGTTCGAGAGGGCCGTCAGGCAGCGGGGGCACCAGTTGATGATGTACTCCCCGCGGTACACGAGCCCCTCTTCGTAGAGACTCACGAACACTTCCCGGACCGCGCGCGAGAGCCCCTCGTCCAGGGTGAAGCGGGTGCGTTCCCAATCGCAGCTGGCGCCGATCGACTCGAGCTGCTCCAGGATCCTTCCCCCGGTCTCCCCCACGAAGACCCAAACCCGCTCCACGAACGCTTCTCGTCCAAGGTCGAAACGGGTCTTTCCCTCTTCGCCGAGCAGGCGCTCCACCACGTTCTGCGTCGCGATGCCCGCGTGGTCCGTGCCCGGAATCCAGAGGGCGCCCCGCCCCTGCATCCGCTTCCACCGGATGAGCACATCTTGGATGGTGTTATTCAGGCCATGTCCCATGTGGAGGACGGCCGTGACGTTCGGGGGAGGGATGACGATGACGTAGGGGTCCCGCCCATCCTCGAGAACCGCGGAGGCGGGGAGGTGGAAGGTCCCGCGCTCGCGGGCCCGACGGTAGAGTGGCGCCTCGATCGCTTGCGGCTCGAGACGGGTCGGAAGTGCTTCAGGCACGACGGAAGGCGCTCTGCGGTCTTGCGATTTCTGGTGTCACCCGCGAGAAGACATGGATCGGCCGATCGCGGAGCGTCGAACGCTCTCCGGAAGAGGCGCCGGCACGAGCGGAGCCGGTCCCGCCGGCCGCCAGGCAAGGAGGAAACATCCGTAGGGAAAAGCGAAAGCGCAAGCAGGTTGCCGCCCCCCGCGGGGGCTAACCTCCGCCTCCTGCGTCCGTCTTGGCCCCGGCCACGGCATCCCGCTCAGCTTCGAGCCGTTCCCGGATGGCACGGGCGCGATCGGCCCACGTCTGGCGGATCTGAGCGGTGGCGGCACCCTGGGCGATATCCTGGGCGATCCACTGCCGCTCGGCCCAGGCCTGGCGCTGCCCCGGCGGAACCCCGAAGGAGAGCGGGATGGGGATCGAAAAATCGCCGAGGTACAGCCGCCCCGACGCGAGTCCCCACCGCTTCCCAGAGGCATCGGTGTAGGTCCAGTCCCGGCCCCGGTTCGCGAGCGCATCCGCCACCGCAACGGAGTCATTCCAGCTTTGGATCATGCCGCGCAAGAGCAGGTCCGCCCGCTCGAAGTCCGTGAGGTCGGAGAAGCTGCGCTCCATCCCCACCCAGAGCCGCGGATCTCCCATCCGGGGCCGGAGGCGCTCAGCGAGCGAGAGGCCGCCCCCCGTTTTCGGAAACGGGCCCAGGATGGATGGAAGGCGTCCGCCCACGACGCCCGTGGGGACGGTGAGAGGCTCCTCGCCCAATGCTTCGGCTGCGGGCCGCGGCTCCTCCTCTGCCCTTGGAGGAGGGGGACGGGGTTCCGCCGCAAGCTCCTCTTCCGGCTCCACGGCCGCGAATGGGAGGAGGGCAATGTCCGGAAGCTGGGTGAGATCGAAAAATTCGATCTGCTCTGCTACTGCGGGACTCGGATCCGCCGGGTCCGCATCCCCCTCCGCAGCCGGGATAACGACTGTGCGAATCGCAACTGCGATCACGACCAGGTGGAGGACCAGCGAGATGGCGAGGCCGACCCCACGCGCTCGTCTCTGCTCGACCCCCTTATGGCCCCTGTTCGAGGAACCGGACGGCGGACCGAGTCGAGGAGAAGGGCTCATGGCCCTTGGTAACCCTGGCTAGGGGGGCGGTTCCTGCCCCAGCCGTCAGCTGGCCGACGCGCCCACCGCGTAGGGCCAGGGCTCGCCTGCCCCGGCACGCACGGGATTCTTAACCGACCCGACACCGGGGATCGCGATCTCGACCTCGTCCCATGGAACGATGGGACCGATCCCTGAAGGAGTGCCGGTCGTGATGATGTCCCCCGGCTCGAGCGTCATGATGCGGGAGATGAACGCAACGAGAAAGGGGATCTGGAAGACCGCATCGGCGAACGCCCCGTCCTGCTTGAGCTCGCCGTTCACGCGGGTCTGGATCCGGAGCGTGGCCAGGTCCACTCCCTTGAGCGGGACGGGTTCTCCGACCGGGCAAAAGGTGTCGAACCCCTTCGCGCGACTCCACTGCCCATCCCTCTTCTGGAGGTCCCGCGCAGTGACATCGTTCAGGGGGAGGACATCCGAAAGATACCCCAGCGCGTCCTGCTCACGGACCCGGCTCGCTCGCCTCCCGACGCGAAAGGCGACTTCCCCCTCGAAGTCCACCTTTCCAACACCCGGCGGGACGAGAATCTCCTCCCCCGCTCTGATCAATGTCGACGGAGGCTTGAGGAACATGAGAGGTTCGGACGGCACATCGGCCCCCATCTCCTTCGCGTGCTCCACGTAGTTCTTGCCGATGCAGACGATCTTCGTCGGGTAGGGATCCAGACGCAGAGCCATCAATCCTCCTACTTCGCGGGACCTGTTCGCCGGTGTCGTGCCGTCCCTACAAGAGCCACGGTGGAAGCGACGGCCAGGAGCGCCGCGATGACCGCCCACCAGAACCCCAGGTCGGCGTACCCGGCAGACCATCCGGTCGCCGAATTGCGGAACGCGAGGAGCGCGAAGAGAAGCCAGATCGCCCCGATGACGAAACCGAAGACTTTGGACATCGGCTCGCGTGAAGGGCCTGTGGGACTGACTCGACGCCGGAAGAATGGAGGTAATCTACCCCCGCGGGTCCTGGTGGCAACCAGCCCCATAAAACCGCCGCAAGCGAGAGCGGATCTCCACCCAGGGGCCCTTGACCAGCGGCGCCTCCGGAAGCGCGCGCCGGAGTGCGAGGCCGTACGACCGGGTCAGGATCCGCGAATCGAGGAGGACGATGCCCCCGCGGTCCTCCCGCGACCGGATGAGTCGCCCGAACCCCTGCTTCAGGCGGAGTGCGGCGAGCGGAACGAGGTACGAGCGGAACGCGCTCTTTCCTCGTGCCTCGAGCGCCTCCATCCTCGCCTGGGTGACGGGCTCGCTCGGAACCCGGAAGGGGATTTTTTGGAGGACCAGACCGCGGAGCGGTCGTCCGGGCACATCCACCCCCTCCCAAAACGAGGCCGTCCCGAGGAGGATCGCCTCCTCCGAGCGGGTGAAGTCATCGAGGAGCCGACTACGGGGCGCCTCTCCATGCACCATCAGGGGCCACCGGCGGTCCGCTCCTTCGTCACGAAGGTGTCGCGCGACCGCTCGCAGCGCCCGGTGCGAAGTAAAGAGCGCGAAGATCCCGCCCCCGGTGATCTCGGCGAAGTCGCGGACGACCCGACTCGTCGCTTCCTGGAACTCTTTCCCGGACGCGGGCCCAGGCTGATCCGTGGGGACACAAAAGAGCGTCTGGGTCTGATACTCGAAGGGCGAGGGGAGGAGAGTCTCGGTCACCTCGAACGCGAGCTGCGCACCTTCGTCCGCACCCAGAGCCTCCTCATCTGCATGGAGTGGGACATCCTCGAACCGCCCGTACGCCTCAGCTCGGGATGCCCGGATTCCCGATGCTCGGGCTCCAGACGCCTGGGCTCCCGACGCCTCGCCCCCCGACGTCAGCGGCTTCTCGAGCCCCAACCGCTCCCGCATGAAGGTGAACTCGCCCTCACCCATGGAGATTGGGCCGGTGGAGAGCGTTGCCGACGTAACGACCGCAGACTCGACACGCTCGAAGAGTGCGTCCCGAAGCATGGCCCCCGGCTCGATCGGGGCCGCCGCAAGGACAAT
>SHZS01000048.1 GCA_009692105.1 Gemmatimonadota bacterium | reverse complement strand
CTGGCGTTCGTCTTGGAGCACCTCCGCGAACGACATCCCGGCCGTCCGATCGGGGTGATCGGCTTCTCCCTGGGCGGAAATGTCCTCCTGCGATTCCTAGGAGCTCGGGAGGCGGAGGCCCGCTTTCTGGGGGCGTGCGTTGCGATCTCCGTCCCCTTCGATCTGGAAGCGGGCGCCCGGATGCTGGAGGAAACGAGGGCAGGCCGCTTCTACGGGAACTACTTCCTCCGGTCCCTCAAGGGGAAGGCACGGGCGAAGCAGCGGATCCTCGCGCCGGTGGTGGACCTGGCACGGGTGCTCGGCGCCCGGACGATACGGGAGTTCGACGAGGCGGCAACCGCTCCTCTGCACGGCTTCCCGAGTGCCGAGGAGTACTATCGCGAGGCCTCTTCCGCGCCGGTCGTCAGCCGGGTTCGAGTGCCCACGCTCATCCTGCACGCGGCAGACGACCCCTTCCTTCCTCCAGAGGCGATCCCCCGGAAAGACATCGACCGGAATCCGTGGACGCTGGGAGCCGTCACCCCCCGGGGAGGGCACGTCGGGTTCGTGGAGGGAGGGTCGGGAGCGACGCGCTTCTGGGCCGAGCGCGAGGCGGCCCGCTACCTGGGGGAGGTGCTCGGGAGGTGACCACCGGGGGCAGCTCGCCCTCCTGGGCCTCGGAGGCCAGGCGGTCCCTCAGGCCAGGCGGTCGCTTGGGCCAGACCCCACGCGGAAGTACCGCCGGTGCCAGCTCCGGCCTGCGGGTAGCTCCCACCTTCCCTGCCTGAGCTCCTCGACCCGCGTGAGGGAGAAGTCGAAGACGATCGTGTCCTCGGTCACGGCCCCTCGAGCGACCTCCTTCTGGAAGTCGGTGCGAGAGATCGTCCGGGGCTCTCCGCCCCGCGCGGCGTCCCGATACCAGACGGAGCCTCCCCCCACAATCTCGACACCGAACGCGCGCTCCACCTCCCGCAGCGTGCCGACCAAGGCGTCGATCGAGCAGCCCGAAGGAGGGGTGAGCGAGTCGTCGACTCCCACGAGAAGGAAACGCCCATCGAGCCACGCCCTCGCCGCAGCCAGCGGCTGGCCGTGGGCGTTCCACCCGTCGAGGAACCGATCGACGGCAGTGAGCAGCCGGGCCTCTTCGTCCGGCTGGAGAGCCCGGCTCACCCCGAACGCCCAGAGGCGAGCGGTGTCTGGAAGGCGGAAAAGGGCTTCGGAAGCGAGCCTCACGCTCCCTCTTTCGGGCCGATGGTGGGAGGGCCAGTCACCACCTGGGCGGGAAGCTCCTTGTCCAGGAGAATCGCCATCCATCTCAGGTCCCGTGTGTTCCCGATCATGATCCTTACGACCATGGTGAGCGGCACGGCGAGGAGCGCCCCGATCGGGCCCCACACCCATGCCCAGAACATCAGGGAGAGGATCACGACCAGGGTCGAAAGGCCGAGCCGGCGCCCCATGATATGGGGCTCGAGAATGCTCCCGAAGACGACTTCGATCACGAGGTAGCCGATCGCCACGACGATGGCGAGCCCCACGGTCTCTTCCCTCAGGAGGGCAAGCAGAACCGCGGGGACGGCGGCGATCACACCTCCGATCGTGGGCACGTACTTCAGGAGGAACCCGATGACCCCAAGAAGGATCGGGAAGTCGAGGCCCATGATCAACGCCCATATCCCGATGGTGATCCCGGTCGCAAGGCTGATGAGGGTCTTGACGACCAGATAGTCGAGGACCTCCCCGGTGATCTTGGAGAAGCGGCCCAGGTCCCCCTGCTCCTCCCCCAGCGCCGCTCGGAACTTCCGAGGAAAGATCGAGGCCTCTGCGAGCATGAAGATGAGCAGGAGGAAGACGATCAGGGTGGTGGAGAGGAAGGTCGCGACCCTCCCGAACATCCCCTGTACCAAGCTCAGGATCGCCTGCGTGCTCACCATCTCGGCCGAGATGTAATCCCGCGCCGGGATGCCCTGCATCTCGAGCCAGCCGAGCCAACCTTCGAAACGGAGATCGAAGTAGCCCACGTACTGGGGCAGGGTGGCCTGGAACTGTACGACCGATCCGCTGGCCAGGAGCACGACCCCGCCGAAAACCCCAAGGTCCACGAGGAGGGCCACGAGGATCGCGACCGGCGCTGGGATCCCCCGCCGCTGGAGCCAGAGCATCACCGGGAGAGAAAGGATGGCGAGGAAGAGCGCGATCGCCAACGGAAGGAGGATGGGCGCCCCGGCCTTGAGGCCTGCGACCACCACGATCGCGCTCGCCAGCACCACGAGAAACCGGGCTCCCGGCCCCCAGTCCCCCCCCCAGAGGGGCCGATCAGTCAGCTTGGAAACCATCGGCGAAACTAACGCAGGGGACCGGAGGGAGCCATCTTCCGAGTCCACAAAGGCTTTCCCGGTGACGGGCCTTCCCCTAGCTTCGAAAAGTTCCCCAGATCCCGCCACGATCCAGCCGATTCCGCCATGACCTGGTCCACTCTGCGGGTGCTCCTGATCGACGATGAGGAATCCGATTTCCTCATGACGAAGGCGCTCTTGGGGCAGATCGAAGGGCCGAGCCCCGAGGTGGAGTGGGTGTCGACCTTCGAGCGAGGGCTCAAGGTGCTCGCCGAGAGAAGGCACGACGTGTGCCTCCTCGACTACTTCCTGGATCAGGGGACCGGACTCGATCTCCTACGACAGGCGGGCTCCCAGGCGATTCGCACTCCCATCATCCTGCTCACGGGAAATGGAAGTCGCGACGTGGATCTGGAGGCGATGAAGGCTGGCGCCGTCGACTACCTCATCAAGGGAAGCGGCGACGCGGCAGCGCTCGAGCGATCGCTGCGCTACGCGGTGGAACGCCATCGCGCTCAGGAGGCGCTCCGACAGAGTGAGGAGCGGCACCGGGGGATGTTCGACCACCTCCCGCTGGGCCTCTACCGGGTGACCGAGGAGGGCGGGTACATCGAGGCGAACCCCGCGCTCATCCGCACGCTCGAGTTCCCCCCGAAGGAGATGCTCTGGCAAGTCCTCGCCCGCAATTACTTCGTCTCGCCCAAGGACCGGGAGCGGTTCCTAGAGCTGCTCCACGAGCACGGCGTCGTCCTTGGATTCGAGAGCGAGATCCGCACCTCCACGGGGCGCGCGGTCCGAGTCCGGAACACCGCGCGGTCCCATCGCGGGCCCGCCGGCGTGATCGAGTACGTGGAGGGAACGGTCGAGGACGTCTCCTCGGAGCGCCCCGCGCGTGAGACGCACGCCGATTCGGCCGCCTTCCGGGCGCTCCGGGATTCCGAGTCGATGGGAATGGTGTTCGCGAATGGGGAGGGCCGGGTGGTCGACGCAACCCAGACCGCCCTCTCGCTCCTGGGCGTGGCCGCGCGGAAGGCCCGCGGCACCATCCTCTGGGATCTCTTCCAGCCCGAGGACGGCGTACGCATCGCCGCGGCGGTCGAAGCGGTGGCGAGCGGAGCGGCCGACTCCGTTTCACATGAGGTCCGGCTCTCGCCCGAGAGTCGGGGGCTCAGCCAAAGGACCGGACAGGCCACCCTCTTCTCGGTCCCTGGGGGGGATGGCGAAGCGGACACGATCCTCATCCTGCTCCGGGAGGCAGTCGGCGAACCTGCCAGATGACCGCTCGGCGGGAAGAGGAGGGGGGGGCGGCCCTCGTGCCGGAGACGGACGAGGAGCTTCTCGCGCAGTGCCGGGTGGACACCTTCCGGTCCGGAGGCAAGGGCGGCCAGCACCAAAACGTGACCGAATCCGGGGTTCGACTTACGCACGAGTCCACCGGCATCGTCGTGATCGCGCGGAACGAGCGGAGCCAGCACCGGAACCGCACGCTCGCCCTCGCGCGGCTCCGCCGACGCCTTCGCCTTCTCCGCACCCCCGATAAGGAGCGCGTCCCAACAGGGATTCCCCGCGGGGAACGCCGCAGGCGCCTCGACGAGAAGCGGCGGAAGGGCGCGACCAAGGACCTCCGAAAGCCGCCCCCGCCCGACGAGTAAGCCGGATCCCTCCTCAGTCCTCGGTGAAACGCTCGAGGAAGGCGCGTTCCTGGAAGGTCAGGGAGGGAGCGCCCATCACGCGCGCCTTCTCGAGCACCCTCTCGTATTCCTCGCGATTGAGAGGGTGAAGGCCTTCCCGATTCACCTCCTCCCATCTCTTCAGGTCCCTCACCCCCGTGCGGGACGGAGCCACCGCTTCCGCCTGCCGGCGGAACTTGCGTGCCGGCGAGTTCCACTCGAGAAGCCGCAGATAGGTCCACCCACCCGCGAAGCCCCCCAGGTGGGCGAAGTGCGCGACGTCCCCACCCCCGCTGAACCCACCCCAGATCGAGGCTGCGGCCAGAAAGATCACCAGGATCCGGGCCTCCACCGGCAGCACCCCCCAGATCAGGATGCGCTCGCGTGGCCAATACCGGGCGAAGCCCATGAACACCCCGAAAACGGCTCCTGAAGCGCCTACGATGGCAACATCGGGCGTGAGCACCGACAGGAGGGCGCCGAACGTCCCGCTCATCAGGTAGAGCGCGAGGAAGTGACGGCCCCCAATCCTCTCCTCCAGACGGGGACCGAGGAAGAAGAGCCCCATCATGTTGAAGAGGAGATGGAGGAAACCTGCGTGGACGAACTGGTACGTGAGGACGGTCCATGGCCGGTATAGCGCCGCAGAAGGAACGAGGGTCATCAGGTCCAGAAAGGCCCCGGGAACGAGGCCGAGGAATCCGAAGGGCGGTGGCGCCGCGAGGAACACCGCGACGTTCGCAATGACGATCCTTCGAACCCAGGGGGTCAGGCTAGAGCCCTTCGAGGATAAACGTCGTCGTTTCCCCAAGCGTGAACCGCCCGACGCCCGGGCCCAAGACTCGAAGGAGCTCCCTCGGCACCCGCTCCAAGGGCGTGCGGACCAAGACCGCGATGAGGGAGACAGAGTCGCCGCCCGGTGGGAGCCCTACCGGGAGCGGCCAGTGCTCCCAGCTCAATTCGTACTGTTCACTTCGGAAGGAGAACCCCGGTGGAAGGTAGGGCGCGAGCGCACCTGGCCCCGCGTCGGCGACGATCGTGGCGGGCCACTCCCCGCGGGCTTGGAGATAGGCAGATGCCGCGCTCCGAATCGAGCTCATATCCAGAAACGCCTCGGAGGCTACCCTTCGCGCCTGCAGCTGCTCAACCCGCGGAATGGCGATGCCGACGAGAAGCGAGAGGATCAGGAAAACCACCAGAGCCTGGAGAACCGGGAGCGCACGCGGAGGCCCCGGCGGCGTCTCAAGGTCCATTCACTCTCAGCGGGTCCAGGTATTTTCCAAGGAATTCGGGCATGGACATATCAGAGCGGAGGATCAAACCGGCCTGTCCCAACTCTCCCATGAGCTCCCACGAGTCGGGCCCGATCCGTTGGTACCGCATTCCCTCCAGAGGCTCGCCCGTCTCCTCAAGCCGTTCGGGCAATGCCCCTCCGTGCTCCCGCTTGTATTTCTCGATGCGTTGGGCCTGGACGTACATGCGGAACCGGACAACGCCCTCCTGTGCCTCCCGCGTCTGAGGACCCGAAAGCGGCCCCATGATCCACGCCGGCCTGGCGATCCAGATGTACAAATTCGCGGCAAGCACGACGACGAGAACCGCGTACCACACTCGGGTTCGCTCCGCCCGGGTGGTCTTCTTCCGAACCTGCTCGCGCGCGGGGGCGTCCTTCTGAATGGTTCGCACCAGGGATGCCAGGATCCTCCGGTCGCCTGGGCGCGGCGGCCTCTGCCGGCCGGGAGGGGGGACCAGCTGCCGGCGAAGCGGGACCTGCCGCCGGCGGAGCGGGCTTTTCGGGTTCCTGGGAGGTCTCAGGAGTGTCGGTCATCGGCTCGGAGGGGGTCTCGGGATCGGCGACATCCGCCACAAGGTTACGCTTGGAAGCCAACCGACTCAAGCCGCCCGGGGGGACACGACCGAACAGGCTCCCGCTCTTGACACCTGTGGGACGGGGGGCCATACATGTCAGTCATGATTTTCTACGGCATCGAGATCCTTCGCTCGACGGGCACGGCGTGCCGGCTCAAGACCTCCACGACCGCGGAGGGGAGCCGGGAAGGCGCGTGAGTGTGATCTGAGATTCGCTGATCGAGCCGTAGATCGACGCCCCGCCCCGGCCCCTCAAGGGTCGGGGTTATTTTTTTCCATCCCGCGTGACGGTCACCTCCGGAAAACCGGCCGGAGCGGGAGATCCTGACGGACGAGCGCAACGTGAAGAGAGACAGAAGTCCTGTAACCGAGGCCGCACCGCGCCCCGCGGAGATCCGGGTCCTCAAGTTCGGCGGGAGCTCCGTCCGGGATGCGGACCGGATCCGAGCCGTGGCCGGGCTCATCGCCCGGGCACGGGAGGAGGCCACTCCAGTGGTCGTGGTCTCGGCGGTGGGAGGGACCACCGACGTCCTGGTCGCCATCGCCGACGTGGCCGGCGGCGGCTCCAGTGCTTATGAGGAGCGCATCCGGGAGATCGAGGGACGGCATCGGGCGATCCTCATCGGGGTGGCCCCCCCGGATGAGCGAGGAGCGCTCGAATCTCGTTTGTCGGAAGCGTTCGAGGAGATCCGGCGCCTGGCGCGCGGAACGCAGCTCCTGGGGGAATGCAGTCCCCGCACGCGGGACCGCCTCCTCGCCTTCGGGGAGCTTCTCTCATCCATGTTGGTGGCGGCGTGTCTCCGGGCTCAGGGGATTCCAGCGAGAGACGTGGACGCTCGCCACCTCATCGTCACCGATGACCGCTTCGGCGGTGCCCGCGTCGATCCGAAGGCCTCAGACGATCGGATCCGGGCCGAGCTTCCGGGAACATCGGGGATCCCGGTCGTCACCGGGTTCATCGGGGCCACGGCCTCTGGGGAGACGACCACCCTCGGGCGCGGGGCCTCCGACTACACGGCCACCCTTCTCGGAGCGGCGCTCAGCGCGGAGAGAGTCGAGATCTGGACCGATGTAGACGGGGTTTTGACCGCCGACCCCAGGAGCGTGCCGGATGCCCAGCCGATTCGGGAGATCGGCTACGAGGAGCTCCTCGAGCTCGCGCACTTCGGGGCCGAGGTCATATGCGCACCTGCTGTCGAGCCGGCTCGAAGGGCAGGGATCCCCCTCCGTATCCGGAGTACGCTCGAGCCCACGCTCCCGGGGACCCTCGTTGTCGGCCGTCAGGAGCGAGACCCCTACCATCCCGTGCGGGGGATGTCCGCAATCCGGGATGTGGTGCTTCTCCGCCTCGAGGGCGTCGAGGCGCTCGGGATCACCTCGACGTGTGAGCGACTATTCCGGGCGCTCCACCGAGCCGACGTGGATTCCCTTCTCTTCACCCAAGACTCGAGCGCCCACTCTGTGTCGCTCGCTGTTCCGCGTGCCGGTGTGGACAGGGCCGTGGCCTCGATCGAGGTGGAGTTCCGCCGGGAACGGGAGGCGGGGCTCCTCGGGAGTCCCGTGAAGGAGGAGAACCGATCGGTTCTGGCGATCGTCGGAGAGGGGATGAGGGACACCCCGGGGATCGCTGGCCGACTCTTCTCGACCCTGGGTGCGGCGAAGGTAAACGTGCACGCGGTCGCGCAGGGCTCCTCCGAGCGGAACATCTCTTGGGTGGTCTCCTCGGAGCAGGAGGGGCCCGCCCTTCGCGCGGTGCACCGCGCCTTCTTCTCGCCTCCCGGCGAGCTCCATCCTGTCCGGATCGTCGTCCTCGGGGCGGGAAGCGTCGGCGGGACGCTCCTTCAGCAGCTGGGGGATCATGCGGCCGCGGCCCTCGCGCCGCATTCGATCCGGCCCGTCCTGGTAGGGATCGCACAGAGCACCCGGGCGATCGCCGACCTGGAGGGGCTCGACCCCCATCACTGGCGAGAGCTGCTGGCCTCCGGAAGGCACGACCCTGCCAAGCTCGTGGACGAGGTCGTGACCGGCGATCCTCTCGTCGTCGTGGATTGCACGGCGAGCCCGGAGGTCGCGAGTCGGTACATCCACTTCCTCAAGCTCGGTGCGGCGGTCGTCACCGCGAACAAGATCGCCTTCTCTCGATCCTCGAAGGAGTACAAGGAGCTCCTACGCGCCGCCCAAGGCGGGCGGGGAATCCATCACGAGACCACGGTGGGAGCCGGCCTTCCGATGGTCCGGACGGTGGCCGAACTCCGGCGGAGCGGGGACAAGATCACCGAAATGTCGGGTGTGCTCTCCGGCACCCTCACCTTCCTCTTCGACGAAATCAATCGGGGACGGCCGTTCAGCGAAGCCGTTCGCGAGGCCCGGGAGCGAGGAATATCCGAGCCGGATCCGCGGGACGACCTGGGACTCAGGGACGTCCTTCGGAAGTTGGTCATCCTCGGGCGGACGGCGGGCTATGAGATCGAGCCCGAGGAGGTACGCCTGGATCCGATTCTTCCCCCGCGACTCCTCCAGGCCCCCTCGGTCGACGCCTTCATGGAGCTCCTTCCCGAGCTCGACGACGAGTTCGCCGCGCGGAGCCGCGCGGCCACCGAAAAGGGCTGCCGGCTGGCGACCGTGGCCCGGATCGACGAGTCCGGAGGCGAGGTTGGCGTGGTCGAGGTGCCGCTGGACCGCCCCGCGGCCCGGATCCGGGGAACGGAGAATGTTCTTGAGATCCGCTCGACGCGGTACACCACTCATCCGATCCTCATCCAGGGTCCCGGTGCCGGCCCGAAGGTGACGGCGGCAGGGCTCGTGACGGACCTGGTGTTCGCGGCCGAGCGGGTGACCCACGGGCTTCGGAAGCCGTTCGATGAGTCCTGAAGAGGGGTGCACCGCGTTCGCGCCCGCAACCGTCGGGAACGTGATCTGCGGCTTCGACATCTTCGGGCTAGCGCTGGAGGCACCGGGGGACCGCGTGACGGCCTGGCCGAGCTCTCGGCCCGGGGTCCGGATCCGCGAGATCGCGGGGGACGGAGGGCGACTTCCCAAGAATCCCGATAGGAACTCCGCCACGGTCGCGATCCGGGCGCTCCTTCTCTCCACCGGAAGGCACGATGGGATCGAGGTCTCGATCCTGAAGGGGCTCCCGCTCTCCGGCGGGATGGGCGGCAGCGCGGCAAGCGCGGTGGCCGGGGTCATCGCAGCCGACGCGCTGCTCGGGACCAAAGCACCGCTCGAGGTCCTCCTCCAGTGCTCTGTCGAGGGCGAGGCGACCGCCTCCGGCGGGGCGCATCTGGACAACGTGGCCCCGGCTCTATACGGCGGCCTGGTGCTCGTGAGGCCGGGTCGGTCGCGCCCCGTCGTCCGGCTGCCGATCCCGCAAGAGCTCCATGTCTCCCTCCTCCATCCGGAAGTCGAGGTGAGCACAAGGGAAGCTCGGAGAGTCCTCGGCACCTCGGTTCCGCTGGCCGAGGCCGTCGCCCAATGGGGAAGCACGGCGGCGTTCGTGCACGCCCTGCATTCGGGTGACTGGGATCTCCTTCAGGACTCGCTCCAGGACCGCATCGCCGAGCCCCGGCGCGCCCACCTGATCCCGGGCTTTGAGGCCGTTCGCCAAGCCGCGCTCGACGCGGGCGCCCTGGCGTGCGGGATCTCTGGGGCAGGACCCTCCATGCTCTCCCTCTGTCGCGGCGCGGAGCGCGCCCGGGCCGTGGGAGAGGCCATGGCTTCGGCCTTCCACCAATCCGTGAAGTTCGAGGCGTCCCTGCACCTCTCGCCCGTGGCAGAGCGCGGCGCTCGGGTCGAGGCGAGCTCGGCGGAAACGTCCGGATGAGATTCATCTCGACCCGCCCCCCGTTCTCGGAGGTCAGCCTCCGCCACGCGGTCCTCGATGACCCGGCGCCGAACGGAGCCCTTTACCAGCCCATCGAACTGCCGAGGCTATCGATCGAGGAGCTGGCCGGCATGGACGGCCCCCCTTTTCCGAAGCTGGCTGAGCGCCTCGCGCTCCTTCTCTTCGCCTCGGCTCTCGGGGAGGGACCGGTCCGCCGGATCGCCCGTAGAGCTTTCGACTTTCCGGTCCCGGTCGTGCGGCTCGACCCAGACACATGGATCCTCGAGCTCTTCCACGGGCCCACGGGTTCGTTCAAGGACTTCGGCGCACGGTTCCTGGCCCACCTCCTCTCAGCTCTCCGCGGGCCGGAGGACAAGCCCGTCGTCATCCTGGTGGCCACCTCGGGAGACACGGGGGGGGCCGTCGCGCACGCGGTCCACGGGCTCCCGGGGGTGCGGGCCGTCGTCCTCTATCCGCGCGACCGTCTGAGTCCCGTCCAGCGGCGCCAGATCCAGGAGCCAGCCACGTGGGCGGGCCAGCCCGGAACGCAGGTCATCCCCGTGGAAGTGCGGGGCACCTTCGACGACTGCCAGCGCATGGTGAAGGACGTGCTGGCGCGCCCTGGTCCGACGGTCGAGGTGGCGCTCACCTCGGCGAACTCGGTGAATGTCGGACGTCTTCTCCCGCAGGCGTTTTACTACGTCCACGGATGGAACTCCCTGCCGCACGAAGTGCGGGAGGGCGTCACGGTCAGCGTGCCGTCGGGAAACCTGGGGAACCTCACCGCAGGGCTGCTCGCGAAAGAGATGGGGGTCCCGTTTGGTACCTTCGTCGCGGCCAGCAACGCGAACGCGGCGATGAGCCGGTTCTACGAGACCGGGCAACTCGCGGAAGGGCCCTCGCTCCAGACCGTGTCCAATGCGATGGACGTCGCTCGGCCGAGCAACCTCGAGCGTCTGCTCGCGGTGTGTGACCGAGACGTGTCCTCGCTCCGCGGTCGGGTCCTCGCGACCCACCACGAGGATGCGGAGGTGCTGGACGCGATGACCCATGTGCACCGGACCCACGGATACTTCATGGATCCCCATACCGCCGTGGGATACCTGGGGCTCGGAGCTTTCC
>SHZS01000047.1 GCA_009692105.1 Gemmatimonadota bacterium | reverse complement strand
AGCGCTTTGGCTGGCTGGTGGAGCCGTACTCGGTCCCCTGGTTTCCCCTCCGGCACGACCCGCTGAAGAGCCTTCAGCGACTTGTGCGGAATCGCTCCATCCCGGGGCTCAGACGCGATTGGGGGGCCCTCCGCGAGACGTTGGTCGCAGCGCTCGAGGAATGGCTCGAGGCGTCCCGGGACGCGGAGCTGCTCGTCGCGCACCCGAGTGTCCTCGCGGCGCCCGACATCGGCGAGCTTCTGAGGATTCCGGTCGCCTTTGCGAGCACGCTCCCCACGGTTTGCCCAACGGGCGAGTTCCCCTCCACCTTCGTCCTTGGGTGGTCATGGGGTGCCGGGGTGAATCGTGCGAGCTACCGAGTCCTCCCGATCCTCCTAGGCCCACTCCAACGGATCTGCGACCTCTGGCGGCAGGCTCGACTGGGCCTTCGGGGACGAGGTCCCGGCCAGCTCCGGGAGTTGGATGGACATCCGTTTCTCCATCTCCACGGACACAGCGCGGCGGTCCTTCCCACGCCCAGGGACTGCCCCCCCGAGTGGAAGACGACCGGGTATTGGACTCTTCCGCCGCAGGAGGGGTGGCGCCCCGCCCCCGAGCTCGAGGCATTCCTCGGGGAGGGACGCCCGCCGGTGTACGTAGGGTTCGGGAGCATGACCTATCCTGGGTCGGCGGAGCTCACGCGAAGGGTCGTGCAAGGAGTCCTGGGAGCGGGCGCGAGCGGCTTCTCTTGGTTCAGGGATCGGGGGCGCTATCCCCGGCTGCCTATCGTACACATGGCGGGCGGACGGACGGCGGGCCGACGGACGACGGGCGGATGTATGCGGTGGGCGGCTGGGAGGGAGTCCCTCACGAATGGCTCCTCCCTCGAGTCGCGGCTGTGGTCCACCACGGGGGGGCGGGCACGCTCGGCGCGGCGTTCCGGGCGGGGCGGCCGCAGCTCTGCTGCCCATTCGGGATGGATCAGCCGTTCTGGGCGAGACGCGCGCACGCCCTCGGAGTGGCTACCGAGCCGCTCGCCGTCCGGCGCCTCACCAGCGCGAGATTGGCGCGGCAGATTCGGGAGCTCCTCTCGGGACCGACCTACCGAGAGCGAGCCGGGGCGCTCTCGGAGCGTGTCCATGCGGAGGATGGGGTCGGCTGTGCGGTGCGGGAGCTCGAGGCGCTCGCTCTCAGGACGCCTTCGAGACCTCCCCGATGATCCGCTTCGCCACTGCATCCGGGACGGCCTCGTAAGCGACGAGCTCGCGGGAGTGGTGCGCACGTCCCTGCGTCATGGCTCGGAGAGCCGCCGCGTACTTGTAGAGCTCGGCCTCGGGTACCCTAGCCTTCACTACAGTCCGACCGGAATCGCTCTCCATTCCGAGGACCTTCCCTCGCCGCTGGGTGACGTCGGCCAGGACGTCCCCGACGTGCGAGTCTGGGGTCGTCACGCGTCCGACCCCTGGTAGCCTCTCCGCTCTGTCCCGTGGTATCTTTCGGCCCTTGTGGAGCGCGGGGCCGAGGCTAGGCCCATATGCGCGCGCCCGGCGGGCCCTTCGGCCGCGGATCGGGATCATCGGCGCTTGGTGCAGAGGGGGAAGAATGACGGCTAGCGAGGCCGGTTCCAAGAACAGCCTCTCGGTCCGTGATAATCGGACGGGCAAGGATTACGAGCTCGAGATCCTCGAGGGGGACGTGATCCGAGCCGGGGACCTCAGGCAGATCCGGGTGAACGCGGGAGACTTCGGGATGATGGCGTACGATCCCGCCTTCACGAATACGGCGTCGACCCGGAGCACGATCACCGAGATCGACGGTGAGAAGGGAATCCTCCGGTACCGTGGGTACCCGATCGAGGAGCTTGCTGAAAAGAGTTCCTTTCTCGAGGTGGCGTATCTCATCCTGAAGGGTGAGCTCCCGACGAAGGATGCGCTTTCCCAGTTCGTCGAGGACGTGACCACTCACACCTACGTCCACCAGAACATCACGAAGCTGCTGAGCGCGTTTCGGTATGACGCTCACGCGATGGGGATGATGATCTCATCGGTGGCGGGGCTTTCGACGTTCTACCCAGAGGCCAAGGACATCGGCGACCCTCGGACCCGCTGGATACAGATGGTCCGCCTGTTGGCCAAGATGCCTACCATCGCGGCCTTCACGTACCGGCACCATCGCGGCCTGCCGTACGTCTTTCCGGAAAACGAGCTCTCCTACACCGCCAACTTCCTGAACATGCTGTTTCGGATAGGGGTGACCCAGTTCCGTCCCAATCCGGTGTTGGAGCGGGCGTTGGACATCCTCTTCATCCTCCACGCGGATCACGAGCAGAACTGCTCGACTACCGCGATGCGGGTGATTGGTAGCTCGCGAGGAGAGCCATACTCGGCCCTCGCCGGTGCGATGTCCGCCCTCTGGGGCCCCCTGCATGGAGGGGCGAACGAGGCGGTGCTTCGCATGCTGACCGAGATCGGGGACGTGAAGAACGTCCCCTCCTTCATCGCGAGCGTGAAGGCCGGGGAGCGGCGCCTCATGGGGTTCGGACACCGCGTGTACAAGGCCTACGACCCGCGGGCAAACGTCATCAAGCGGACCGCGCACGAGGTCTTCCAGGTCACGGGGCGAAACCCGCTTCTCGACATCGCCGTCGAGCTGGAGAAGATCGCGCTTGGAGAGGACTACTTTGTCTCCCGGAACCTCTATCCCAACGTGGACTTTTACTCTGGTCTCATCTACGAGGCGATGGGGTTTCCGGTCGAGATGTTCCCTGTGCTCTTCGCGATCCCCCGCACGGTCGGATGGCTGGCACAGTGGGAAGAGATGCTCTTGGACAAGGAGCAGAAGATCGCCCGACCCCGGCAGGTCTACCGGGGGAGCCCGCAGCGGGCGTACGTGCCGATCGGAAAGAGGGGCTGACATCCTTCGCCGGGGCAGTGACGGAGGGTCGGTGAGGCGGGTCGGCGTCTACGGCTGGGGCATCGTGGCACCTCGTTCCCCGAACATCGAGGCGTTCGCGAAGAACCTCGAGAGTTCGGAGAGCTGGCTCCAGCCGTTCGAGGGATTCGGCCCCAACTCCTTCCTCGTCGGGTACCCCGACTTCGACTTTTCCGATTACCGGGAATGGATCAGCACCCGGTTCCCACCCACGCGGTTCTCCCAGCTCGTCTCGAAGATGGAGCCCACCGCGCTGTACGCGGTCGGCGCGTTCATTCAGGCGCTGGGCCAGAATCCCGGGATCGAGTCGCTTCTCCAGGAGCTGGGTCCCGAGGCGCATGTCTACCTAGGCGTGGGGCTTGGCGCCTATCCGACCGTGTACGAGGCCACGTTGCAGTTGGACCGCGCCCAACGCATCTGGGACCGCTTCTGGGCCCAGCCCGGGCGGTGTCATGAGCGGTGCCGATACGAGGAGGACCCTGAGGCGGTGAGGGCCGACCTGGGCGACGTCCCCCTCGATCCCTCCACTATCGAGGATCCGGACGAGCGCGAGGATGCGGTACGGGTCTGGAACGCCTATTGGGCAGCCCACTCGGCCGACCTCGTGGAGTACCTGGACGAACTCCGGGGGGTCGAGGAGGTCTCCGTGGGAGGGGAGGTCGAGGCGGGAAAGCTCAAGGCGATGCGGGAAAAGGAGCGAAGTCGGGTGAAACTCCAGGAACGCTGGGGGGCTCCGGACCCTCCCTGGACCCACGTCTCGGCGAACGTCCTCTGGAACATCCCGAACACTCCGGCCGCGCAGGTCTCGATGCTCGGCGGGATTACCGGCTTCTCCTATGCACCGGTGGCGGCGTGCGCGACTTTCGGGGTATGCATCAAGGTTGCGATGGACGCGATCCGTCAGGGCGACGCCAAGGCGGTCGTAGTGGGGGCGACCGACCCCCCGCCCCATGCCCTCACGGTCGGGGCCTTCAATCAGGGCCGGGTCCTCGCGGCGGATGGGAAGCTCTCGAAGCCCCTCACGGGGCTTCGAGGTACGCACGTCTCCGGGGGGTCGGTCGTGTGGATCGTGGGGGACAAGGAGTTCATGGAGGGGAAGGGATTCCGGCCCCTCGGGATGGAGCCGGTCGCGGTTGGGGTCTCCTCGGACGCGCACCACATCATCACCCCCTCGAAGGAAGGCCCTCTGGCCGCGATCCGGGCGGCACTCCGCGAGGCGGGGGTCTCCCCTGAGGAGATGGGAAGCTGGGATCTCCACGCCACGGCCACGCCTGGGGATTACCTCGAGGTTGAGAACTTGCGGGACGTGCTCCCCTCCGAAGTGCTCGTCACGGCGCGAAAGGGGACCTTTGGCCACGGGATGAGCGCGGGCGGCGGGTGGGAGCTGACGGCCCAGTATCTCGGCTCCGAGAGGGGGACCCTCTTTCCCACGCCACTCCGGAAGGGGGAGTTGAACGCTCAGATCACCAAGGTCCACGATGCCTTCGTGTATGATACGGCGTGTCCCGCGCCGCGGCGGCCCATGGGGAAGCTTTCGATGGGGGTGGGAGGGGTGAATGCGTGCGTAATCTCCCGCCCGCTGGAGCCGTAAGCTACTTCGTCTTCATTCGGGGAACATCCTTTCCAGCTGGTCCGTGACGCTCCGGGCCTACTCCTTGGCGGAAAGGAGCCCCCTGGAGCCCAGGCGTCCCGGGGATCGGACGGGCCGACCCCCGGGCGCTGAATCCGGTACTTTTCTCCCTCTTGGACGAGCGTTGGGCTCGGCCTAGCAGTCGTAATAGAGGGCGAACTCGTGTGGGTGAGGCCGGAGCCGCAGGGGCTGGATCTCGTTTTCGATCTTGTACTCGATCCAGGTGCTGATCACGTCCTCCGTGAAGACTCCGCCCTGCAGCAAGAACGCGTGATCTTCCCCCAGGGCCGCGAGCGCTTCGTCCAGAGTCCCGGGCGTCTTGTTCGTCTTGTCCAGCTCTTCCTTCGACATGTGGTAGATGTCCCGGTCCAACGGTGTGCCGGGCTTGGTCTTGTTCTTGATCCCGTCGATCATCGCCATGAGCATCGCCGAGAAGGTCAGGTACCCGTTGCAGCTCGGGTCCGGGCAGCGGAACTCGAGGCGCTTCGCCTTCGGGCTCTCCGAGTACATCGGAATGCGAACCGACGCTGAGCGATTCCGCTTGGACATGGCGAGGTTCACCGGAGCCTCGTAACCCGGCACCAGCCGACGGTAGGAGTTCGCTGTCGGAGCTGCGAACGCCAGGATCGCCTTGGCGTGCTTGAGGATTCCGCCGATCGCATAGAGCGCAGTGTCGCTCAGCCCCGCATATCCCTTCCCGGCCATGAGCGTCTTCCCGCCCTTCCAGAGGGACATATGCGTATGCATCCCGCTTCCGTTGTCCTGGAAGATCGGCTTGGGCATGAAGGTGACGGTCTTCCCATGCCGCGCGGCCACGTTCTTGATGATGTACTTGTACCACATGAACTGGTCGGCCATCTGGAGGAGTGGGGCAAACTGCATGTCGATCTCGCACTGGCCGGCCGTCGCGACCTCGTGGTGGTGGGCCTCCACGACGATGCCGAGCTTCATCATCTCGAGGACCATCTCGGAGCGCAGGTCGTGGAAGGTGTCCGTCGGGCTCACCGGGAAGTACCCGCCCTTGTAACTCACCTTGTATCCCAGGTTCGGCTCCTCGTGGCGGGCCGTGTTCCAGGCACCCTCGATCGAGTCGATCTCGTAGAAGCCTCGGTGCTGGTTCTGCTCGAAGCGCACCTCGTCGAAGATGAAGAACTCCGGCTCGGGACCCACGTTGCAGGTGTCGGCGATGCCGGATTTCTTGAGGTAGGCCTGCGCCTTCCGGGCGATGTGACGCGGGTCCCTCGAGTAGTCCTTGAGCGTCTCTGGATCCACGATGTTCGCGATTACGCTGATCGTCGGCTCTGCGAAGAAGGGATCGATCTTCCCCGTCGAGGCGTCCGGTATCGCCAGCATGTCGGACTGATTGATCGCCTGCCACCCTCGGATGGACGACCCGTCGAATCCCACTCCCGCTCCGTCCGCGAAGGTACCCTTATCCCAGGTCTCGATCGGGTAGGTGCAGTGCTGCCAGGTTCCGAGGAGGTCGGTGAACTTGAGGTCCACCATCGTGACCTTGTGCTTCTTGGCGAGCTTGAAGAATTCCTCCGGTGTCATCTGCTTATCTCTCCATCCTGTGGGTGGCTGGGTTGCTGTTGTATATGGACCGGGCGGCCTCAGTGACTGGGGTCACGGCGGCCTTATCTCGCTCTCCCGTCCGGATCCGGTGCACCTCTTCAACGGGGATCACGAAGATCTTGCCATCTCCCACGTCTCCGGTTCGGGCGGAATTGAGTATCGCCTGGATGACCGGTTCCTTGAAGGTGTCAGAAACCCCGATGTCGAGGATCACCTTCTCCGTTAGCTCCATCTTCACCGTCGTGCCTCGATAGGTGGCCACCGCAGAGGTCTCCCCGCCGTGCCCCTGGCCATGGTACACGGTGATTCCCTGCACCTCCGCCTGATAAAGCGCCTTCATGACGTCACTCAACTTGTCTGGCCGAATGATGGCCCTGATCAGCTTCATGAGATTTTCTCCAATTTTAGGATTGGCCCTTAGGCTCCCTTATCGGGATCCGTTGATTTCCTCGTCGAGGAGGAGCACTGCGCCATCGCCGTGGAGGTACGCTTCCTCCCCGTGGTTCAAGATATCCATTCCAACGCCCTCATCCCGAGCCGATCCTCGAAGGGGCATTACGAGCCCGATGAGCTTCAGGAGGATGAAGGTCATCGCGCCGCTGTAAGCGAAGGACGCAAGCACGGCGGTCGCCTGCACGATCATGATTCCCGGATTGCCGCGCAGGAGCCCGTCCATCCCGGTGATCGGATTCGCAACGGCGCTCGCGAACACACCCGTCAAGAGCGCGCCGGTTGCACCCCCCACACCGTGAGCCGCGAAGACATCCAGAGAATCGTCCAGCCGTGTGCGAGACCGCCACTGTATGGCGAAGTAGCTTGGGAAGGCCGCGATACCGCCGAGCAGCAGAGCCGACATCGGACTGATGAACCCGGCCGCCGGAGTGATTGCGACCAGCCCGACCACAATTCCCGTGGCCCCACCGACCGCGGTGATCTTTCCGGTCCGAAGGTGGTCGAGAAGGGCCCAAACCAAGAGGGTGGCGGTCGGAGCGAGAAGGGTGTTCGTAAACGCAAGGGCTGCGATCTCGTTCGATGCCAATGCACTGCCGCCGTTGAACCCGAACCATCCGAACCAGAGGAGACCGGCCCCGAGGAGCACGAAGGGCACGTTGTGTGGAAGGAACGCCCGCTTCCCGTATTCCGCGCGGCCCCCGAGTACCATGGCAGCCACGAGGGCTGCCGCTCCGGCATTTACGTGAACCACCGTCCCACCCGCGAAGTCCAGGGCTCCTCGCGTGAATAGCCACCCTCCCGACTGCCATACCCAGTGGGCGATCGGTGAGTATACGAGGAGGCCCCAGAGGGCGATGAAGACGACATAGGCTCCGAACCGCATTCGGCCGATCAGCGCTCCGGAGATCAGCGCAGCGGTGATGATCGCGAAGGTGGCCTGGTAGGCCATGAAGAGCATGTGAGGAATGGTGCCGTTAGGCTCGGATCCCACTCCCCGTAGAAGCGCGTTTGCCGTGCTTCCCACGAAGCCGCTGCCGGGCGCGAAGGCCAACGAGTACCCGACCAGGGCCCAGAGAACTCCAATCACACCCAGGGCAACGAAGCTCATCATCATGGTGTTGAGCATGTTCTTGGTGTTTACGAGCCCGCCGTAGAAGAAGGCGAGGGCCGGCGTCATGAGAAGGACGAGCGCCGTGGAGATCAGCATCCAGCTCGTGTCTGCGGCGGAGATGGCCGCTTCCTGCGCTCCCGCGCCCTCCGCAAAGACCAGAAGGAGGATCGCGGGGATCCAAAGGCGCTTGGCGGCGGCGAGAGCCGGGCCGGCCAGCTGCCTACGACCGATTGAGAGTTCCATTTCCGGTCCTTTCCTTTGTCAGTTGCCTGCGTTTCCGTGGCGGAGGCTATCCGTGAAAACAATTCGCCATATTACCAGGTGAGGTTAACCCAGTAAGGGTCTTCGACCTCCGTGCAGCGGCGCAGGCGGATTCGATGGCTCACGGGATTTCGCGAGCCGGATCGTCGCCCCTGGAGTTAGCACGTCCCGTGCCACCGATGCGCATACGGCATATCGTGCTATATCACTGTGATTTACCGATGTTCAATGGAGATAGAAAATTAGGGAGCTGATCCTACGGTTTGGTATGATTGGTAGGTGAAGGTACTGAAATGTAGGATTAATTGCGAGCTGCGTGGTCGTGACCTTGCTGTACGCTACGGTCGTGGATCTGGATGCCGGATGGGTCCCTTCCCGGAGTCGTGGTGCTGCGGTCGCGCTCACGGCAGTTGAGGTCGTGACGCGGATGTAGCCGACCCTGGTTGAGAGCGGCCAACGGCCCGTACCTTTCCAGGATGTCCAAGCCCAGGATGCCTGAGCTTCTCGGGCCGTTCGCGCAGATCCCTCGGGGATGCGTCCGCGTTCGCGCTCGACAGCTGCTCGCCGTCTTGCCCCTCGCTCTTGCGGCCCTCGGGTCGCCTCTCCGAGCGCAGGAGATCCGAATGTCCGTGGGGATGGCCTTTTCGGGAGTGGACGAGATCGGCTTCGCGGGCGGGTTCGGCGCAGGCGCGAGGTGGTTCCTTACACGCGGCGTCGGCCTGGGTCTCGAGTTCGATCGTCTCCGGTCTTCTCCGACCGTCTTTCGCGTGACGTGTGAGAGCGGGGCCCAGGGCTGTAGCGAGAAGGACGTTGCCACGGAAACAGAGGCGGACCTCACGACGTTTCTCCTCATGGTGCGGGGCAACGGGAGGGAGTGGGGGGGCCGCCTCGGGATCGGAAGGAGCGCTGGGGTGGTCAGGGCCGACGGGATGGTGAAAGAGACCGGCCAGGTGGTGACGACTCCACCCGCGGACGACGAGGCGGTCCCGGTTGCCTGGAGGCGCGGTGCCGACGGAAGCGTGCTCGTGATAGAGCTCCACCGACGGCTGCCGATTCCCGGGCCCTTCCCGGTGCGTTTGTTCGCGGGGCTCCGCCAACATCGCCTCAAAATGAAAGGCTGCTCCCTTGGGGAGTACTCGCCTTTCTGCGGGGTGAAACTCCTGACCCAGTTCGAGGCCGGCCTGAACCTCGGACTCTGGCCGGAGGGGAGCGAAGACCCGCGCTGAAGACGCTCCTGCTGCGGGCCCTTGTCACGATCCTCGTGTTCTCGGGGGCCCTCACGGCTGTTCTGCTCGTCCGCACGGCGGCTCTCCGGGCCGTCCCGCCTCTAGAACTCCTCCCCGTCTCGATCGGGATCAACGAGGACCGCGCGGTCGCTCGACTGGCCGGGGCGATCCAGGTCGGGATCTCGGACACGAACGAGTCTCCGAGCGCCCTCGCGATGCGTCCGGGTTCGGAGGGGGCGGGCGCCCTCCGGGATTATCTGGAGGGGGCGTTTCCGGCGATCGCGAGCGCTCTCTCGTGGGATGAGGTCGGCGGGGGCTCCCTCCTCCTCTCCTGGCAGGGGAAGGAGCCGGGGCTTCCCCCGATCCTCCTCGCCTCGCCCGCGGACGGGTCCTCTGGTATCTACGTAACCGTCGGGGCCACCGTGGGGCCCCTCGTCGCCATTCTCGAGGCCGTAGATGGTCTCCTGAGCGAGGGGTTCCAGCCCAAGCGCACCAT
This sequence comes from Gemmatimonadota bacterium, assembly GCA_009692105.1. Taxonomy (GTDB): domain Bacteria; phylum Gemmatimonadota; class Gemmatimonadetes; order Longimicrobiales; family Gaopeijiaceae; genus SHZS01. Next base: position 1,191 of record SHZS01000047.1, on the reverse strand, counting down.
TCTCCTGGCGTTCGTCGGTGGAGGCAGCCACAGCGGAGACGCGGGGGCAGCCGAGCTCGCCGACTACCTCGCCAAGGAGGGGATCCGACCCGTATGGGCGCTGGTCGAAGGCTCCGACGTGAAGGTGGGGACGATGCCGGGGCTCTCCGACCCCTTCGCTCTGATCGGCACGGCCGAGCGCGGGAGCGCTACCCTCAGGGTCTCGGCTTCCAGGGAGGGCGGCGGGGCGGCTGGTGCTCCTTCCTCCAACGCGATTGCTCGGGTCGCGCGTGCGATTGCCCACCTCGATGAGGACCCTTTTCCCGCGCGCGTCCGGGGCCCTACCCGGGAGCTCTTTCTCACTCTCGGACCCTATCTCGATCCGGGGACCCGGATGCTCGTGTCGAACCTCTGGCTCCTGGAAGGACCGGTGGCCCGTGCGCTGGCCCAGAGACCCGGGCTGGAGCCCGCCGTTCGGACGACGCTCGTGCCCGTGCGTTTCTCCACGGAGGGAGGAGATGCCGAGCTAGGCGCGGCTTCCACCGAGCTCTCGGTCGGCATCGCCCCTTGGGATACTCCCGACACGGTCCTGGCCCGAGCCTGGGGGGTGGTCTCGGATCTGGGCGTGGAGGTCGTCTTCCCCAGCAACCGGCCGGCGCCAATCCCCCCGTCCCGGGTGTCGTCATCGCAGTCGGAGGGGTTCGAGCTCATCCAGCGGGCGGTCTTCCGCACCTTCCCCGACGTGATCGCCGCGCCCCCGGGGGTGGTGGAAGCTCCGACCCCCGGGCGCTACTACGACGACGTGGCCGAGGACGTGTTTCGCTTTGTCCCACTCCGGGCTGAGGCCGGGACGGGGGTGGGCACGCGGGGGACGACCGAGCGGGTCCGGGTGCCCGCCTTCCTGGACATGATTCGCTTCTACGCGGGGCTCATCCGGGAGGCGGCGGGCTAATCGGACCCATGGAGCTCCGGAGAGCCCAGGCTACGGCCAGGTTCACCGGAAGGGCGATGGCGAGGACCTCTCCATTTCCCTGGTCGAGGAGGGGAGTGGCTTCGACGAGCGCGGCCGTGACGGAGAGCGCTGCGATGGCGACGGCCAACCTGCGCGCGGCGGCCTCCGCCTTGCCCCGGCCAGGCGCGAAGAGAGCGTAGAGGGAGGTCGGCACCAGGAGGATCCCTCCGGGCGAGAGGTGGAAGAGGTTCACGTTCCAT
>SHZS01000046.1 GCA_009692105.1 Gemmatimonadota bacterium | reverse complement strand
GCCTCCGTGGATGATCTTCGAGGAACGGGAAGACGTCCCGCTCGCGAAGTCGGATCTCTCGACCAGGCCGACCCGCATCCCCCGGAGCGCCGCGTCCCGGGCCACGCCTGCTCCGGTAATTCCGCCGCCTACGACGAGCAGCTCGAGCGGGGCCGCGGCCATCTCTTTCAGCGCGGCCCTCCTCCACTCGGGAGAAAGGGGATGGTGGCCAGTCAGTCCGGGATCAACCAATCCGTCGGCTCGGGAGCTGGATCCAGAAGCGGCTCCCGTGACCCGTGTTTGGCTCGGCTCCGGCGAGTCCTCCATCTCGGCGACTCGGGTCCGGACGGTGGCCGCGTCGTGGCCTGGAAGCAACTTCGTCCATCGTCCCTTTTCGATAAAGGCGGCCTCCGGGATCCCGAAGGCGGCTTCCACGGAGGGGGAGACCTGGATCAGCCGGTCCGCCTCCAGGTCCACGGAGAAGAACACGTCCCTCAGGTTCCCGAACAGCGCCTTGATCTCGGCGGTCGCGCGGTCGAGAGCTTCCTCCGCGCATGCTCGGCGAGCCCGGCTCCGAACCACGTTCTCGGCGATCGCGAGGCGGACGTTCAGGAGGGCTACATCGAAGGGCTTCGCCAGGTAGTCGTCCGCCCCGGCGGCGAGGATCTCCTCGAGCGCGGCCGCTTCGTCCCTTCCGGTGACCACTAGGATCACCGGCCGCTCCCCCACCGGTTGCGCACGGAGATCCCGGCAAAAGGCGACGCCCGTGCCTTCCTCCAGGATCACAATCCAGAACCACGAGAGGGTGGCGGTGGGTCTTCCATGCGGCGAGGGCTTCCCTCGACGCCTCGCACGCAGTCACCATGTGACCGCGCGAGCGGAGGATCTCCGCCATCAACCACCGCTCCCCCGCGCGGTCTTCCACGAGAAGGACGTGGAGACCATCAGGCAGCGTCATCCGCTTCCTTGGGGACCGCCAACCGCATGGAATGCCGCGCGACCGGAGCAAATCATGAAGCGATCTTAAGGAAGCGCCCATCCGCGTTCAAGGTATTGTCTAAGAAAGGCCGGGGGGCCGCCGGGCCTCACCTTCGCTCGGTGCGGGCGGCCTCCCGGGCGAACCGGGACGGGGAGAATTCGGGCGCGAGGAGTGCGCTCCTACCTTCCGTGAGGAGCTCTCCTACGGCGCGCGCCGTGGCCGGTGCGAGAAGGATCCCGTTCCGGAAATGTCCGGTGGCGACCACCAACCCTTCAGCCTCTGGCGAGGGGCCGAGGATCGGAAGGCCGTCCGGCGTGCCCGGTCGCAGCCCCGACCAGCTCTCGAGAATTTCGGCCCCGGCGAGGGCTGGACAAAGCGCGAGCGCTGACGTGAGTAACTGGCCAACCCCCGCGACCGTGCACGCCTTCACGAAGCCCGCCTCCTCGACGGTCGCCCCAACCAGGACCCGGCCGTCGTCCCTGGGCACCAGGTAGACGTTATCCGACTCGACGACGCGGCGGAGCGTCACGTCCCGTGACATGAGCGCGAGCATCTGGCCTCGTACGGGCCGCACGGGAATCGGGTGGGGGAGCCCCGCGAGCCGCCCAGACCAGGCGCCTGCGGCGAGGAGGACGCTCCCGCACGCAAGGGCGGATCCGTCCGCAAGGGCGACTCCGGATACTCTGGTCCCGTTCCAGAGGATCTCCCGCGCCTCGCGGCCCGCGAGGATCTCGGCGCCCGCCCGGGCGGCCGAGGCCCGGAGGGCACGGGCCAGCGAGCGTCCGTCTACTCGATGGTCCCGATGGAGCAAGAGTCCGCCCTGGACCGAGGAGGCGACGGAGGGCTCGAGCTCCCGCACCTCCCGTGGGGCGAGCCAATCGGTGGCGAGGCCGTGCGCCTCGGCCAGCGAGCGGCGCGCCTTTAGCCTGGCCGCCGCCTCGTCCGAGGTGGCGACCTGGAGCTTGCCGCACTCCCGGTACTCGACCTCGACACCGGACTCCTCCTCCACGCTCCGAACCCACGGTGGGTAGCCGTCGAAGCTCCGGAGGGCGAGGTCGAGAAAGGGGCCGGCGCTCGTCACCTCCCCGATTGGGGAAAGCATCCCCGCGGAGGCCCAGGTCGCTTCCATTCCCGGCTCCCCGCGCTCCACGAGCGACACGCGGAGACCCCGGCGCGCGCCTTCTCGGGTCACCGCGAGGCCGATCACGCCTCCGCCGACGACCACCAGGTCCGGGAGGGGATGGGATCGCGTCATGGCGCGCTCAGACCCCGGCGTTCACGTTGCTGTTCCGTGGATCTTTCATGGCTATTAGGATGTATGGTCGGCATGAGGTCGCGGTCGATTCCAACGAGAAGAGCTGGGCCGGGCACGCTTGGCCGTTACGGAGTGGTTGACGGGGTTGCTTGTGGCCATTCTTTTTAGGGCTCCGTTGTCCAGTTGTCCGAGGGCACCAGCCCAACTTCTTTCTAGGTCAACGCAGGAGCGTGGCACAATGATCGGAACCCGGTTTCTAAGAGCGAGCCGCACTTTGGCGATGGCGGTCCTCCTCGGGACGCCCTACGCTCCCTCAAGTGTGGAGGGTCAACAGGGGCAAGCCAGAATCCTGGTGGTCAACCTAACGCCCACCGACGCCTCCAGAGCGGACTTCGGGGAGGGCATGTCCGACCGGCTCCGGGACATCATCGATCTCCCCACCCACGTCGCGATGTCTACGCAGGACATCGAGAGGGAGGTGGGGCAGTTCGGCCTGGGGCTACGAAACCTCGATTGCATCACCGCCGTCCAGCTCGCATCCGCGATCATGGTTCCCCTCATCTTCTGCGGAGAGTATCGGACCGAGGGCAGCATGGTCCGCGCGGTAGGGAAGTACATCACGGTCCCAGCGAACGAGGAGTTCGTGCTGGAACCTGATCCAGTCGCGGCGAATGCGTTCCGGGCGCTGGCCACTACCTTCCGAGACTTCTTGGAGGAAACGGCCGAAACTCTCGTGCAAATCGATTCCTGCGGAAAGTCCTACAGGGCGAAGAACCTGGATGAGGCCCTCCAGTTCTGCACTCGAGCGGTCGAGCTGGCCCCGAAGTCAAAAGAGGCTCGCTCGAACCTCGCGCGGGCGTTCATGGAGCTCATGCGCTATCCCGAGTCGCTCCGCGAGTTCGAGGATCTCCTGGGACCCGACCCCTACAACACCAGCATCCTCGAGACTGCGGGGTGGGTCGCGGCTCAGGAGCGTGAGTACGAGAAGTCCCGATCCTTCTATGGCCGATACCTGGAGGTGAACGCCGCGGACATCGAGGCCCGGGTCCGGATCGCGAGCGACTTGGCCACGATGGGGGACGACCGCGGGGCCATGGGGCTTCTCGAGATCGGCCTCCAGGCGACCCCGAACAGCCCGGACCTGAACCTTCTCTACGGGGCCATGGCCTTCCGAGCGGCGTCCACTCTCGAAACGGCTCAACCCCAGGCGAACCCCGACGCTCCCATCGATTCCGTGGTCGTCGCGGGGCTCTATCGCGCCTCCGTGAAGGCCCATGAGATCGCCCTCGACTCCGTCGGTGCCGATATGCCCCCGGGGGAGGTCGCGAACATGCTCCGGTCGTACGTGAAGATCGGCGAGGTCCAGAGCGCGATCACGCTCGGCCAGCGCGTCGTTCCGCTCTTTCCATCGAACACGCAGATCCTGGGCGAGCATGCTGCTGCGTACACCGAGGCGGGAATGTTCGATCAGGCGATCGCGGCGCTTCAGCGAGTGCTCGAGCTCCAGCCGGATTTCACGGATGGGCGCACTCGCCTGGCGACCGTCTTCCTCTCGGCCAATCGGGTCGATGACGGGGCCGCATGGATCGCCCGGGCAAACGAGGCGGGCGAGCGTGACCCTGACGCACTCGCTCAGATCCTCATCGCGAACGGTTATCAGGAGCGGATGCTGAAGATGGACATCCCTTCTGGAATCAAGTTGTTCGTCACGGCCAAGGGACTGGCAGGCATCTCGGAGATCGTCAGCTCCCAGGCGAACTTCTTCCACACCTACGCGCTGCTCCTCCAGGGGCAGGCGCTCGGGGGCCCGCAGACTCTCGAGTCCGCTCGGGCCAGCCGTCCCTTGTTCGTTGAGTCGCTCGGGATCGCGGAGCTCGGTCGGGCGTACGCGGTTTCGGCGAACCAGAACATGGACCAGATCATCGGTGCCCTGAACGCCTTGCTCGCGGTACAGGATGCCATCATTGCCCGCGCGGGCTAATTTGGCTTGATCTGCACTCCTTCCCGGGCCGCTTAGGCTTCAGGGAATAGTCCGAAGGACCAAGTGGAAAAGGGGGTGCCGCGGAGGTCGCGGCGCCCCCTTCTTCTTTCCCCCCATCCTGCCACCCTCGGTCCGGGGCGGCCCGACTCCCACTGACACCCCCCTTTCCTCTGTCACCAAAGAGACTCTTGACCAGCTTCGGCCGACCCGCATAAGTTGTCCATGCGTTGCCACTATTTGCCACTTTTCCCCATACTATCCCACAAGGAGGGGGCGGGGTGACGGGCTTCCTTGGGCGTTACGAGTACCAGCTCGACCCTAAAGGTCGGGTGAGCCTTCCGGTGGAATACCGCCGAAAGGCCGCGGGCGCCCGCCTGGTTCTCGTGCAGTGGGAGCCTACGAACCTGACGCTCTTTCCTGACGACGTGTGGTCCGAAGTGAAGACCCGGCTTCTGGCGCTCCGGCGCGAGCGCCCGGACATGGCGCGTGTCCTTCGCGAGGTAACGTCACGGGCCACCGACCTGTCGCCGGACAAGCAGGGGAGGATTCTGATCCCTGCGTGGTTCAAGGAGAGGGTCCCTCTGAATGGATCCGTCCTCCTGATCGGAGCGATGGACCGGATCGAGATCTGGGACCCAGAGACTTTCCGGAAGCTCCATCCGGACGACCTGGAAACGGACGCGGGACGGTCGACGGAGTTGCATCGGATCTTCGGGTAGTCGGCGGCCATGCGGTACCACGAACCAGCGCTGGTCCAGGAGGTGGTGGGGCTCCTGGAGCCGGCGGGACGAGGCGAGATCATGGACGGTACGGTGGGGGGAGGGGGTCATGCCGCGGCGCTCCTCGATCGCTATCGCGAGTGCAGGATCCTGGGGGTCGATCGGGATCCGGAGGCACTCGCTGCGTCGCGGGAGGCGCTTCGTCCGTACGGGGACCGAGTCCGCCTCGTGGAAGCACGGTTCGACGAGGCGGCCCGCACCGCGTCGGCGAACGGACCCTCCCTCTCAGGAGCTCTCCTGGACCTTGGCGTAAGCACCCACCAGTTGGACGAGGATGCGCGGGGATTCAGCTTCCGCGCGGACGCCCCTCTGGATATGCGAATGTCCCAGGCGGACGCAGAAGCGCCCACGGCCGCCGACATCCTGAACAAGGCGAGCGAGGACGAGCTCCGCCGCGTCTTCCGCGAGTACGGGGAGGTTCGCCGCGCGGCGCGACTCGCGAAGGCGGTCACGCTCCTCCGAGGAGACCGGCCGTTTCGTGTGGCCGACGACCTCGTGGAGGCGATCGCGAAGGCGTTCAGGCACCGACCCACCCCCAGTGAGAAGGCGCAGATCTTCCAGGCCCTTCGGATCGAGGTGAACCGGGAGCTGGAATCTCTGGAGGCCGCCCTTCCCCGGATCCGGGATGCGCTCCTCCCCGGGGGCGTGCTGGCGATCATCTCCTACCACTCTCTCGAGGATCGGCAGGTCAAGCGGGCCTTCCTGGACTGGAGCCGGAAATGCGTGTGCCCTCCGGAGCTCCCGATCTGCGTTTGCGAAGGGAAGGCCGATGGAACGCTCCTCACCCGTCGCGTGGTTCGGCCCGGCGAGGCCGAGGTGACGCGGAATCCGCGGACCCGGAGCGCTCGCCTGCGTGGGTGGAGGAAGGCAGCATGAAGCTCGCGGGTCCGCTGCTCGTCGCGCTTGCTGTTGCCCTCCTCCTCTCCGCGCTGAGCCTCGTGACGTGGAGGCAAGCTCGGGCGCTCGAACGCCTCGAGGAGCTGGACGGCCTCAAGCGGGAGAGCTCCCTCCTCACTGCGGAGCGGAACGAGCTTGAGAGCCGGGTCCAGGTCTTGGAGAGTCGGGGCCGCGTGGTGCGTACGGCGCGGGAGCGCCTCGGTATGCGCACGCCCAGCGATGGGGCGGGCGAGATCGTGCTCCTTCCGGGAGCGACCCCATGACGCGCCGGCGCCGTCAAACGGGTCGGGGCGAGCTTCGGGACGCTCCACCATCCTTCCGCCGCCGCCTACTCCTCGGCATCTGGCTCCTCGTGGGAACCGGCCTGATCGTTCGCGCCGTCCAGATCCAGGTGGTTCAGGGTGCGCATTGGAGCGCCCAGGCCGACCAGCAGCACCGCACGAGCTCGGAAGTTGCGGCGGGACGGGGGGCGATCCTGGATCGGACGGGAGTCCCGCTCGCCCTCTCGCACGAAACCTTCCGTGTGGCCGTTGCACCACACGAGCTGCTGGATCGGCGCGAGGCGGCGGGGATCCTTTCCTCCGCGCTCGAGATTCCGATCGGTCAGGCGCGAGCGGTCACTGCTGATTCCCGCCGGTGGGTCCAGATCTCCGGCCGCTATCCGCCGGCGGTCCGGAAGGCGCTGGGACGGGTGCGTGGCATCTACGTGGAGCGTCAGGTCGAGCGGTTCTATCCGCACGGGCCCGTCGCCCGGGGGCTCCTCGGAGCCGTCGTGGATCAGGTCGGCATGGGCGGGATCGAGGAGGAGTTCGAGGGGCGCCTCCATGGGACGCCCGGCGCGGAGACCCTGGCACGGGACTCGGACGGGCGTCCGATCCCTGGGGAGACCTGGATGGTCCGGGCCCCTCGCACCGGCGGGTCGGTCGTCCTCACACTCGACGTGGGCCTCCAGGAGATCGCGCAGGAAGAGCTGGAGCGAGCGGTCGAGGAGAACGACGCGCTGGGAGGTGATCTGCTCGTCACGGATCCGCGCACCGGCGAGATCCTCGCGATGGTGTCCATCCGTGACGGGATCACAAACCTCCTGGGCGTCCTCAACACCCCCTACGAGCCGGGCTCCACTCTGAAGCCGTTCACGGTCGCCACTCTCCTCCGCGAGGGGCGGGCGGACCTCGCGGACTCGGTAGAAACCGAGAACGGTAGCTGGGTCGTGCATGGTCGCCAGATCACCGACGTGACGGCTGTGGGAACGGTCACTCTGGCACGAGCGCTGCAGGTCTCTTCGAATGTGGGGATCTCGAAGGCCGCGAGCGTTCTGACCGAGGATGAGCAGTTCGAGGGCCTCCGCGACTTCGGCTTCGGGGTCGCCACGGGGGTGGGCCTCCCTGGCGAGGCGGAAGGCACGCTCCGGCGCCCGGCCTCTTGGTCGCTCCAGTCGCCCGCATCGCTCGCCATCGGATACGAGATCGCGGTGACCCCGTTGCAGCTCGCCATGGCGTACGGTGCGCTCGCGAACGGGGGAATGCTCATGGAGCCCCGCCTCGTGAAAGAGGTCCGGGATGACGATGACCGCGTGGTCGAGCGCTTCGAGCCGAGGGCGGTCCGGAGGGTCGTGTCCAAGGAGATCGCCCGGGAGATCAGCCAGGCTCTCGTTCAGGCCGTCGAGGTGGGAACGGGAACGCGTGCGCGCCTCGCCTCGTTCGCTGTGGCGGGGAAGAGCGGGACGAGCCGCGCGTACGGTCAGGATGGGTACGCCGTCGGAGACTATTTCGCCTCGTTCATCGGGTTCTTCCCGGCCGACGACCCGCAGCTCGTGGTCTACGTGAAGCTGGAGCGCCCACGCGGAAAGGAGTACTACGGCGGGGCGACGGCCGCTCCGGTCACGCGGGCCACCTTGGAGGCCATCCTCGCGGCCCGGAACCCCCCGCTCGACAGGGGAGCGCTCGCGGCCATTGCGAGGGCCCAGAGAACGACATCCATCGGGTCCCTTGCCGAGGGAGATCCAGAAACGCGCGGCGCTGCGGCCTCGCTCTTTGCATCTACACGGACCGCAATCGAGCCGGAGGTGACCACTACGAGCATCCGGATCGATGGGGCGGGGGAAGGAGCGGCGGAGTCGAGCGAACAGGCGAGCATGCACGCGCGTGTGACGGTTCCGGAGCTCCGGAACCTCACGCCCCGTGCCGCGGCGCGGCGCCTCCACCTCATGGGGCTATACGTGGAGTGGGATGCCGGAGATCTCGTCTCGGGGAGCGTGCCGAGCGCGGGCACCTCCTTGGTGCCGGGCGAAGCGGTCCGCCTCCTCACCACGAGTCGGTCGGTCCGGCGGACCGCGTCAGGAGGAACATCGTCGGGAGACGGGCCCGTCGAAGGCACGGCAGGCGGAAGGGGAGGGTGATGGCCGATTCGCCGCTCACGCTTGCCGGGCTAGCCCAGTCCCTTCGAGGGGCGGGTGTCTCTACCGAGCTGAGGGGCGATGGGGGCGTCACGATTTCCTCCGCGAACCAGGACTCTCGGGCCGTCTCCAGAGGGCAGCTCTTCCTGGCCTGGAAAGGGACGGCGACCGACGCACACGACTTCGTCCAAGAGGCCGTGCGGCGGGGGGCGGCCGCGGCGCTCGTAGAGCGCTTCGTGGATGTAGTCGTTCCGCAACTCCGGGTGGACGACGGAAGGCGGGCCGCCGCCATAGCGGCCCAGCTCCTCGCAGGGGATCCCACGCGCCATCTCCGCGTCGCCGCGGTGACTGGGACGAACGGCAAGACGACCACGGCGCTCCTCGTTCGCCACCTCCTCTCCGCACGCTGGCCCTCCGCCGCCATTGGGACGCTCGGGGTCACGGGGCCCGACGGCTCCGTCCGTCCTTGCACCGACGGGCTCACGACTCCGGGGCCCGTCGAGATCGCGAGTGCGCTGGAGGAGCTTCTGGCCGAGGGCGTCCTCGCTGTATGCCTCGAGGCATCCTCGCACGCCCTGGATCAGCACCGTTTGGACGGGATCCGCGTGGATGTAGCCGTCTTCACCAACCTGACGAGCGACCACCTCGATTACCACCGGACACGGTCGGCGTACCTGGACGCGAAGGCGCGCCTCCTTCTCCTCGTGCGGGAGAACGGGGGCGTCGTAGTGAACGCCAATGACCCGGCTTGGGCGGGGCTTCCCCCCGTCGAGCTCAGATGGGTGGTGAGCCGCCTGGAGGGCGAGGCGGCGAACGGTGTGCCCCCTTTCCGTGGAGAGCGCCTCCCGGATCTCGTGGCGGAAGACGTGAGTCTGACGGGGGAAGGAAGCCGCTTCCGGGTTCGATGGGGCGGCGACGATGTAGCGGTCTCTCTTCCCCTCCTCGGCCGCTTCAATATCGAGAACGCGCTTGCCGCGATCGGGACCGCGCTCCTCATGGGGGAGAGCCTCGGTGAGGCGGCACTCCGACTCGTCGACGCGCCCCAGCCTCGAGGGCGGCTGGAGGTGACCGTCCGCGAGCCCGTTCCCGTCATCCTGGACTACGCGCATACACCCGACGCCCTCGAGCGCGTGCTCGAGACCCTGCGGCCGCTCTATCCCGGGCGCCTCGTGCTGGTCTTCGGTGCGGGTGGGGATCGCGACCGGGGCAAGCGTCCTGAGATGGGGCACGTGGCCATGCGGGGGGCGGACGTGGTCATCGTGACCTCGGACAACCCACGGACGGAGGATCCCGAAGCCATCATCGACGAGATCGGGGTGGAGATGGAGGCGGCCACCTTCGAGCGAATCACGGACCGCCGAGATGCCATCGCGAGGGCTCTCGAGCTCGCCCGCCCGGGGGACGTGGTGCTCCTCGCCGGAAAAGGGCACGAGACCTACCAGATCATCGGTACCGAGAAGCGGCCGTTCGATGAGCGCGAAGTCGTTCGCGAGATCCTGGACTCCGGACGGGCGGCATGAGTGCGGCCTTTGCGTGGACGGACTCGACGGTCCGCGACGCCCTGGGCCTTCCTCCGCGCTCGGGTACGCCCGCTTCGACCTTCCCGGCGATCTCGACGGACACTCGTACGGCCGGACACGGAGAGCTGTTCGTGGCTCTGGTCGGCGACAGCTTCGACGGCCACGACTTTCTTGGGGAAGCGGCGGCTCGCGAGCTCGGCGGCGCCGTCGTCTCCCGCGAGACTGCAAGCAGCGGCTCGCTCCCGCTCTATCGCGTGGCAGACACACTCGACGCCCTCGGTGCCTTGGCCCGATACCGGCGACGCGCGCTTCCTGCCAGGATCGCGGCCATCACGGGCTCCTCCGGGAAGACGACCGTGAAGGAGATCCTGGCGGCGGCCCTCTCGGGGAGCTTCCGTGTTCACGCCACGCAGGGGAACCAGAACAACCGAGTCGGCGTGCCCCTGACCCTCCTCGCTGCGCCGGATAGCGCGGAGGTCGTTGTGCTCGAGATGGGGACGAGCGTCCCCGGCGAGATCTCCACCCTCACTGCCATCGCCGAGCCCGACGCCGGGCTGGTGACGACAGTGTCCGAGGCCCACCTCGAGGGGCTGGGATCGTTCGAGGGCGTGCTCGAAGAGAAGCTCGCACTCGTTCAGGGGGCAAAGCGGGACGCCGTCCTCGTGGTCGGGGACGATCCCCCCGCTCTTCCCAGGCGCGCTCGCGAGATCCGCGAGGGTGTCCACGTGGCGGGGCTCTCGGACGCGGCGGATCCAGAGCTCAAGGGCAAGCTCCTGTCGAGCGGGCCGGACGGGCGGTACCGGGTTCGATTCTCGGGGCGAGAGATCGGGGCCGGGATGCCAGGGAAGCACGGGGCGCGGAACCTCGTGCTCGCCCTTTCGCTCGCGAAGCTCCTGGGCGCCGACGCCGAGTCCGCAGCCCGGGGGGCGGCGGCGGTCCATGGGCGGAAGCTCCGGAACGAGGTCAGGGCGATCGGGGGGCTCACCCTCCTCCTGGACTGCTACAACGCCAACCCCCAGTCCGTGGCCGCCGCACTCGACCTCCTGGGCGAGATTCCCTCGGCCGGGGGGCGGGTCGCTCTGCTCGCGAGCATG